>NZ_JAIHOM010000237.1 GCF_026130165.1 Spirulina subsalsa FACHB-351 | reverse complement strand
TGCGGTCGGGCAGACCGTATCAACGCTCGTCGAGGGTAAAGATATCGGGGTTGGAGTTTATACTCCAGCTAGAGTCTCCCTGTGACACGAGAATCCCCGACCGTTTACGGCGGGGAGTTGTCAACTAGAATGAAAACGTAGTCCGCAATCCTACAATCAAAATGCGATCGCTCCCGGCATTATGACCCGGATTGAGCAGCAAAATCACCCCCGGCGTGAGCGTGACATGGCGAGACAACCGCCAGCGATAGAAGGCTTCCAGGTGATAGGTGCTGTCTCGCCGTCCGCCATTGGTATTGGTGACTAAATTCCCCTCATAAATGCTGGGTAAATTTCCCGTTAACACCCCATTCACCGTCAAATTGCTTTGGGTAATCCGGGGCGGAACCCCAAAGAAAATCCCGCCATAATTCCCCTGACCCAAGAGATCCGGGAATTGCAACGAAACCATCCAGTTATGGGTTTGCACCGACCCGGCATGATTCACCTGGCGGGAGGTGGTAAACCCGACCCAGCCGCCCAAGGTGACACCATCGGTAATAGCCCAGTTAGCCGTTGCTCCAAAGGCATCGGTATTAAATCGCGCTGCGGTAAAGGAAGAAATATCACTATCCCCGACTCCGGTTTGCAGCCGTCCGGCGTTGGAACCAGAATAGGCATGGAGATAATACAGTGCCAGATCAATGTTCTCGGTGGGCGTGATGAAGGCTTGCAGACCTGCGGTGTAGCTATCGTTGAGCAGACTGGCCCTGGGCGCATTGGCGAAGGGAACGGAATAAACCCCTTGCAGGCTGATTTGTCGGGTGGGTTGCCAATCAAAACCGATCCCGGCAGTGGTTGCGCCGATTTGGATGATCGGGTTACGTTGGGCAAAGCGAGACAGGGGGCCAAATCCGGCACTTTCGACCCGTGACGGGCCACGGAACACGCTGACAGGGTTCACGCCAGCCGGACCAATGATCATGGCTAGGTTGTCGGTGACGAGTTGGCGATAGCTAACATCGCTCAGGATGAGGTCGTTGTTGGTGTTGGATTCGTAGCCGAGGCGGGTGAAATTGTTATTGAGCAGACCAAAATTACTGGTGAAGTCGCTGGTGTTGAGGTTGCCTGCTTGCATCCCAGTGAGGAGAAAACTGCGGGGATTGAATTGGGTGAGTAGGGTCAGTTGGGCGTTGTAGCCAAAGCTGATAGTGTCGTTGGGGTCGGGGGTGTCGGGGTTGCCGTCTCTGCCAAAGGTTCCGTCGGCTTTTTGGGCATCGGCGCTGTTGCTCAAGCGTCCTTGCAGTCCCATCACCACTTGGCCATAGAGTTTGGTGGTCGTGGAAAATTGGTTATCGCTGAGACGATTAACGCGGCTTTCTAGATTGTTGATTTGACCGTCGAGGGTGGCGAGTTCGGCTTCAAAGTCCTGCATCAGACGGCGCAGGGTTTCGAGGTCATCACGGGTGGCGCGATTGGTGTTGTCTGTGAGTAGGGTTTCAAGGGTATTGGCGCAGGCGTTGAGTCCGGCGGCGAATTCGTAGCGGCTGAGGAGGCGTTGGCCATCGAATGTGCCGTTGGGATAACCCCGGAGACAGTTGTAGCGTTGGATTAGGTCGTTGAGGGCGGTATAGGCCCAGTCGTTGGGGTCTACGTCCCGCAGTTGGTTCACGTTGGTGACTTGGCCCATGCTGTCGGCACTGAGGAGGTTGGCGGGGAGGGTTTGGGCAGGGGCTGCGGTGGCGAGGGCGAGGGTGAGGGCGGCGGTGAAGGGAATGGGGTTAATTGAGGGGTTCACGGTGACAGGATATTTTTTTGAATTTGGGAATATTTGGGGGGGATGCGAGGGCCGATGCGAGGGCCGATGCGAGGGCGGATGCGATCCGCCCCTACGGGTGTATGGGATTGTAGGGGCGCAACGCTTGCGCCCATTGTGTGGGGGCTTCCTATTAGTGGACGATTGGGCGGATGCGAGGGCGGATGCGAGGGCGGATGCGAGGGCGGATGCGATCCGCCCCTACGGGTGTATGGGATTGTAGGGGCGCAACGCTTGCGCCCTTTTAACACCCGGTTATTGATATAGGCCCGGTGTCCAGGTGGGGATGATGCGGGTATGTACGCCGTTAGGTCGGAGTTGTTGGGGTTGTTGCCCCTGGGAACGTAGCATCGCTTGTCCTGCTCCGCCGGGTTCGGTGAGGGGTTCGGGGATGGTGAAGGTGGTGGCGGTGAGTTCGGGGATTTCTACTGTGGTGGTTGGTGTAACGGGCGGGGCAGGCGGGATGACGGGCGGGGCAGGCGGGATGACGGATGGGGCAGGCGGGATGACGGGCGGGGCAGGCGGGATGACGGATGGGGCAGGCGGGATGACGGGGGG
>NZ_JAIHOM010000067.1 GCF_026130165.1 Spirulina subsalsa FACHB-351 | reverse complement strand
AGGGGGGCAGGGGAGCAGGGGAGCAAGGGGGCAGGGGGGCAGGGGGAACAATTATCAATTATCAATTATCAATTCCCTGACCTTGACTCACCTTTCACGGCTCTCTTGCTAGAGTTAGGGATGAACCCACGAGAACTTACTACTCTATGTTAGATACTCTGGATCTGGAACATTCCCTCGACAAAGACACCTATACAACCCAAGTTGAGGACTTAATGCAGCAGTTACAAGTCCTACAACAATCCTGTTGGGAGCGTCAACTACCCTTGATTGTGGTTTTAGAAGGATGGTCTGCGACGGGGAAAGGGTCCCTCGTGAAAAAAATGGTCAACTCAATGGACCCCCGAGGGTTTTCTGTTCATCCTACCCTCGCCCCCACCCCCACGGAGGAACAATATCCGTTTTTATGGCGCTTTTGGCAACAACTGCCACCCCGGGGAAGCTTTGGCATTTTTTACCATAGTTGGTATACCCATGTTTTAGAGGATCGTCTGTTTGACAAATTGCCGGAATATAAGGCCCCCCAAGCGATGGCGCAGATTAACGCCTTTGAACGTCAACAGGTCGAGGATGGAGTTGCGATCGCCAAGTTCTTTATCCATATCAGCCGCAAAGAACTCAAAAAACGCATCAAAACCCTCGCGAAAGATGAACTCAGCGCTTGGCGAGTGCGTCCCGAAGATTGGTTACAAGCTAAATATTACGCTCAATACTGTGCCTTAGCCGAAGAGATGTTTCTTCACACCAGTACAGGTGTAGCGCCCTGGGTCTTAGTGGAGGGCAACTGTAAACGTTGGACTAGGGTCAAAGTATTATCACAACTGGTTTCTACCCTTACCAGTGCCTTAGATCGTCAGGCCATCCAACAGCCTGTTCCCCCCAGCACCCCACAAGTCCAATTGCTGCCCACAGAACCGGATTTTCTAGCGAAAGTAGACCTTGCTCTGAAACTGGATCGAGAGGAATATAAAGAAAAATTGCGTAACGCTCAACTGGAATTACTTCAACTGCAATTACAAATTCATAAACATCAAATTCCGGTTCTATTGGTTTTTGAAGGGTGGGATGCAGCCGGAAAAGGGGGAGCGATTAAACGCTTTACCGATATTCTCGATCCCCGCAGTTATGAAGTCAATGCCTACGCTGCCCCCACAGAGGAAGAACATACTTATCATTACCTCTGGCGCTTTTGGCGGAAACTCCCAGCAGCGGGGAAATTTGGCATTTTTGACCGCAGTTGGTATGGTCGGGTATTAGTGGAGCGAGTGGAAGGGTTTGCCACAGAGGCAGAATGGCGTAGAGCTTACCGAGAAATTAACGAATTTGAAGCCCAATTAGTGACCAGTAATTATGTGTTAGTCAAATTCTGGTTACATATTAGCCCCGAGGAACAATTAGCCCGCTTTGAAAAGCGCAAAGAAGATCCCCTCAAACAATATAAATTAACTGAGGAAGATTGGCGCAACCGGGAAAAATGGCCCCTTTATGAGGTGGCGATTAACCAAGCTATTGGACGCACTAGCACCCCCGGAGCGCCCTGGACGATTGTCCCCGGAAACGATAAATACTATGCCCGAGTATTTGTCATTGAAACTGTAATTCAAGCGGTTAAAGCGCGCTTGAAACAATTTAAAGCCTAGGACAACAACTGATAATTGATTATTGATAATTGATCCGGGGTGTATCCCCCTGGGCGATTTTGTGGCAAAATGAGTCGTCAAAAGCCATGTTAATAATTGGAATAAAGGAGAAAACCCTTGACTCATACCCTTTTACTTGCTGCTGTTGGTGGAACTTCCGTAAGCTGGAGCCCGAAAGTCGCCATCGTGATGATTGTTTGTAATATTATTGCGATCGCCTTCGCCAAATTCACCGTTCAACAACCCAGCGTAGGCCCCGCCCTGCCCATGTCTCCCTTTTTCGGGGGGATGGGTTTCCCCGCCCTGTTAGCCACCACCAGCTTTGGGCATATCCTCGGCGCCGGGGCAATTCTGGGTTTAGCCAGTTTGGGTGCCCTCTAATTTCCCCCCGGTGTCAATCCTAGAAGGAGCAGGAAATCCCCTACTTTGATGACGAATTGGGGTTTCCTCTCTCTTCTAGCACCAAGCGGTTTAAATCATTGCCTCGGATATGATACGCCCCCCCGAAGCCTAAAATAAACCGCCCCTGAGTCGGAGTTAATTCCACCACCCGAAAATCCGGTAAACGCCGAAATACCGTCACAATATCCCCAAATTTTTCCTGAAATTGATCGGCAATATACTGCCATTCCCCAGTGTTACGTTCCATGAACTTTGCTTGACAAAGATAGCTTAAACGGCAACGAGCAAAAATCTGTTGAGCGCTCCCTTCATCTTCAATCAACAGCACACTGGCTTGAGGACGGACTAACAAATTTTGGGTATGGGTCGATAAACCACTGACAAATAAATAAATTTGTTTCTGGGCATTCATAATAAAGGGTGCATAACTGGCATCTGGCACCCCCTCCCCACTGACCGTGCTTAACATCAGACTGTGAAACCGTCTGGGAAAACTTTGGTAAATTTCCTGCGCTTGTTGAATTGAATTCATGTATTTTTGTGCTTTTGAGCGAATTATTGACCGCACCCTCCCCATCAATCATCATAACGAATTCACCTGTGGTGCAGAACAAGACCGGGATGTGAATGCCAGTGTAAATATTATGGCGGCAGGGCTTGCCGACCTGAATGGACAGGCGTTAAGCAGTGTTAGACCCCAATCTGGGGCGGTTGCTTGTCTGTCTACCCATCAGGAGTCCACTGAATGTGGACAGACTGGGAATCCCCGTGCCTTTAGGCCGGGGA
The DNA here is from genome assembly GCF_026130165.1 of Spirulina subsalsa FACHB-351. Classification (GTDB taxonomy): domain Bacteria; phylum Cyanobacteriota; class Cyanobacteriia; order Cyanobacteriales; family Spirulinaceae; genus Spirulina_A; species Spirulina_A subsalsa_A. The sequence goes on along the minus strand of NZ_JAIHOM010000067.1, from coordinate 23,336 downwards.
GGATGTCAACCTTGCTTAATACGACATTTCCGATTTTCGCTCTACGGCAACGGCAAGGGTGACAGCCCCCTTGCGCCCAGCTTGCTTGATAATTTGCTTCGGCACCAACAACACAGCCCCCTGTCCCCCGGCCGCACAAAGGGCAGCCGCTTCCGCAACGCTGGGGATGCCGACTTTCTGCTGCACTACCCCCGAGGGAGTGGGAACCCGAATCCCTTGGAGTTGCTGGCCTGTAAAGGTTTTTAGAGGGAAATGGCGATCGCGACAGAGGGCTAAAATCCCGGTTTCATGGGCTTTTATATCCAAAGTGGCAACTCCTGCGATCGCCTCCCCTGCGAGATCATAATCTCCGAACACCTGATCCACCCCCTCAGCGATTAACCGAGCATCCGTACCCCTTGCACACCCTATCCCCAACCATAGCACCCCGGAACAACACAATCGAGAACCCTTCTGCTCCCCAATCCGCAAACCGCCACGCCATCCCATCAACATCCCATACTCAGCGTCCACAGGCAAAAGCCCTGCCTCCCAAGGCTTGTAGAATCTTAACAAGTCACACTTGCTTTTCGTGCTGCCTAAGACTAACCCATTTTGGGGTTAGGTCGCCATTCATCCTGTCCCCAACCTTCTTTCTGACGCGGGTACAACTTAACTCCATTCAGATAAGCTTTCACCAAAGCTAAACTTAACCAAAACCCGCGCAATTTTGGGCTAAGATAGAAAAGGCTCATATTGTATTGTCATGACCCTAACTTCAAGACCGTACTTTTGATCAAAATGGTTCAACCCTTGCCCTAATATTTAAACTTAAATATTTTGAGCGAAACAGACAATACTGGCTTAAAAATAGCCGCTTTAACTTCTATTTTTCACCATAAAAAAGCTTGAGTGACGCAATTTAGCTTTCAATCTAAACTAACACAGGGTATGACATATTGTTTAGGCATTATCACACGCTCCGGTCTGGTCATTGCCGCCGACTCACGCACCAATGCCGGAGTAGATTACATTTCCACCTATCGGAAACTATTTGATTTTTCCGTAACCGGAGAACGAGTTATTATTATCTGTACATCCGGGAATCTCGCCATTACCCAAAGTGTAATTACCGCCCTAGAACGAGACATTGAAAATCAAACTGAAACCAACCTACACACCCTGAACTCTTTTTATGATATTGCCCATTACGTGGGCAGTAAAATTCGTGAAGTTCAAGAGCGAGATAGACCTTGGTTAGAGCGAGATAATATTGACTACAAGTGCAGTTTACTATTAGGGGGACAACTCCCCGGAGAAAAACACAAACTGTATTTAGTTTATCCCCAAGGCAACTTTATCCAAGCCACCAAAGAAACCCCCTTTATCCAAATTGGAGAAACCAAATACGGTAAACCCATATTAGATCGGACTCTCAGCTATGAAACCCACTTAGAAGCCGTAGCTAAATGCGCCCTTCTTTCCATAGACTCAACCATGAAGTCTAACCTATCCGTCGGACCTCCGATTAATTTAGTCATGTATGAACGAGATACCCTAGTCTTGCGTCACCGTCTCCAATTACGCCTAGGTGCGCCCTACTTAGCCAAAATGCGCAAACTCTGGGAAGAATCCCTACGTCAAGCCTTTGATGCCATGCCTAATCTAGAGTGGGAGTATGGGGACGAAACAGACGATATCTTTCTAGATTAGAGAGAAAAAAAGAAGGTTATCTGTAGGTTGGGTAGAACCCAGTGCAACCCAACAAATCACCACCCAACAGTAAGAAACCTTGAAATTATCTGTAGGTTGGGTGGAGTGCCAGCATAACCCAACAACTCACCACCCAACAAGCTAACATTTCGGTATTTCATATCAGAAAAACCCCGCTCACATTAAATGAGCGGGGTTATTTATTCAGAGAACTTTATTCAGCATGGAGTCGTGAATTAGTTAGGAAGAATACTAGGATCAATTTCTTCCAAACCTTCGATTCCTTCTAATTCAATCCCTTCGTCATCGACTTCAACTTCAGCGTCGTCATCGACTTCAACTTCAGCGTCGTCATCAACTTCAACTTCAGCGTCGTCATCGACTTCAACTTCAGCGTCGTCATCGACTTCAACTTCAGCGTCGTCATCGACTTCAACTTCAGCGTCGTCATCGACTTCAACTTCAGCGTCGTCATCGACTTCAACTTCGTCGTCGTCATCAACTTCAACTTCGTCGTCGTCAACGTCTAAATCATCATCATCATCAACATCTAAGTCGGTGTCATCATCAACATCAGCGCCGAAATCGAGATCATCCTCATCAGCCGCCAGTTGATCATAGATAGATTCAGCTTCCTCTTGAGAGATTTCGCTTAAACCAACCAAAGAGGGGAAAGCACGGCTAGAAGGACCACGGAGTTTGTAACCCAACGCTAAACCACGACCACGACCGCGAGAAGCGACTAAGTAACGAACACCAGAGACTTCACCAAACTGGACATCAACTTGTGCTGTTTGATTCACAAAGTAGATAGGAGAACCTAAGACCAAGAAGCGACCACGACCGCCCCGACCTGTGAAGATATTCACAATCGCGGGATTAAATTTGAAGCGGTTGTTGCGCTCAAATTTAACTTTGATTTCGTTGCTGATGCGCTCTTGTTGTTCAAATTCAACACTGGCAGGAGTGACTTCAACTTTCACATCCTCAAATTTGATTTTGCCACCGTCGAGAACATTGAAGCTAAAACGACCAACTTTGAACACATCGCGGGTTTTGAATTCCCGTTGGTTAACAGTTAAGAAGTTAACATTTACTTCCGTACCAGCATTCCGCAGGGCTAAGAACGTGGGATTTCCGGCCAAGTTTTCGTACTTGTAGTTACGAGACAGACGAGATACATTGACTTCACCAACACCACTTTGGGTCAGGAATTGAATATCGCCTCGGAATTTACCATCTAATTCAAAATTCGTGCTATCTTGCTTCACTTTAAACTCAACGGGTTTGTCGCCGCGTAAGTTGCTGCCACTAAAAGCGGTAGCAGTGGAGTTCAGCAGTGCAAAATAACCACTTGCTTGACCATCAATTTTATAGTTCAGCGAGCGAGCCAAGTCTAAAGAAGCACGGTTTTTCTCGGTGACATCGCCCACTTGTTGCAGGTTAGCCATCGCAAAGTCAATAGCACCAGACCCTTCAATCTTGAACTTGTTGCGACTACCACCACCAACGGATTCAATTTTGAACTTGGTCGCTTCACCAGACACCCGGAGACTGCCATCAGAGTAATCAAGGTCAGTCCCTTGGGCGGTTGCTAGTTGATTCTCAGAAGAACTAGAGGTGTTGCTGGTGCCACTTGTGCTGGTGCCACTTGTGCTGGTGCCACTTGTGCTGGTGCTACTTGTGCTGGTGCTACTTGTGCTGGTGCCACTTGTGCTGGTGCCACTTGTGCTGGTGTTGCTGCTGGTGCTGCTACCACCTCGGTTCAGAGTAACGTCTTTCCCTTCAAACTCAAATTTGATTTTTTGAGTAGCGATGGGGATAACTTCAGGAAGAGTTGCACCAGCCGTCTGAACAAAGCGGTAGTCAGAGGGTAAGTCAATCAAACCGTTGTCAATATTGGCATCAATCTGACCGATTTGCAGTTTTCCTTCAGTGGGGGTGAAGCCAGTTCCTTGAACATTGGAGAGATAGGGTAGGAACAGTTGAGGAGCAGCAACTTCAGGTCGGATTAAGGTACCTGGAACATTGAGGGGGTTACTGTCGAAGAAACCAACCTTGAAGCTCAGAATCGTATCAACACGGGAGAAGGGAACGAGGAAACCATTACCGTTAAAAGCAACCCCAGACAGTTGACCTTGTAATAACCCCGTGTCTCCGGCGTTCACTTTACCGTTGCCACCATCATCAAAGTAGCTTCCGGTGGGGATAAAGTTGGGGTTAGTCAGGACACCGTTGGGGCTAACGATGCGCAGTTGGTTAATACCGATGTCAAACAGGCTAACATTCCCTTCTGGGTTTTGAGAGGGAATAAAGAATGCTGCTTCACCTTGAATGCTACCACCCGTCACAGGGATTTGAGCTTGAGCCGCAGGAGCAACGCCGAGGGCAAAAGTTCCGGCCAGACCTAAAAACAGTGCAGTTTGACGAGTTGATTGAGAAACCATAGTGAAATACTCCACAAGTAAAATGAAGATGAGTTGGACTGTTGTTGATTTAGAAGTCTCTTGCTGTTGGATGGACTCCTAGAAGCAAGCTTGAAGTACAGCCAGTTTAGATTGGGAGAGAGAAGGTAGAAGCCCCAGAAGGAAAAGAGAAAAGATTGCGGGACTGGTTTACAACTGCCCATTTTAGGGCTTTTTTCTCTTCTGTTGTCTCCTATGACGGGAGGGGTTTCCCAAGTGTTCCCAATTTTAGAAAAATTTTTCTGAGTAATTTTTCAAGGGGACTGGTGATTTTAGTCACAGAACATACGCAGAAAAAGTCACGATTTTAGAGTAAATGACATCCGCAAAATGTACTAATTTTGTTGCGTTTTTATCTGTGATCAATCCGCCTGATTGGGGACTTCTAGGCTCTCTCCTCGATTCTAGAAAGCATTGCCTTGTTTCTAAAAACTCCCCTGCTTGCTCTTTGGGCTTTTCTGGCTTCTTTACCCTTCTGTTTTGGATCGAGATCAATGATCTGAAATTAAGTCTAGGGTCGAAGTATTAAAAGTTACTGACTCTAGAGCAGGGAGAAGACCAAGAGGGGAGAACAGATTAAAAAGGGGGAACAAAGTCCCCCTCTTGTCAGGTCTTAAGTGCCACTCTAGAAGCTGAAGGTGGTGCGCAACGCGCCGATGGTGACGGTGCTGTTTCTGCTGTTGTGACCGGGGTTAAAGACGAAGATCACGCCCGGTGTGATGCTGATGTTATCGGTGAGACGTAGCCGATAGAAGGCTTCGAGGTGGTAGCTGGTGGCAGGTTGGCCGCCAGCCGGGGGGTTGACGACGTTTTGGGAGAAGCCGGGGATATTCCGACCTAGACCGCCTTGGGAGACGTTACTGCTGGTGATTTTGGGGGGTTGCCCAAAGTAGAGGCCGCCGAGGTTGCCTTGACCACCGAGGTCGGGGAAGTTCAGGAAGGCCATCCAGTTGAGGGTTTCCACGGTTCCGGAGCCGGGGAGGTAGCTGGAGGTGCTATAGCCGACCCAACCGCCTAGGGTAAATCTGGGTGTTACCCGCCATTCGGTGTTAAAGCCAAAGGCGTTGGTCTGCATGGGGGCGCGGAGGAAGGCTCCACTGTTACTGGTGATTAGTTGATCATCGCCTAATCCGGTGAGCAGTAAGCCCAAGGGGGAGTAGGAATGGATGTATTGCAGGGCTACGTCGATGTCGTCGGTGGGGGAGAGGACTACTTGTAACCCGGCGGTGGTGGCGGCGTAGTCCCCGCCAAAGAGTCCACCGTTAAAGATGGTGCCGGGGAAACTGTTCTCGGGGTCGCTGGAGGAGTAAACGGCTTGTAAACTGGCGATGGGGGAAATTTGCCAGTCTAACCCGATACCGCCTTGACCGCCCCCGATGCTGGAGATGGGGTTACGTTGGGCAAAGCGTGACAGGGGGCCACTCCCGGCGCTTTCTACTCGGTTGGAGCCTCGGAAGACGTTGACGGGGCTAATCCCACGGGGGCCAACCATGACGGCTAGGTTGTTGCCGAAGAGGTGACGGTAGTTGAGGTCACTGAGGAAGAGGTTGGCGTTGGTGTCGCCTTCGTAGGCTAATCCGACAAAGTTCCGGTATTGGCTGGGTAGGCTGCGATCGCCTGCGAAGGAATCGACGGTGCTTCCTGTCCCTGCTTGGAAGCTGGTGAGCAGTAAACTCCGGGGACTAAATTGGGTGAATAAGCTCAGTTGAGCATTAGCAACGACGTTAATGCTTTCTTGACGGTCTTGGAAACGAAGTCCCAAGAAGTCGAAAGTTCCCCCGTCACGGCCTTGAATCCCGATGATGGCTTGACCAAAGAGTTTGGTCGTAGTGGAGAATTGATTATCTTCTTGGAAGGTGATCCGAGCATCGAGGGCATCGATGCGACCGCCTAGCATTTCGAGTTCCCCTTGAAATTCGCGCATTAAGGCCTGTAGCACTTCGAGGTCTTCCCGGGTGGCGAGGTCGGCGGTGGACTCGGCAAGGATGCGCTCAATCTGTTGTAAGCAGGCGTTGAGTCCGGCGGCGAATTCATAACGACTGAGGGCGCGGTTGCCTCGGAAGGTACCGTCAGGATACCCGGCAATACAACCATAGCGAGTTACAAGGTCACTCAGGGCTTGATAGGCCCAGTCCCCGGGAAAAACGTCCCGAAACTGGGTGACGCTGTTCACTTGGGACATGGGATCCCCTTCAACTTGGTTGTTGAAGATGACGGGAGTCGGTTGACTGGGGTTGGCGAGGGTTTCCTTGAGGTTGGAGGATGACGATGGGGCGGGAGCAGATGGGGTATTAAAGAAGGAAGGCGGTTTTTGGGCGTTGGTAAAGCCTTGGGCAGGAATCGCTTCGGAAGATTGCAGAAGAGACGCTTCCGTAAAAGATCCTTCGGATTTCTGGTGTCCGGTTACAGCAGCAGTTAATGTAGATGCGGCGGGACTGTTGCTGACAGTGGACTCTGATGATTCAACAGAGGACTGAGCTTTGGCAGACGAAGAAGACGCTAGCAGTTCTGACGCGGGAGTTGCTTGAGCTTGTAAGGGACTGGTAAACAAACCCAACAGCGTGAGCAGGACGGCAGAAGAAAGCGTTTTCTCTTGTTTAAATTGTAGTTTCACGGTTTTATGACTCCTCAAAACACCATATCAATCATCGTCAGACCTAAGATGGATCAGGAATCATTTAACCAACTGCTTAATGAAAATTAAGACAGGAGGGGGGTTCGACTACCCGAGTCCTGACACACAACTTAGTTGAATTCTACAGTTAGCACCAACTCTGACCGAGTTAAGTTTGATGAATGACTGCAATTCTTGGCTATTTTAGCGGATTTATTGACCAGTGAACACGGACAACAAGCTGAGATTAACCGCTCGCCCTTTTTGGGTCGAGAAAAATTAATCGAGTCTCTCGAAATTGGGGTCAAGGAGCAGCACAGCTTAACCTTTTTGATCTGGGGGGTTTGAACCACTAAGCTTTATACTGTTGACTCATGATTTCTAATTGCTTGCGAATCCCTTCGGGATTCAGCCAACCATAACCCGCTTCTCCTAACAGTCTCAGCAGTTGTTGAAAATCCTCTTCTGTCCAATCGGGAGAACCATAACGGGTGAGGGCTAATCTAATTTCCTCTTCTGAGAGATAAGCAAAAGGATTGGTTTTCTTAAAGAAAAGACGGGGTAGGTGTTTGGTGAAACGGGCTTGAAGCCAATCTTTGGGGGAAGGTTTGGCCGGGATAAGATGAACTTGTAAGTTCAGGGTATATTTAACTTCCGGCGTAGAATATTGATGTAAAACAATCTGCCGTTCGTAGCTTTCCCCAAGGGTTAAATGATGAGGATCAATAATGAGTTGATAGTCTCGTTGTTTGGGGTCAAAATGAGCGGGATTAATGCGAATCCAAGGGTGAATGGTTGGACTGTGGGGGGGATCATCGGAGTGGGGGGCAATTTCCCAAGTTCCTGCGGTCAGGGTGGGGGGGAGTTCTCGGGTGAGTCGCAGGGTTTGGGTGAGAACTTCTCCGGTGTGATGGGCTTTAACTACTATGGCCGGCTGTTTGAGGGCAACTTCCGGTACGGGGGCTAGGGACAGCCATTCTAGGGCGTTTCTCGCTTGCTGGGCTGATTGATAGGGGCTGGGGTGGTCTGGATTGACTAAACACTCTAACCACTGCACAAAGTCGGGGTTGAGGGTTGAGAGTTGTTTTTGTAGGGAAGCTAGGGAAAGGCGATCGCCAACGGAGGACATTTCCTCCCAAGGTGTTTGGGTAAACCAACTCAGCCACGTCATTCCCACATCGCGCAAATCTCCCCACACTGTCTCCGGTTCGTCGGACTCTGACTCTCTGGGCCAACCTAAATCGACTAAGTAGAGGTTGAGTTGCGCATCTAGCAGAATATTCTCGGGTTTGAGGTTGTGATGAATAATGGCTGGAGTCTGTTGGTGTAGTTCACTGAGCAGGTCTAATAACTTCAGAAAAACTGTTTTTATCTCTAGGAAAGATAAATCTTTTCTATGATTAAGGGATTGACAATTATCAATATAACTGCGTACTACACATAAACCAGTTCCCTGCTCCAAATGGGTGGGAAAACCATACTGATAGGTCAACAGTTGAGGATGATTGATGGTTTGTAGACGTTGAATTTGTGGTTTCGCTCTTTGCCACGCTGAAACCATCTCATCTGGCTCCGTTCCCTCAAAGTGTTTGATCACCACTTTCTGCTGAGTAATGGTATCTTCAGCCAGATAGGTGATACAACCGCTCTGGAGAGACTGTCCGAGTTGTTGCAGCATTTTGTAGCGCTGGGTCGGACGCGCTGTTTCTGATGGGACAACAGGAGTTTGAACGGAATTTTGCTGAGGCTCTGGTGTCAACGTTTGTAGTACCCCTTGGCTCTGGGAAAGGTTATTAGTATAAGTCTCGCCAGTGTAAATCTCGCTAGCATAAATCTCGCCAACGAATGCACTGGACGAGGGAGAAGAACTCGAAAGATTGGGTTGCTGAGGTTGTACCATTGCTGTTGTTGTTCAGAGCGATCGCCAAAATAATAACCTTGAGTGAGAGCGAGATAGAGTATAAACGGATTCAGAGCATCTAACTCCCCTTACTTTACCGGAAAATATTCCAGAGTGTTCAAGCATCATGAATCCTTATCAAGGGGCAGCCCATTCATTCCCTGCTCATGGCATCCTTAACTATAAACCCTGACCCAGAAAAAAATGCCAGAATCGAAAAGAATCATCGTCGTGGGTGCAGGCTGGGCCGGACTCAGCGCCACCTATCACCTCGCACAACAAGGATATCAGGTAACACTACTTGAAGCCGCTTCCCAACCCGGTGGACTCGTGGCCGGCTGGAAAACCCCCGGTGGACGTTCTGTAGAGGGGGGAATTCATGGTTTTTGGTATCCTTACCGCAATATTTTCCGGTTAGTCGAACACCTGAACCTTGATCCCTTTACCCCCTTTACCCGTTCCGCTCAATACTCCCCTCAAGGGTTAGAAGTTGAGTCTCCCATTTTTCAAGATGAAATTCAACTCCCTGCCCCCCTCGGCACCTTTTTTTATCCTAAATTTAAACGCCTCCCCCTCATTGACCGTCTTTCTGCCCTCCCCCTACTCCATGCGGTGTTAGACTTCGACAATTCTGAGGCCGCTTGGCAACGTTACGATAAAATGACAGCCCGAGAACTCTTTAAACAATATGGGGTGTCAGCGCGTTTATATCGCGAAGCCTTTGAGCCGATGTTATTAGTCGGTTTGTTCGCCCCCGGAGAACAATGTAGTGCGGCGGCGGCGTTGGGAATGCTCTATTATTTCATCTTGGCTCATCAGCCCAATTTTGATGTCGTTTGGTGTCGCGGCACTGTGGGGGAAATGATCTTTAAACCTTGGGTGCGGGAAATCCAAAAATTAGGCGGACAAGTTCTGACGAATCAACGAGTAACAGATTTAATGCTCAAGGAAAACGGTCAAGTGCAGTCTGTCATCTGTGAAAATGACCGCTTTGAAGGGGATGCCGTTGTGTTTGCCCTCAGTGTAATTGGCATTAAACGGATTATTGCTCGCAGTAAGACCCTGAATCAATACCCAGAATTCCGTAACTTAATGAATCTCAACGGGATTGATGTTTTAGCCACTCGTCTCTGGTTTGATCAAAAAGTCCCCATTCCCCTCCCGTCTAACGCTTGTTTTGGTTTTGATAGCACCACGGGCTGGACATTTTTTGATCTCAATGCTCTCCATGATGATTATAAGGAGGAAACGGGGAGCGTTATTGAGGCGGATTTTTACCATGCTAATCAATTGTTACCCATGACGGATCGGCAAATTGTCGCTAAGGTGTACCGGGATTTGCTTACCTGTCTCCCCCAACTCAAGGAGGCAAAAATTATTGATAAAAGTGTGATTCGGGTGCGTCAAGGTGTCACCCATTTCTCTCCGGGGAGTTATCAATACTTATTGCACCGCAAAACTACCATTCCCAATCTCTTTTTAAGTGGGGATTGGATTATTACCGATCATGGGTCTTGGTCCCAAGAAAAAGCCTATGTGACGGGTTTAGAAGCAGCTAATGAGGTGATCGATTATTTTAAAACTGGGGAAAAAGCCCAAATTATTCCCGTCGAACCCGATGAACTCCATATTCAATTTTTGCGTAGCATAAATAAGGGAATTCGTCAAGTGCAAGATGCTGTTTTACCAGATTTTTGGTTAGACTAGAAGCAAAATCATTGAGGGAACAATTATGAGTGAACGAGAAAAACAGGAGTTAGAAAATACGGGTTTACCGTTGAACACTCAAGAGGAACAAGAGGAAGATATTCAAGTTTCTTCCTCGGAGTTTGTGCCGAATTCTTCTGCTTTGGTTAACACGGTTTCTCAATTGAGTGGGATTGTTTCGCCCTACTTTATCGTATTAGTGGGCTTGTATATCTATAACAGTAATTTCTGGATTGGGATTATCTTAGTGGGGGTGGGAATTGTTTCCTTGTTTAAAATTTCGCTGAGTGATGTTGAACGGTGGATTGAAAGTATCAAGAAGTTACTGTGAGGGGATTAATCCCGTTGAAAAACGACGGAAAGATTATTGGCAGGCATGGGGACAGTTTCCAGCCAGGTTAAACTATGATCGGCGGCTACTTCCTGCACGGTTTCTAGATTACGGACTCCCCATTCTGGATTTTGCGATCGCAAAGACAGATCAAACGCCTCATTACTCGCTGCCGTGTGGACTCCCCCCTGCTTAAAAGGCCCATAGAGATACAAAATTCCCCCCCGAGGTAAAATCCGCTTGGCCCCTGCCATCAGCCCTAAACAAGCCTCCCAAGGGGCAATGTGAATCATATTAATATTAACAATACTTTCAATAGGGTACTTTTCCCGTTCCTCGGCCGTATAATGCGCCGGACTATTGCCATTTTCCACCGGCCAACGAGCCTCACAAACATTTAAAAAACAAGGCGGATATAAATTCGGACTCGGTTCCCCATCTTGCCAAGCTTTAATACTTGCTAATAATTCCGGGTGACAATCACTGGTTAACCAGCGCCGAGGCTTTAAACGAGGAGCAAAATAAACACTATGTTGACCCGTACCACTGGCAACTTCTAAAACCGTTCCAGTGGGGGGAAGAACACGCTTTAAGACCGTTAAAATTGGTTGACGATTGCGCTCCGTCGCGGGAGCATATCGGCGTAAATCCGTTGAATTTTGTTGCACAAGTCAAGTGGATAATGTGAGGAATACGAGGAGCAAGAGATCAGGGTTAAGACGAGAGACAATTAAAGTCATCTTCCCCCATTTCAGAAGCCTTTTAAGCTTAATTCAGAGGAACTTTATACACCCAATCCTGATAATCAGAGTCACGATTTTCTGTAATAGCGACCAGTTTCCCCCGTAGTTTGTCCGTAATCGGTCTAACTTTGGGTAATTGATAGTTTTCAATCTGTTTAACGGGCGTAATTTTCGCCGCCGTCCCACTTAAAAAGACTTCATCAGCAATCAGCAATTCCGTCTTATCAATCCCCCGTTCAATTACCGGAATGCCAAAGTGTTCCGCTAAAGTGACAATACTATTACGGGTAATCCCCTCTAAAATATCTTGGTCATAACTGGGGGTGATTAATTTGCCATTACGCACCATGAAAACATTCATCCCCGAAGCCTCGCAAATCTTGCCCTGAGAATTCATTAATAGCGCCTCATCAAAACCGGATTCGACGGCCTCAGTTTTAGCCAGAGAAGAGGCAATATAAGCCCCGCTAATTTTACCCCGTAGGGGAAAACTGCGGTCTTCCTGACGATGCCAAGAACTCACCCGACAACTTACCCCATCAGGGGATAAATAGTCCCCCAACTCTAACCCGTAAACAAAGAAATCTTTTTCGATATTATGTAAACGGGGGGCAATACCTAAGTCAGATGTATAGACAAAGGGGCGAATATAAAAGGAAAAAGTGGGCTTATTTTTTTGAATAAATTCAACAATGACCTGTTGAATCTTGTCCGCCGGAAGATCAAAATGTAAAAAGCGCGCACTGTTGCTGAGGCGTTTACAATGTTCATCTAGCCGAAACAATAAGATTTGTTGCGGATTGTTGGGGTCAGGAATGCCGCGCAGTCCTCCAAATGCTCCGGTGCCATAGTGTAGGGCATGAGTGGCGATGGAAATTTTGGCTTCAGCAAAGGGAACAAATTGGTTCTGGAAATAGGCGATGGGGAGGAAGTTGTGCATTGCAAATGATGGGGAAACGGTCGTGAGAATGGCAATTCTATCCTCTGTGCAGTATATCATGGCTATTGAGTTTAGAGGCTAGGGGATCGGGAAGGATCATGAGGATTGGGCTAATTCACTCTAGCTTTACAGGTTGGGAAGATTTTATAAAGCTTTGGTAAATCGTATAAAAAAATACTCAAGAATATTTTGCTTTGCGTAGATTGGGGGTATTGTGAAATTAGGTCATGAGTTTTTTCAAGGGTGTCGGTGAATTGGTTTTGCGGTCGAAGCGTTTGAGCAAAATCACCCATGATCTAGGAGTGAAGACACCAAGAGGTTGTAGGGCTTGGGAAAACGATGTCCTACTAAGGAGGCGACTGTGAGTATTCAATCTCGAATTTTATGGGGATCAGCCCTAACTATCGCGTTGGGGTTCGGTATCGGATTATACCCTACTTCTGCGGTGATTGCGGAGGAAACGGGCAAGGATGAAAAAGAGATACAGGTGGCGGTTGTGGGTCAGCCGGAAAGTCCACCGAAGGAGGAAAAGGTGATGACGCGGAGTCCTCATGCTCCTCGTTCTCAGAATAGGGTTTCTTCTCAGAGAAGGACGACTTCAGAAGCGGTGGCCTATCGTCCTGCTCCGGCCACGTCCCATTTATATCGTGGGGTAGCGTCTTGGTATGGCCCCAATTTTCACGGTAGACGGTCAGCCAGTGGGGAAATTTATAATCAGAATGCGATGACGGCGGCCCATCGGACGTTACCGTTTGGCACAAGGGTGAGGGTGACGAATTTGAATAATGGTCGGTCGGTGGTGGTACGGATTAATGACCGAGGGCCTTTTATTGCCGGGCGTGTTATTGATTTATCCCGAGGTGCGGCTCAGGAAATTGGTCTGATTCGTTCTGGGGTGGCTCCGGTGAGTGTGGAAGTGTTGGGACGTTGACCTAGGGCAAACCTTGACAAGTTAAGCCTTTTCTACTCTTGTCAAGGTCAGGGAATAGGGAATTAAGAATTATTCCCTATTCCCGACTCCCGTTCGCGCAGCGTGACCCAGGAATGCTCTTGACTTCTAACTTTGGGTCTTAACTTGTCAAGATTCGCCTGGGGGTTAAGGATCGGCGATTCCTATGCTATCTTTAAATGTGATTCATAGGACTCCCGTTAGAACCAATAGGTTTAACGGTGAGAGTGTCAAAGTGTTCAGTTGGTTGTCAGTGTAGAGCGGGTCACAAAAGCCAACCCATTGGAATGTCGGGCTGGATTCGGTCAATCATTACATTATAAAGTTATGCTCGTTGTTCTTGTTCCCAATGCCCCCCATCAAGATTTAATTATTACGCCCCCCAAGGGAGGTTTAGCCTTACAGGGGAGGGTGAAAATTCCGGGGGATAAGTCGATTTCTCATCGGGCATTGATGTTAGGGGCGATCGCATCAGGAACCACGACCATTGAAGGCCTCTTACTCGGAGAAGATCCCCGCAGTACCGCCGAATGCTTCCGGGTAATGGGGGCGCAGATTTCCCCCCTTAATAGCCATTCTGTCACGGTGGAGGGGATTGGTCTAGGTAACTTACAAGAACCCCCGGATCTGCTCAATGCAGGCAATTCCGGCACCACCATGCGCCTGATGTTGGGCTTGTTGGCTTCTCAGCCTGAACGGTTTTTTGTGGTGACGGGGGATGATTCCCTGCGATCGCGCCCCATGTCCCGTGTCATCAAACCCTTACACCAAATGGGCGCCCAAATTTACGGTCGCCAAGGAAACTCCCTCGCCCCCCTAGCGGTACAAGGTCAATCCCTCCAAGGCATTCACTATCAATCCCCCATTGCTTCGGCTCAGGTCAAATCCTGTATCTTATTAGCAGGACTGGCCGCCGAGGGGGAAACCACGGTGACTGAACCTTCTCTCTCCCGAGATCACAGCGAGCGGATGCTAAAAGCGTTCGGGGCGAAATTAACCGTAGACCCTCAACAGTGTAGCGTCACCATCACCGGACAAACCGGAGGTTTAACCGGACAGAAAGTGATTGTCCCCGGAGATATTAGTTCCGCCGCCTTTTGGTTAGTGGCCGCCGCCATTGTACCGGATTCAGAATTGGTGATTGAAAATGTGGGCGTAAACCCTACCCGCACCGGAATTTTAGAAGCCCTGGCCTTAATGGGGGCAGATATTCAGCGCGAAAATGAACGCCTCGTCACTGGGGAGCCCGTGGCCGATTTGCGAGTTCGGCATAGTGCTTTAAAGGGCTGTACCATCGGCGGAGACTTAATTCCTCGCCTAATTGATGAAATCCCCATCCTGGCCGTTGCCGCCACCTATGCCCGGGGAACAACCGTCATAGAAGACGCGGCAGAGTTACGGGTGAAAGAAAGCGATCGCCTCGCCGTCACCGCCTCCCAACTCAACCGCATGGGTGCCAACATTACCGAACGCCCCGACGGCCTCGAAATTCGTGGCGAAACCCCTCTCACTGGGGCCAGCGTAGATAGCTATACCGATCATCGGATTGCCATGAGTTTAGCCATTGCCGCCCTCACCGCCCCCACCCCGACCACCATCCACCGGGCCGAAGCCGCCGCCATTTCCTACCCCAACTTTATCGAAACCTTAGAGCAGGTTTGTAGCGGTTCAGTATAAAACGCGAATCCGAGAAATCTCGGAGGAGAAGCCTACACTTACCCGACAGGGAAGTGTAGGAGTACGTCAATTCTGCACTGATGGCCCCACCGGACAAAGCACCGTTAAACTTTGGGGAAAACATTCCACCTCAACTGGAGTTGTGCCAATAATTTCCCCATCAAGAACCACTTTTTGGGGAGGATTAGCCGTCACCTTAATCTTTTGGGCTTGGATATGGACAATATCCGGGTGATTGGGCTCCACCTGCACCAACGCCGAACCAAGCAGTTTTAACATCGACTGTACGGCCTCTAGCTTGCCCGTAGCCGTGGCAATGGTCACATCAAGGACACCATCATCAAACACCACCTGTCCCTTGCCCTGAGCTAAAATAGAGGTGGGAGGTGCCGCATTGGCAATGGTAATCGCCCCCGCTTCAAACTGGCGTACTGTATCATCTACCGTGATTTCGGTTTCAAAAAGAATACCTGTATCAATTTTTTGCCATCCTGCCATAATATAGGCCAACACCCCCCAACGATTCTTAGCTTCCCGGTTCGCCTGTTCTACCGTTTCCGCCTCATAGCCCACCCCCGCTAATAAAATCATGGGTAAACCATTACAGCGCGCCGTGTCCACAATACGGGTTTTCCCGGCCACAATGACCTCGCAAGCATGGGAAATGGGATTCAGGCGAGAAATGCCCAAGGCCACCGCAAAAGCATTAGCGGTTCCCCGGGGGATAATGCCCAGGGGAATATCTGTCCCCATCAAGACCCCCGCCACCTGAGACACCGTACCATCTCCCCCCGAAGCAATAATTAAATCGGCTTGGGCTGCGATCGCCTTTTGCGCCAACTCCTGGGCCGAAACCTCCGGCTGCGTCTCATGCACCACCACACTCATGGCCGGAGTCAGCATTTGTTTAATCAGATTTAACTCCTCTTGGGCATTTCCTTGACCCGAAACCGGGTTAAAAATCAAGTGGGCAATACGGTTTTGTCGCAGACGCTCCATAATGAACTCAGCCGTGGCGACATTGGTAGCCAGAGCGACATTATGAACCGCGCAAATCCTTTGTAAGGCTTGAATATCCGGTTCATGGGGTTGGGCATTGAGGGGGTCAATTAAAAAGACCACCACTTTTACACGACCCTCAGCCACTTGAGCAGAAATCTGGGCATCTCCCCCCAAAGGCCCCGATAACAGAGCATTAACCTTGAGTCCCGTGGCGTTTTGAATCCGTTGTCCAGTGGTCCCAGTAGCAATTAGGGGATAACGTTGTAATAAGGCCTTATGGCGTTTAACAAATTCCACCATTTGATCCTTTTTGTTGTCGTGGGCAATGAGAGCAATGGTTGCAGGCATAAGAGAATAGGAAATAGGGGATAATATTGAATGAGCCATTCAGGTAGTTGCGATGGGTTTTTAACGCATGATGATTGAAGTTTTGTCCCTCCTAGCCAGTGCTGGATTAGGAGTTATGGCGGGCGAGTCTTTTAAGTGGGCGCAACAAAAAGCGGGGGAGCGCAATCACGATGTTGAGAAGGCACTACTTAATGCCCATGACCGCAGTTTAAAGGAAATTCTGACCTGTTGTCAGAAGATGCCGGAATGGGAGGACTTTAAGGATGAACTTTTAGCACGAATTCAGCAAATTAAGCAAGATGGTGAACAAATCTTAATAATTGTCGAGGGGGAACAGCCCCAAGGCAGTGAGGGGAGTTGGCAAGGGAACCAACAGCAGACCATTGGGAGTCAATTGATGGAGCGTCTTGAAAGGGAACACCAGTGGCTACGAGAAGCGCCTCCGGTTTTAGTGAATACCTTCCGCAGTTTATATGTACCTAGCTTGGTGCATTATTTCCGCTTAGAAATTAAATATAATACTGTGGTTTTTAACACCTTAACTTACGACTTACTCAACCAAATCGGAGAGCAGGTCGGGGATACTGAACAGAAAATCCGACAAATTCGGGATAAACTTGATCAAGGAATAGATCGTTTTATTGCCTCTTTTCCGGTGTTAGATGAACGGTTTAATCAATTGCTGACGACCTTAAAAGGGACTATTCCAGTTCCGGCGGATTTTGCCGCTTTTATTGAGGAAAAAACCCAGGAATTTTTTGGCAGAGAATTTGTGTTTAATGCCATTGAGGAATTTTGCCAGAAACAAGCCAAGGGTTATTTTATCATTGAAGCAGACCCCGGCGTGGGTAAGAGTGCGTTATTAGCGCAATATGTACAGCAAACGGGATGTCTGGCTTATTTTAATATCCTGTCGGAAAACCGCACCAGCACGGAAGATTTCCTGGGAAGTATCTGCGCTCAACTGATTGAACGCTATGGGTTAGCCTATGACTTACCCCTGCATCCTGATAATACCCGCAATGGCAACTTTTTGAGCAAATTATTAACCGAAGCGGCGGCAAAAACTGACCGTTTAGTGATTGCGGTGGATGCTTTGGATGAGGTGGATTTAAGCACGCAAAATCGGGGGCAAAATGTGCTTTATCTCCCGGAAAATTTACCGAAGGGGGTCTATTTTGTCCTGACCAAACGCCCGGATTTTTTGCCTTTTGTTGTTGCGGCACCACAGCAGGAGTTTGATATGATGTCCGATGAGTATTATCAAGCGAATTTAGCCGATATCCAAGGGTTTATTCGCTATCGCTGCCAACGGGAACCTACCCAGCGCTGGCTGGCGGCCCAAGGGGTGACAGAGGCGGAATTTATCGAATTTTTGGCGGAGAATAGCGAAACTAACTTTATGTATTTAAAGTATGTTCTCGATGATATTGAGCAGGGGAAATATGCGGCTTTGAACTTGGCAAATTTGCCCAGGGGTTTGCAGCAATATTATGAGCAACATTGGCGGCGTATGGGGATGGTGACGAAGCCGTTACCCCGGACGAAGTTAAAAATCATCTATTTATTGTCAAAGACTCAGAAGCCTGTATCCTGCGATTTGTTGGCGGATTTTGCGGAGGAAGACCCGTTAACAGTGCAGGAGGTGTTGGATGAATGGGAGCAGTTTTTGCGCCATCGAATTATGGAAGATGAGGAGGTTTATAGTATTTATCACAAGAGTTTTCAGGAATTTTTATTTAATAGGAGGACGGTACAAAAGGCGGGGGTATCTTTGCGGGATATTGAACTAGATATAGTTGATAATTTGTGGGATGGTTTGTATGGAGAAGATGAGAACAATAATGAAGAATAATTAGTAGGTTGGGTGGACGCAGGAAACCCAACATCTTAGTAGTAGGTTGGGTGGACGCAGGAAACCCAACATCTTAGTAGGTTATGTGAACCGAGAGCGATCGCATTAGGAGTAGGTTATGTGAACCCAGTAAACCCCACAAAAACTCAACCACCGCCAGCCTAGAGTCCGAGTGTGTTGGGTTTCGCGATCGCTCCACCCAACCTACTATAAATTGTTCTATTTTCACCCGTGAGTTATGACCAGCTTTATTGAACGGCTAAACAAATTATATCCAGAAAAGCGGCGCTATGCCTTAGAAAAATTCCCTAAGCATCTCGTTAACACTGCCCAAACTGCACGACTACAGAAGCTGCTGACGGATTTTGACTTTATGCAGGCAAAACTGGCGGAGTTCGGGGTGCAAGCCTTAATTGAAGATTACGATTTGGCGATGAGTTCGGATGTCTTACTGAACCCGGAACAGACGGAAACCCTGCAATTAATCGCTGGGGCGTTGCGGCTATCGGCTCATGTTTTGGAATCCGATAAAACCCAACTGGCGGGGCAATTTTGGGGGAGGTTGCTGTCCTTTGAGAATCCAGAGATTGTGGCTTTACTGGAACAGGCAAAACAAGCCCAGAAAAAACCCTGTTTTCGTCCCCTCACCACCAGTCTTACACCTCCAGGCGGGCCGCTGATTCGCACCCTCACCGGGCATAGTGACTATATAAGTGCAGTGGCCATCACCCCGGACGGCAAACAAGCGGTTTCCGCATCCAGGGATAACACCCTGAAACTGTGGGATTTGGCTACGGGGTCGGAAAAAGCCACCCTCACCGGGCATAGTGACTATATAAGTGCAGTGGCCATCACCCCCGACGGGAAACGAGCGGTGTCTGCATCGGGTGATAACACCCTGAAACTGTGGGATTTGGAGCAGGGGAGGGAACTCGCTACCCTCTCTGGGCATAGTGACTGGGTAAGAGCAGTGGCGATCGCCCCCGACGGGAAACGAGCGGTGTCTGCATCGTATGATAAAACCCTGAAACTGTGGGATTTGGAGCAGGGGAGGGAACTCGCTACCCTCTCTGGGCATAGTGACCATATAAGTGCAGTGACCATCACCCCGGACGGGAAACGAGCGGTGTCTGCATCGGGTGATAACACCCTGAAACTGTGGGATTTGGAGCAGGGGAGGGAACTCGCTACCCTCTCTGGGCATAGTAGCTTGGTATGGGGAGTGGCGATCGCCCCCGACGGGAAACGAGCGGTGTCTGCATCGGAAGATAACACCCTGAAACTGTGGGATTTGGAGCAGGGGAGGGAACTCGCTACCCTCTCTGGGCATAGTCACTGGGTAACGGCAGTGGCGATCGCCCCGGACGGGAAACGAGCGGTGTCTGCATCGGGTGATAAAACCCTGAAACTGTGGGATTTGGAGCAGGGGAGGGAACTCGCTACCCTCACCGGGCATAGTGACTATATAAGTGCAGTGGCCATCACCCCGGACGGCAAACAAGCGGTTTCCGCATCCAGGGATAACACCCTGAAACTGTGGGATTTGGTGACGGGGGAAGTGTTAGCCACCTTTATCGGGGATGGTGCGATGCTTTCCTGTGAGGTTGCACCGGATGGGGTGACGGTGGTGGCGGGGGATGATGGGGGGCGGGTGCATTTTCTGCGGTTGGAGGGGGTGGATTTTCTCCCGTTGGAAATGGATGCCCCTTTAACCTCGCCTTCTGAAAATCCCTTGAATTTACTGTCTGAGGGCTTATCTCTGGTACAGCAAGGACGGGAGGAGGAAGCGATGTCCTGTTGGGAAAAAGCGGTCAAACTTCGACCCGATGCTGCCGCGATGATTGGGGGGAATATAGTAAAAGCCCTGGAGAAGCAAGGCAAGGCACTGTGGGAAGCAGAAAACTATGAAGGGGCGGTGCGTTGTTTTCAAGGGGCGGTACAACTGCAACCGGACAATGCTGAATATTGGACTTGGTTGGCAATGTCACAACGACGTTCTGGAGATGCAGAAGCGGCACTGTCTAGTTATGACACTGCCCTAAACTTGAAAGCGGATGCGGCTTATATTTGGGATAATCGTGGTCTTGCTTTATTGAGTTTGGGCCGCTATCAGGAGGCAATAGGGATTTACCAAAAAGCCTTAGAGTTGGATTCTGATTATGCCAATGCTTACTATAATCTTGCTTGTCTTTATGGGTTGCAAGGGGAGGTCGATTTAGCCATCCAAACCTTACAACGGGCGATTGAGTTAGATTCAAAATATCGCGAGATGGCAAAAACTGATAGTGATTTTGACAGCCTTCGCCAGAATAGTCGATTTCGGGCGTTGTTAAAAGTGAGACGGATAGGGATTTTGACAGCCTTCGCCAGAATAGTCAATTTCGGGCGTTGTTAGAGGAATGAGAAAGCTGGGGGATAAGAAACCAGGTTTCTCAACCCGATTGGGGTGAGGCGGCAGCGGTTATGGCAAAAACCGGGTTTCTGGGATGTGGGTGGAGGGCAAGAAATCCATGTTTTTTACCTGCGTCCGAATCACCTACGCGATCGCTATAATGGCGAGAAAGCAAGTTTTTGGAGAACGTCATGCAAATTACCTTAAACAAGCAACAAGAAGAGTTTATCGCCGCCCAGTTAGCCCAGGGCAATTTTAGCCATCCTGATGAGGTGGTGAATGCCGCGTTTAAGTTGCTCGAAAAATTGCAAACTGAATACCCAGACTGGCTCACCGAAACCCGCGATCAAGTCAATCTGCCGCCTTTTTCTGGAAGTGGGGAAAAGGCTAATAACGTTTAAGGAACAATGACAGATACCACAGAACTTGATAAAATAGTAGCAGTATCCAATACAGGACCTCTCGTTTCAGCCTTTCAATGTGGTCGGATTGATTTACTCAAGCGATATTTTTCGCTCCTTTACATTACCACCTCTGAGGTACAAGAACTAGATGGTCATGGGTGGCTCGATGAAATTACTCAACTCATTGGTGAGGGATTTGTGGTTGTTGCCGAATTAACCGATTCAGAAAAAAAACAAGCAGAAACTGTAGCAAAACGAATTGCGCGATCGCACAAAAATACCCGTTCAGACTGGCGTGATGATCTCGCTGAAGCCGAGGCCATAATTCTCATGCAAAATCGCCCCGATCTAAATGTGGCACTTATTCTTTTAGATGAGAAAGCTGCCCGTCAAGTTGCTGGGGAAATGGGGTTAAAAATGACCGGATTTCCGGGGATTTTAGGACGGGCTGGACTAGACGGGATTTTAACGAAAGATGACATTCGGCACCTCCTCAAAACCTGCCAGCAACAAGGTACATATTACGGCGATAAATTAATTGAAACCCTTGTAGAAAATTACGGAAGGTAAACCATGACTAAACAAGTTCCCGAACCCAATGCAGAGTTACTCTCGGCTGAAGATATTCATCAGGATGTGATCACTCTAACAACTGCTTTAGAACAACGCAAGGCTGAACGTAAAGCCTATCACATATTATCCCGTCCAGATATCCGTAACTTGCTCGATCGCATCCTAGCCAGTGGAATTTGTACCACAGAAGAGGAAGCCATAGAACGTGCTCTGACCATTTTGATTTCTGGAAGTTGAGAAAGCGAGTTTCTGGAACGATTTGATAAAATACGATAACTCAAAGGATGAAACGATGCTATAAATCACCATAAATTGGAAACCTGAACCCCAAACTTTGACCCAACTGGTACAGATTGCGATGCAAGAACAGAAAAGTTTAGAGACTCTGCTGGATGAGGCAGTTACCTAGTATTTACAAGCAAATTGAGCCCCGAACACCCTTTCTGTATCTCCCACTCCCCCTGACCCCTTCCTCGGTGGTCTATAATGATGGTAGCCCGAAACTGGGCACTGAAGCAGAAGCCATCCTCACCGCAGAAATTGAATCCTCCTCGGGTTTATTGTGGAGGATGATAAAATATCGAAGACGGATCAATTGAGGAAAATCACCGATGCAAATTACCATCAACCTACCGCCAGACCTCGAACAAGACCTCATCCATCAAGCCACAGAATCTAATATTCCCCTGCCTACTTTAATTTTGCAAGTGTTACGCCGCACAATGCAAACGGCACCCATTCCAGTGTCCCAATGGTCAGAAGCGATTTTGTCTTATCAAGGAATCCCTGATTTCCCCGCTTTCGAGTCCTATCGCGATGAACTGGTTCCCCCTCGCGAACCGGAAATTTTCTAATGCAATACCTCCTCGATACCTGTGTTATCAGTGACTTCATCAAAGGCGAACCGGGTACTCAAAACAGAATCAAGCAAACCGCCCCAGTCAACATTGCTGTTTCCTCAATTACAGTGATGGAACTTAACTAGGGTTTAGCCCTCAATCCACAACGGGCGGAAAAAATTAAACCCGTTATTCTCGATTTTTTATCGTCGGTGACCATTCTTCCTTTCACAAACGCAGAAGCTGAAAAAGCGGCTGAGATTCGTGCTTTACTCAAATCTCAAGGACAGCCTATTGGGGCTTATGATGTCTTGATTGCTGCCACTGCACTGGAACATCAACTGCTCATGATTACCGCCAACCAACGAGAATTTAATCGCGTTGTTGGTCTTCAAACTGAGAATTGGCGACAGACCTAAAAAACTAGGTTTGATGGGGAGAATAGGTGAGGGTAGAAACCCGGTTTCTGAGATATCGGTGGGGGCAAGAAACTGGGTTTCTGAGCTAGATTTGGGTGAGGAGACAAAGGTGATGGTAGAAACCCGGTTTCTGAGATATCGGTTAAATTTCATCAACCCTGCTCAAAATCTGGTTATATAAAGCTGAAGATACTCTAAATTCTGATGTAGTAATCAGCGTATCCATAAGAGGCTTGACCGCATTGACACTCCACTGCCTAAAGGCGAGTGGATTCTTTCCTCATAGACTCTTGTCTAGCCAATCAGAAATTGACCCCGACAGAACGTCTCCGAAAGCATTTTGAATCACGGGCTGTCCAACCGCGATTAATCCACGATTTCTTATAACTTGACTGGCCGCCACATCCCTATTGGTTTTATATCCACAATTAGGACAATTATGAACCCTATTTGATAGATTCTTTTTCCCTGTATGTGTATTACAAT
>NZ_JAIHOM010000066.1 GCF_026130165.1 Spirulina subsalsa FACHB-351 | reverse complement strand
CCGCTCCCCTGCTCCCCTGCTCCCCCGCTCCCCTGCTCCCCATTCAACAAGTGATTTGCACTTTAACTGATGCCAAAATTCCTTCAGTAGGGGAAAATAGAACCATTGTCCCCCCCACCCAACCGCCAAGAGTACCTCCCGACTCCCGATGTGGCGCTAAAGCGCAACTACGAACCCGACTCCCCATTCTACGGGCGGGATCTAGCCTCGATTAGTGCTAAAAATTAAATAGAGATATTGTCATCAATCCAACCCGACTCAAAAAAACATTGCCCATTTACCCCTTGTGTGAGGAAACGTCATGACTGGAAACGCGACAACAATTCCCCTCCCCCTCAGCTTCATCGCCAATGCGGGACAAACCGACTCAGCCATTAAATTTCAAGTCAACGGTGCAGGTCACAATATCTTTTTTGCCCCCGATGCCGTTATTTTTAGCGGCCGTCAACAAGTCGATGGAGAATCTATTCCCACCCTCGTAGAACATCGTCTCGTCGGGGCTAATCCTACCCCAGTCATTGCCCCCCTTCAGCAATTAGTGGGGGTGGCTAACTTTTTGCAAGGTAATAATCCGAGTCAGTGGATTACCAACGTTCCCACTTACAACGGCATTGTTTATCAAAACGTCTACGACAATATCGACCGGGTTTTTCTCGGCACAGAAGGACAACTGAAAAGCGAGTTCATTGTTCACCCCGGGGGGGATCCCAGTCAAATTCGGATGCAGTACGACGGGATAGACGGGATAGAAGTTCGCTCAGATGGCGCTCTCGTCCTCAAGACGGCCTTTGGGGAACTGGTAGACGCTCCTCTCTTCATTTACCAAGAAATCAACGGTCAGAGGGTCATTATTGAGGGGTCTTATCAAATTCTGGATAATGGGAAGGTGGGCTTTAATTTGGGTCACTATAACCCTAACTATGCCCTGGTGATTGACCCAACGCTGGAATACTCGACGTATCTGGGGGGAAGTGGCAATGAGGAGACGGCTGCGATCGCCTTTGACAACACCGGAGCCACCTACTTCACAGGTAGCACCCTTTCCACCAATTTTCCCACCCGACCCGGAGCCTTTCAAACCATTAACTCTGGGGAACGGGATCTTTTCGTCACCAAAGTTAACCCCTTTGGCAACGAGGTGCTGTACTCCACCTATATTGGCGGGGCGGCCGATGATTGGGTTTATGACATTTTGGTAGATAATTCCGGAGTCGCCTATCTGGTCGGGGGAACCAATTCCACCAACTTCCCCATCACCGACAACGCCTTTCAAAGTGCCTTCGGGGGAGGCACCAGCTTAACGGAACCTCGGGATGCTTTCCTGTTGCAATTAAACCCCCAAGGGAACGGGATTCAATACTCCACCTTCTTTGGAGGAAGCCAATCAGAAAGTATTCAGGCGATCGCACGAGACAACAATGGTAATATCATCGTCGTCGGCTCCACCACCTCCCCCAACTTCCCCACCACCCCCGGCGCCTTCCAGACTACTTTTGGCGGCGTGCGAGATGGCTTCGTCGCCAGCTTCGACCCCACCGGAACCAACCTACAATTCTCTACCCTCCTCGGCGGCAGTGGCAATGATATTATCTACGACCTCGCCATTGCCGAGAATGGCACCATTTACCTCACCGGACAAACCAGTTCCCCCAACTTCCCCACCCGAGGGATTTCCACCGCCTTAAGTGGCCCCAGTGATGCCTTCGTCACCGCCCTACAATCCAGTGGCAACGAGTTAGTGTTTTCCAGTTACTTAGGTGGCAGTGGGGCCGACCAAGGACGGGGAATCGTCGTCGATGGCAGCCGCAACGTCTACGTCACCGGAGGCACCAGTTCCCCCAACTTCTTCACCACCTTTGACGCAGAACAAGCCCAATATGGGGGGGGAGAAAGTGATATTTTCTACAGCGTTTATAACCCCAACGGTGGCCTAACTTACTCCACCTTCCTCGGGGGTGAAGGTTTCGATATTGCCTATGGCATCGCCATTGATAGCACCGGGTTAATTTACCTCACCGGAACCACCAGCACCGAAGAACTCCCCACCACCCTCACCGCCTTCCAGCCCGATTTTGGCGGGGGGGAACGGGATGCCTTCTTTGCCACCTTCTCCCCCACAGGTTTGTTAGCTGACTTAAGTTATTTAGGCGGCAGTGGCAATGAAACCGCCTTTCAGATTAAAGTCGATAACGAGCAACGGGCCTATATTGCCGGGATAACAACCTCCAATAATTTCCCCACCACTCCCCTCGGTATTCAACGCTCCAGTGGTGGCGGACAAGATGCCTTTTTCGTCAAGGTGACACTGCCAGAGCCTAATATTGTCACTATTCCCCGCAATCCCGTTTTACGACTGACTGAAGACGGACAAAGCGACAGTTATCAAGTCTTCCTGACCCAACAACCGACGGAAAATGTGCGGATTATCCTCGGCACAGACAGCCAACTCAACGCCCTAGGGTCCCTCGTCTTCACGCCAGAAAACTGGAACGTTCCCCAAACCGTCACCGTCAGCGCCATCAATGACCAAATCCCCGAAGGCATCCATAACGGCATTATTACCCATACCGTCTCCGACGACAGCGCCCCAGAATATCTCAACGCCATCTTACCCAGCGTGTTCGCGGAAATCATCGACAATGATGTGGAGTATCGGATTTCTGCCCAACGAGTGACCATTCCTGAAGGAGATCAGGGAGTGACCCCCCTCAATTTCACCATCCGTCGGCAGGGGGATTTAACCCGTCAAACCTCTGTCGGGTTGAACTTTGGCGGTCAAGCCCGTTTAGGTGTGGATTATGAGAATGTGCGGGTGAGTGGCTTTAATGTCTCGTTAGAGAACAATCGGGTGGTTTTCGGTCCTGATGGGACCACCGCCACCCTCACCTTGGATATTATCGGCAATACTCAGATTCAGCCTGACCGGGATATTATCATCACCTTGACCGATCCTCGCGCTCCGGGTCAAGGCACTCCCCTACTGTTTAATACGGAAGTTTCAACGCTGATTGTGGATGATGAAGTTCCCGGCATTAGTATCCTAGAAACCAATCGAGAGACGCTGGTCAGTGAGGACGGACTGAGTGATACTTACAGCATTGTCTTGAAGCGCCGACCGACGGCTAATGTGGTGATTGAGTTCTTAGTGGACAATCAACTGCAATCGATGGATTCCATTACGTTTACCCCAGATAATTGGGATCAGATTCAAACGGTGACGGTGCGCGCTGTGGATGATGAAATTGTCGAAGGTCGCCATACGGGGGTGATTCAACATCGGGTTGCGTTGGGCAGTGCGTCGGAATATATTGACGCGGCTCTCCCCAGCTTGACGGTGGATATTATTGACAATGACAATCCTCGGGTCAATCCTGCCCCCAATGGGGTATTTGTCCTAGATAGCAATAAGGGGCGGAATATTGGTCTACGCTTTACCATTGCTCAAGTTAATACTTTAACCTCGGTCAATGAAATTGGGGTGATTCGGGTAGATGATGAGTTTGGGACGGTGAATGGGAAACGTTTGGGAGATCCCGGTTATGTGGAAGATGCCCTAGCGCGGGGTGAGGTGGTCTTTTCGGCGTTGCCCAATACTATTCCCCGGTTTATTGATACTCGTTTGATGACGTTTTTCCCCAATGAGCGGTTAGTGTTTTATTTAGTACAAAATAGCACGACGGATCAGGTTTTGTTCAATTTGGAGCGGGGTGCGGCGACTCCTCCGGTCTTTTTCTCTACGGGAGGCAATGCCTTAGCCTTTGAACAGTTTGGGGTGGATGATTTTGTTTTGAGTTGGAATGATCAACAGGGGGCGCCCAGTGCGGTGGGGGATGTGGTGATGTCTATGCGTTATGCGTTTGATGAACGACCTCCCATCGGCACGCGCTGGCAAGGGAGACGACAAGGGGAAATTATTGACACCCGAGGTCAAGGCACAAGGACGGTGACGATTAATGTCCGTGCGGAGGCGGCCTTTAATAATGTGATTGGTTTGTATCGAATTGATGCGGTCAATGGTCGGATTGGTTTGGATGTTTCAACGACGAACCGCAATTATGCGCGCACGGCCATTGAACGACGAGTGACGGAAATCCCCCGAGATTCCAGCGCTAATGTGGTGTTGGAGGAGGGGATTTATGCGCCCTATTTAATCGCCAATGGCACTGTTGGCGATTGGTTAGCAACTAATCCGGTTAATTTTATCAGTCAGGAAATCGTGGCTTATTTCCCCTTTGTGGAAGCTAATCCCGATCGGTTTGACCATCTCCGAATGTTTGGCGACAATATTTTTGGCTTTGAAGATTTACCTTTTGGGGGGGATATGGATTTCAATGATATGGTGTTTGAGGTGGTGTTTAATTAAGGCTCAAATCCCTAGGCATTCAGGGTTTGAGGTTGCATCACTTGGGAGAGTGCGATCGCCAATTCTTCTCGTTGCAGGGGTTTTGTGAGATACACATTCATCCCAGCTGCGAGTCCTAACTGGCGATCGCTTCCCGTATTTTCGGAGGTAACACCAATAATAAAAGGACGTTCTTCGGGGGGGTAATAGCCATGAATTTGGCGCGTTGCCTCCAGTCCCCCCATTTCGGGCATTTGCACGTCGGTTAAAACCACGTCGTATTTTTGAGTTCGTACAGCATGGAGTAATTCCACCCCATTACAAACCTCATCCCCGCTATACCCTAATGCTTTTAACACTCGTCGCGCAATCATCCGGTCTAACGGGTTATCATCGGCCAAGATGATGCGCAGAGGAAAAGGATTGCTCGCTTCGGATTGTTTTTCTGCCATAACGTCCTCCCATCATTGTCCTACACCATATCATTGAGAATTGATTCTCAACCCTTCAGCATTTAAACTGTGCCACCTAAGCTAACATCACAAAATGGGACAACAAAGCAGGTAGTAGTCCTAACAAAAATTCACAATCTAAATGCGTTGAAGTTGATAAATCCTGAGACTAGAAAACCCTCTCTCTTGTTTCATAGAAGAGGTTAAATTATTAAGGGAAATTTTTTGAGCTTAAATTAATGGAAGATCCACATATCAACCCTTCTATGTTACCGGAATATACGGAAATCAAGGTATTTTAACTAAGTGAAAACCGCAAATTTTACCCAAACTTTATAAAACTCGGCTTTCTCATGAAGTTATGGTAAAGTTGGGGACTCCAGCCCTGTGAATTTACCCCTAGTAATAGTCATCAGTTGTAGAGTGCGTCACAAGGACTAACCCGGGTAACATGGGAATCAATGTAATGCTGAAGTACAATCCCTTAACCGTAAACAGTAAGAGATGGGGGAATTGATAATTCTTAATTGTTCCCTTTCAAATCAGGATGAGGAGCAGAAGCAGGAATCGGTAAAATCACCTCAAACTCCGTTCCCACTCCCTCCTGCGACTTAAATTTCAACTCTCCTTGGTGCTTTTCCGTCACAATTTGATAGCTAATCGGCAAACCAAAACCTGTCCCTTTCCCCAAAGGTTTCGTCGTAAAAAACGTTTGAAATAACTTGGTCTGATTTTCCTCAGAAATCCCTAACCCATTATCTATAATTTTAACACTCACCCGCCGTTCCCCCTGAACACTATTGACAAGGCGCGTCACAATCTGAATCTGAGGCTCCCAATCCTTATCTGCTTCTTTTTCTTTCTTCTCCATCAACACATCAATCGCATTCGCCAACAAATTCATAAAGACCTGACTTAGCTGACCCGAATAACATTCTAGCAAGGGAATTTGATCATAATCCTTCAACACCCGAATCCCCTGTTTTAAACGATTATCCAAAATCAACAACGTCCCATCAATGCACTCATGAATATCCATCACTTGTTTTTTCCGGTCATCCATCCGGGCAAAATTGCGCAAACTATTGACAATTTGCGTCAATCGTTGGGAACCAAGCTGCATACTCTTTAAAAGTCGCGGCATATCTTCTAGCACAAACTCTAAATCAATCTCCTCCTCTAGTTCTTTTATCTGTTCGCTCTTTTCCCCTAGCTCTTGGTTATAACAATCTAATAACTGCACCAACCCATTAAAGTAGTTAATTAAAAAGTCAATATTTCCACTCACCGAATTAATCGGATTGCGAATTTCATGGGCAACTCCCGCTACCATTCGCCCCAAACTTACCATCTTTTCTGTTTGCACTTGTTGCGCATAATTACTTTGATCTAACAACCGACTGGTTAACTTATGAATCTGGGATTGTGCCACTAACAACTGATGAACATCTACTAAACAATACGCCTCTTCTCCCATCTCCACGACTAGAGGTTCATAAAGTAATTCATGGGGCCGTTTTAAGGACAATTGAGCCGCCTTGACAATACAGGTATCTATCGGGACAATGGCTAACTCTGTTTGAATAAATCCGTATAAGGACTGAATGGGACGCTGTAAAAATAACTCCCGTGCATAAGGACGACTCATCCTTTCTAAAAACCGTCGTCGGGAAACCATCCCCACAAATTTCCCTTGATGCTTCAAAATAATCCCCGGTAAAATTGGGTAATTATCAAACAATCCCGCCACTTCAATCACTGGATGAGTGTCTTCAATTTCCGCGTCGTAGAGGAACAATGCAGACAGTGTAGAATCCAAGGTCAGGGTTTTAAAATCAAAATGAGTGGAGGGAACAGAAAGGTGAGGAGTCATGGTTAAAGTTAACATAAGTTCAACATCCTTACAACACGATATAGACCCAAAAGAAACTAGGGATATAGTACCCCCAGCCTTTTATTATTCTTCCCTATTCTCTCTCTAATAAATCACAAAATCTAGAGTTTTTTAAATAAATAAAGTTTTGATAAAGTTGCGGGTTTTTTAAACAAAAAATAACACTTTCTTAACTCAAAATTAACCTATAGTTTGTAAAATTACACTTCTACTTCAACCTAGAATATAGATACAATATGATCTAGTCACTTAATTTATAATCTACTTTCCCCTGTGTTGGCTACTATCTCCCTTGACATTGAGGTAATCGAGAATGTACTAGGTCAAACGAATAGTCAAGCCATTTGCCCTCAATCAATTAGGAAAGCCGAAATTAACCTCATTCTAGTTCTACTCCCCTCTTGATGAGTCTGATTCAGATAAAGAAGCCAATTCCTCGGCAAAAAACACGCCATTCCGACCACTTTTTTTAACCCGGTATAGGGCATCATCTGCCCCTTGGACTAAATCTTGTGGGGAGGTATCCCAACTGGGAATACAAGTGGCTACCCCCATAGAAAGCGTAACAATAGGACTGACTTTAGAACGAGTATGAGGGATAGCTAAATCATTCATGTTCTGTTGAATGACTGACGTAATTTGACGAGCTTGTTCTGAGGTATAATGAGGTAGAATAATCCCAAACTCTTCCCCACCATAACGAGCAACTAAGTTATGGGAGTTTCGTTCAACTTTTTGCAGTGTTTTAGCCACTTGTCGTAAACAATCATCCCCGGCTAAATGACCATAGGCATCATTGTAGCGTTTGAAATAATCAACATCAATTAAAATTAGGGATAAACGGGATTTAACTTGATAGCATTGATGCCAAACTTGACATAAATAATCGTTAAAATGACGACGATTGGCGATTTCAGTTAAACCATCCAAAGAGGCTAAACGTTTTAGCTCTAGATTAACGGCTTCGAGTTGTTGAGAAGATTGTTGTAAGAGCTTTGTGGTGAGAAGATGAATATGAGCATGAGCCATTAATAAATGATGAGTGTCTAAAATCCCATACCTTCCGTCATTTGTACAAACTACAAGGGGTTCATAAACTAAATCGGCTGGACGTTTGAGCGCTAATTGAGTGGCTTCGACTATGGGAGTTTTGCCATTTAATATTAAAATATCGGTTTCGACGAAGGGATATAAGAACTGAATGGGACGCTGTGCAAATAAATCCAAACTATAAGGACGACTCATCTGTTCCCAAAAACGACGACGGGAAATCATACCTTGAAATTCTTCATGGTCTGTTAAAATTATTCCGGCTCTGGTACGATTATGTTCTAGATTTTTAGCCACTTCCCAGGTAGTAGAAGACCAGTCTACTTGGGTGAAATCTAAGGACAGGTCTTCTAATCTCGAATCAACTGTTAATTCGGTTGATTCTGGATCAGGATGATGATAAAATGGGGAATGATAGGTTTCAGGGGACACGGCTTTAAAAGAAGGAAATATTTCTAGAATTTGTTGTTGCAAAACCATGATTTTTTAGGATAAACAGCAGAGATTCTCAGATATTTTTTATTTTCTGACGGAATCAACAGTTAAGTTTATCAAATATACAGGACTTCAGGAATGAGTAATTTCCACAGTTTATTCGGGTAATTTTACTCGTGATTTTAAGAAAAGTTAAGTAATGCCATAAGCCACTGGGTAAAGCGAAGAAGAGAAAAAAGGTTTGGAGTGGTGGCATAATTCCTCTGGTTCATAACCGTTGGGATGCAATAAGTTTTGTGGAGACTCTCCTATTGGCTATTATCTCAATTTATGGGGAGGGATGCTATAGGAGTCGGGGACTAAATGGGCAATAATGTGATCCTCTATACTTTGCTTTATCAAAAATTTAATAATGAACGCAACCCGGTTTCTGGCTAGATGATTATTCCCAACTCTCGACGCTTATTGCTTCGTACCTCGCAATGACATTACTCCCGACTCCCGAAATTAGAAACCGGGTTTTTGGTAGGGTGTGCCAAGAAAACCAGACAATGAACGCAACCCGGTTTCTGGCTAGATGATTACTCCCGACGCTTATTGCTTCGTACCTCGCAATGACATTACTCCCGACTATATATAATGTTCTGTTCCAAGGGAAAAATTCTTTCTTCCTCGGCAACATATTTGCATGGATCACCGTCTTAGGGAACAAAGCAGCGAATTTGAACCCGCTAAAAACGGCGAGATTGACCTGTTTTTAAGCAAAAAGTTCCTTAAATAATGGCCTAACTTCTTTTTGGAACTTCTCACTCTTTCTCAAGTCAAATAACTCAACCAATCAACATTAAAGGGAGACTGTGATTATGTTGAACCCCAAACGCTTGAAAGCCACCACTGCTATTGTTCTTGCCCTCGGAATGAATGCTGGAGCCATTGCACCTATTGCCGCACCTATGCTTTCGCCTCAACCTGCGATCGCCCAAAACTTTAACAGCACCTTCCGAGACGTTCCCTCCAACTATTGGGCCGCTAACTTTATTGAAGCTTTAGTGAGTCGAGGCGTAATTGCAGGTTTCCCGGATGGTACATTCCGCCCCGATGCACCTGTGACTCGCGCTCAATTTTCCTCTATGTTACAAGCGGCATTCAATAAAAACAGAGTGCGCAACGCCCCCGGATTCGTCGATGTTCCTAATAGTCACTGGGCCGCTTCTGCTATTAGTCGGGCCTACGAAACAGGCTTTTTAGCTGGGTATCCGGGTAATATCTTCCGACCGGAACAAAATATCCCCCGGGAACAAGTGTTAGTTTCGTTAGCCAACGGGTTAAACTACAGTTCCTCCAATCCGGTGGATCAAGTGTTGGGTTTCTATAACGATCAGGTCAACATTTCCAACTTTGCACGTTCTCCCATTGCGGCCGCTACTGAACGGCGGATGGTGGTGAACTACCCCTCTTTAACCAGTTTAAACCCCGGACGCAATGCCACCCGGGCTGAAGTAGCGGCTTTCTTATATCAAGCCTTAGTGAGTGAAGGTAGTGCCACGGCCATTAGTTCGAGCTATATTGTTTCACCCACTCCGGTCGCGGTTGATTATCGCATTCCGGCGGGGACTAATCTTCCGGTGGCTTACCAACAAGAGAAAATCTTGTTAATGGCCAATGAAACGTTACCTGTCACGTTCACTACTACGACGAATGTTTTGAGTCGTGAAGGACAGTTACTGATTCCTGTGAATAGCCAAGTGAGAGGGAAGTTAGTTCCGGCTGGAAGTGGGACTCGTTTTGTGGCCGAGCAAATTGTTTTCCCCAATGGTCAAACTCGTACCTTAGACGCACAATCGAACATTATCACGGAAAAAGAAACCATTCGTCAGGGAACGAATGCCTGGGATGTGGTGAGAAATGCGGCTTTAGGGACGGCTGCCGCGGCTGCTATCTCTGCGGTAACAGGCGATCGCGCTGTGGCCACCGAAGAGGTCTTAATCGGAACGGGTGTGGGAGCTTTAGCGACCTTAATTCAAAGCTTCCTCGGTCGGAACAGTGTAGATGTGTTAGTCGTCAAACCGGATACTAACCTCAATCTCACCTTAAATTCTGACTTTGTGGTTAGCGCTCGTTAATCGTCTTCAATCTGTGTATCTCTTCTATCAAAGTCGGGGCAATGTTACAATTGCCCCGATTCATTTTCTGGGTGGATACTTGAAAACCCCGTGTCTTTAGACCGGGGAGTGTCAAGTTATTTTCTGGAGTGGGTTTCGGAGGTCTAGAGTTCGGCCAAGGGATCACCCGGAGACTCTGACCTGTCCTGAATCAATTGCCCATCAGTGCTTGAGCGAGTCCGATGAAGAGGGGTATGGCTAGGGCGATCGCAACTGGCGTACCGACGGCCGTAGATGCACCGATGTAAGCAGAGGGATTAGCTGAGGGGATACCTGCTCGTAACGTCGGAGGGCCCGAAATGTCCGAACTAGAGGCAGCGATGACGGCTAAGATCACGACCCCACCCAAGCTGAATCCCGTAGCATAGTGGGCAATCATACCCAAACCGAAGGCAATGAACCCGTGGAGCAAAGGTGCTAGAAAGGCATAGACGGCATACCACTGAGCCACCTTGCGCAACTCGTTCAGCCTTGCCGTAGCCTCCATCCCCATCACCAGCATCAGGATCGAAAGCAGGCCACGGAAGAGAGGCTCGTAGAAGCTTTCAAAGACACTTTCAGGCCGGGTTAACAAACCGAGAGCAAGACCGAGGAGCAGTGCTGAGAGAGCAGATCCTTGGAGGCTTTCTTGGATAATTGGCCAAATCTCAACTCGCTGAGGTGCTTGATTCTGCTGCTGACCGAAATACTCCTGCTTGGTGCTGGGATACTCGGGTTTGCTGGGATAGTCCCCTGCGGCAACCACCTGTCTGCTGAGAGACTCCTGCTTGCTGAGGGATTCCTCTGCTTTGAGGCGTTGCTTTTGCTTGCTGACGTAAACGCTGGCTAAGACGATGGCCGTCACCAGTGCTGGGATATCCATGAAAGGATAGAGGGCGGCAGCCCAGGCCTCGTATTCGATGCCTTGTTCTTCTAATAACGTCAGGGCGGCGGCCATAGTAGAGCCACTGACCGCACCAAACAAGCCCGCCGTGGCAATGGCATCTACAACTTTGACGTTGGGCAACTTGGCTAAGGTGTAGCGCCCGATGAACACGATCACGATTCCTGTTACCACGGCAAACAGGGCGGGTAACAGCATCTCGGTTATATTAGACCCGCGAATCGCAATGCCGCCGCTCAGACCGACTTTGATCAGCAGCATGAAGACAACAAACTTATAGATTGCATCTGGAATGGCCAGTCGGCTATTGACGGCGGCAATGACCATACCACCAATGAGAAAGCCAAGTGTCGGGGACTGCAACTGTGCTAGGAAGCGCATTAAGAAACTGGACAAGAAATCCACGGTGTAATTCCTCCTTAATCAGATTTTAGGGGTCAGGATGGTGGGCAAATGCGACCTCGAATCCTGGGTAGTTGGTTTTCAGCATCGGGGTGAGCGGTGAGTGAACTCCATCGACATCCCGGTGCATTCTGTGCTGGAAGATCAGGGATTGCTGTCCCCCCACTACCTTGCATAGAGTAATGTCTATCAATACTCAAATTTGTATGCGCTTAAGTCTATCGTGAAATTCGCACAAATTGGCAAGCACTCCGTTAGATCTGCTAAGTAATTTTAAATTTATCTAATAAGTTTTATTTATGTTTGTACAAATAGCCTATATTTCTGGTCAATGTAAATGGCGATCGCAGAATTTTGGCTATCCCTGAGTGTAGACAATGGTTCTAGGGCGAAAAGGATAAGTGTTTTTTATAAAATCCTTCCGGTAATCTGAATCAATCTCGGCCCGCAGAGGGTACTGGATTCCCCAATCTCTGGTATACACTTAACTGTATGGTTTAAGGCGAAACCATAGAGTATTGTCTTGAATTATCACCACCAAATACATCAAGAGGTAATCCATATGACCCAGCAAGCCAGCAAGCTCGTCATTGTCACAGAAAAGTTGCTGCTCAAAAAGATTGTCAAGATCATCGACGAAGCCGGAGCTACCGGATATACAGTGTTAGAAGCTGGTGGGAAAGGCAGTCGCAATGTGCGCTCGTCGGGACAACCTACCGTTTCCGACACCACCTCGAATATAAAGATCGAGGTGTTAACTGCCGATCGGGATATGGCCGTAAAAATTTCAGATCAAGTCGCCGCGCAGTTTTTCGACAATTATTCAGGCATCACCTATCTCTGTGATGTAATGGAGGTACTGCACGCGCACAAGTTTTGATAGCAGAAAAAACGGGAGCTTAGTCGCCCCGTCGTCGATGCAGGAGCGGGGTATAAAAGGGATTTGAGCAGCCCTAAACCCCGTTCTTTTTATTATTTAATGTGAAAAACCGGAGCCACTCGGAGGGTATTGTTGACCTACAAACTCCTTGAGCAAACCCCGGTTAATTCCTACTCAATGCGCTCTATTCCAAGCGTAAAACGGCCATAAAAGCCTCTTGGGGAACATCTACAGTGCCGATGGATTTCATCCGCTTTTTCCCTTTGGCTTGTTTCTGCAACAGTTTTTTCTTGCGGCTAATATCCCCACCGTAACACTTGGCTAACACATCTTTCCGCAGGGCTGGAATATGTTCACTGGCAATAATGCGGGTGCCGATGGAAGCCTGTAGGGGAATCTTAAATTGATGGCGCGGGATTAATTCTTTTAGTTTTTCCACTAAGGCCCGCCCCACACTGTAGGCTTTATCCCGATGGACAATCATGGCGAGGGAGTCTACCTGATCTCCGTTAACCAAAATATCCAATTTCACGAGGGCATCTTCTCGATAGCCAATGAAGTGATACTCCATACTGGCATAACCTCGGGAACGGGATTTGAGTTGATCAAAAAAGTCTGTCACCACTTCGGCGAGGGGTAAATCATAAACTAACGTTGTGCGATTTTGGGCGAAGTAGCGCATATCTTTGAATATCCCCCGCCTTGTTTGGCACAGGTCCATGAGGGTGCCTACATAGTCCTCTGGGGTAATAATTTCCACGGCCACATAGGGTTCTTCAATTTTCTCCCGGTTGGTGGCTGGGGGTAACTGACTGGGGTTGTCAATTTCAAAGATTTCTCCGGCGGTTGTGGTTACGCGATAAATTACGGAGGGAGCCGTAGTAATCAGTTCGAGATCATATTCCCGTTCTAGGCGCTCTTGGACAATTTCCATGTGGAGCAGGCCCAAAAAGCCACACCGGAAGCCGAAGCCCATGGCGGTGGAGGTTTCAGGTTCGTAGGAGAGGGCGGCATCGCTAAGTTTTAGCTTTTCGAGGGCTTCCCGGAGGTCTTCGTATTGATCGGAGTCGGTGGGGAATAGTCCACAGAAGACCATGGGTTTGGCTTCGGTGTAACCGGGTAAGGGTTCGGGGGCGGGACTGTTGGCGAGGGTGATGGTGTCGCCGACGCGGGCATCTTCTACGGCTTTGATGGCGGCGGCGAAATAGCCGACTTCTCCGGCGTGGAGTTCGTCTACTTGGATTTGGTGGGGGGAGAGTACGCCGAGTTCGTCAATTTGGTACTCTTTACCGGAGGCCATGAGACGAACGCGATCGCCTTTTTTCACTCTCCCATCCATCACCCGAAAATAAACAATCACCCCCCGGTAGGCATCATAATAACTATCGAAAATCAATGCCCGTAGGGGTTCTTTTACCGTGTCTCGGGGCGGGGGAACAAGATGCACAATGGATTCTAATATGTCGGGAACCCCGATCCCTTCTTTAGCAGACGCTAAAATGGCTTGACTACAATCTAAGCCTACGACTTCCTCGATTTCTTGGATCACCCGTTCTGGTTCAGCCCCCGGCAGGTCGATTTTATTCAAAACGGGGATAATTTCTAAATTCTGTTCAAGGGCAAGATAGACATTGGCTAAGGTTTGCGCTTCCACCCCTTGGGAGGCATCCACCACCAAAAGCGCTCCCTCACAGGCGACTAGAGAGCGGGACACCTCATAGGAAAAGTCTACATGGCCGGGAGTGTCAATCAAGTTCAGGACATATTCCTCCCCCGCTTGGTCTTTATACAGCATCCGAGCGGCCTGTAATTTGATCGTAATCCCCCGTTCCCGTTCCAACTCCATGTTGTCGAGGAACTGCTGTTTCATTTTGCGATCTTCAACGGTGCCAGTTGCCTGTAGGAGACGGTCGGCTAAGGTTGATTTACCATGATCGATATGGGCAATAATGGAAAAATTGCGAATACGGGATACGGGAACGTCAGTCATAAGAATTAAATAACGACTAACCAAAGTTATAACAGTTTACTAATTTTAACAAAATATTGCGGAATTCCCCTTCCTCGCTTGCAGGGAGCAGGGTGGGGTAGTTCACTATTAATCCGCTCATCTGCGGGGGATTTCTAGGTTTCCCGGCTTGTTCAATTGAAAAGGGCGATCGCTAAACTCACCAATACCAAGCCCAACAAGAGCAATAACGCCCCATTGCGCTGACACCAAAACTTAACCTGCTGTTGGAGGGAGAGACGATAGGGGGTATCTTCGGGGGAGTCTGTGGAATTGCAGTAGAGGGTACAAGTTTTGGCGTAGGGGCGTTGAGGATAGTTACAGGAATCATCGAGATGGTAGAGACAAGTCTCGCAGAGAAAGGCCTCCCCCGTTGCTTGGTGGAGGGGAATTCCCGGATGACCGTGACCCTTCAAAACCATCTGACAGTGGGGGCATTGAACGGCCTGGGGGGGAATGAGTTTTTCACAACGGGGACAATGGGACATACCAAATCTGGGTCAAAAACCACCTTAATTTAGAAACTGGGTCATCGATACTCCCCAGTTTAAAACGGCTGTATTTGATTTGGCTCCAAAGGAGCGGGAAAACATTAACAAAATCAGGGTAATGGCGATCGCGTGCAGGATCAGAAAGCCTTTAGAGTAATTCGTGTTCTCTTTCATGATCCCCTCCTCCTTTAACAACACCTACCCCTCTAGAATCGCGTTTAATTCTAGGCTTTTGGGTGATTGTTATTCCATCCTCCCTGTGCGACAAATCACAATCAACTGTTGTTCTGTTCCCCTTCCCCAGTATGCTAAAGACAGTAACGGGACAGTTCAAACCTTATGATATTTCGCGCTCTCCGCTCACACTTAACCCACTGGGGGATGATTGGTCTGAGTGCCTTACTAGCCCTCAGTTTAACCGCTTGTGATACCCGTCCACTCCAAGCCGAAAATCGGCTATTTTTAGACCTCTCCCTAGAGTTACTCGGCACCGTAGAACTCCCCACCTTCGACTTTCAAGATACCCCCGTTGGGGGACTCTCCGGCATTACCTACGACCGCCAAAACGACCGTTATTATGCCATTTCCGATGATCGGGGCATCTTAGCCCCCGCCCGATTTTATCAGTTAAAACTAGCCACAATTCCTGATGCCCAGGCCCCGGAAAAAGCCGTAGAAGTGGAAAGCGTGACCTTCCTCAAAGACGCTCAGGGCGAACTCTACGCCCCCCATACCATCGATACGGAGGCGATCGCACTTTCCCCCCGTCATACCCTCTATATCGCCAGCGAGGGCAACATAGGGCGACAAATCCCCCCCTTTATCGGCGAATTTGATCCCACCACCGGACAACTCCTAAAAACCCTACGCCTTCCCAAACGCTTTTTACCCAACACCCCCATCCGCAACGAAGAAGATATACCCCACGGCATCCGGGATAACTTAGGATTCGAGTCTCTCACCCTCGGCATCACCAGTTTAGCCCCCGATGACCCCTTTCGCCTCTTCACCGCCCCAGAATCCGCCCTCGTGCAAGACCAACTCGAACAAGATGACTCCCGTTTACGTCTCCTGCACTATGTCATTAATCCCATTGGCCCCGAATTATTAATTTCTGAAAACCTCTATCTTTTAGATCCCATTCCCCCCGATTCCCTTACCCTAGCCCAAGGATTAGTAGAACTATTTGCCCTAGAACGAGAAGGGTATTTACTCAGTTTAGAACGCACCCTGAGTTTAACCGGATTTGGGGCCAAACTCTTCCAAGTCGCCACAGGCAACGCTACCGACACCTCCCGCATTGAAACTTTAAGCGGCAGCTTATCCAACGCCGAACCGTTACGCAAACAATTATTATTAAATCTAGAGGACTTAGGAATCCCCCTCGACAACTTAGAGGGAATGACCCTCGGCCCCCGTCTCCCCGATGGTAGTCAAATCCTACTCCTCGTCAGTGATAATAATTTCAGTGAAGACCAAGTAACTCAATTTATTTGGTTTCGTTTCAACCAAAAACCTTGATATTCAACCCATTGAATTGATTGTAATTGCCCCTAACTCCATGACTCATTCTACAGACTTATTAACCCTAGCCCGTTGGATGGCCGCCGATTTTAGCAATCAAGAACAAGCCTTTGAAAATCCGCCCTTTTTTGCTCATATTCGGGTTTGTATGCGTCCCCTACCCCACGCTGTTTTAGATGGTGTCGGATTCTTAGTCGAACAAGCCTATGATTATATGTTAAATAATCCCTATCGATTACGAGCATTAAAACTGTTAGTTGTAGGGGATCATATTGAGATTGAAAACTACTTAGTCAAAGACGAAAAAGAATTTTATGGAGCCAGTCGCGACTTATCCCGTCTGCACCATTTAACCGCCGAACATTTGGAAAAACTACCCGGTTGTAATATGGTGGTTACATGGACAGGACGCAGTTTTAAGGGCAATATTGAACCGGGAAAAAATTGCCGCGTTGTTCGTAAAGGTCAAGAAACCTATTTAGACAGTAGTTTTGAGATTGATGATCAACTATTTACCAGTTTAGATAGGGGTCGAGATTTAGAAACCGATGAGCGAGTTTGGGGTTCCGTCGCCGGATCTTTTCGCTTTGTCCGGTGGCATAGTTTCGCCGATGAAGTAACAGTTTAAGTCAGGGCAATTCATGAATTGCCCCGACCAGAATCAATGGTCTATTTCGGATTACTAAAAAACCCTAAGATTTAGCAACTAATCCCAACTGCTTACAAGCCTTGAAAGCCGCATTTTGTTCGGCTTCTTTTTTGTTTTTTCCCTCCGCTTGACCATACTGTTTTCCATTGATTATCACTGTTGCTGTGAATCTTGGACTATGCTGCAATCCCGCTTTGATGGACTTATATTCGGGTACATTTTGTCGCTTAGTTTGCGCCCAATGTTGCAGTTTATTTTTATAGTTTAGAGATTGGTTAACACTAACATCTTGAGCAACAGAATCCGGGGGAGTATGAAGCATCGACTCGATGAAGGGAGTCAAAAACGCTTGGACTGCATTTAAGCCAGAATCTAGGAAATAAGCCCCTATCACGGCTTCAAAGGCATCACTAAGAATCTTATAACTGTCTTGACTTTCTCCTTTGCCAACTTTGACAAAATTCCCGAGTTTTAATTGCTGGGCAAAACGGGCTAAATTAGCATTATTTTCAATGCTGGATTTAACTTGAGTCAATTCTGCTTCGCGATACCGGGGATTATTTTGGTAAAAATAATGAGCAATGACTAGAGAAATCACGGTATCCCCCAAAAATTCGAGCCGTTCATTATCATCATGAACTTCATAGGGATTTTGCCACAAATAGCTGGAATGAGTTAAGGCTAAATCTAACTGTTTAACCTCATTAAAGGGTAATTTTTCTAGTAATTCAGCATACTTTTGTTTGAGAGCCTTAATTTCTGGTGTTTCATCCTCTTTCGGGCGTGTTGTGGGCTGACTAATTTCTTTCAACAGCGCCGTGACTTGCTCATCTAACTTCGTTTTAATCTCCAAA
Organism: Spirulina subsalsa FACHB-351; assembly: GCF_026130165.1. Classification (GTDB taxonomy): domain Bacteria; phylum Cyanobacteriota; class Cyanobacteriia; order Cyanobacteriales; family Spirulinaceae; genus Spirulina_A; species Spirulina_A subsalsa_A. The sequence continues at coordinate 8,240 of NZ_JAIHOM010000066.1, read as the reverse complement.
TTGAGAAGATTAGCAAGACGTTGCATTGTGTCCAATGCGCGGTAAGTATCTCGCAGGGAAAAATCTTGGTGATGAGCGTGACCATTGCGGATTTCTCGCAGTTCAGAAATTAAAACCTTCGCTTGTGTTCTTTCCTTTTCATCAATAGTATATTTGAAATCATCCCAATATTGATACATTGCGTTCAAAAGAAAACAAATATCTTTCTGGTTCGGTAGCTTCTTTTGACGACTTAGTTTATTCAAATCCGTCAAGTCAATTTTTGCCGTGACAAGGGGATGCAGTTGTTCGGCTAATTCGACTAAGGTACTGTCAATCTGTTGTCTGTGGGTAGTCATAATCTTAGGTTATTTTGTGATTGATCATGACTACATTTAGCCGAGGTCAGGTTACGCAGAATGGAGTTAGTAGATGCCGTAATATGACAGGGTAGAAAACCGAACCAACGCTATATTAACGATGAACTCTTGTTAAGTTAGACTCGTCTAAGGAACTCAAGGCAGACCCTAAAAGTCTGAAAATTCTAACTGGGTATAGGGATTTGATGGCAAAATTACCCAAATTTTCAGCAATTTGCTGAGATAATATCAGTAATTTCTCGGATATTATTCAAGGGGACTCATGGCAGGATGAGAGACAAGGAAAATGCTCTTTTGTCTCGATTGGGGTCAGCCTTGACGGCTTCTGGGAACTCCCTAAACCCTTGATCTGCAACAGTCACTCAGGACAGGAAAAATGTCATGGCTCAACTCTCAAATGCTCCACTAAAAGAAAATCCTTTTACCAGTTATCGGGACATAGAAACTGGGGAATGGAGGATTGTTTACCCGATGAATCATGGTGTGAATCGCTCTGGGACTCATCCTGTATCAACGCAAGGGGTGGGTGTGTCGCGGGTGCGTTTGGTGTCGAATTGTGAGAAAATTCCGGCTTGAGAAATTCCGCGAAATTACGGAACAGAGGGAACTTGTGCTGCGTCTGGAAGGGGATATTTAAGTAGGACAAGGTTCTATGTTCGAGGAAGCGCAAGGAATTCCCCATCTCCCAGATTTAACGCAACCTTCCCAACTGGTGGAACTGGGACAGTGGGGATTGTGGGGTTTGGTGGTGTTGGTTTTGCTGTTGAGTGTTTTAGGGATTGCGATCGCCCTTTTCAATTTTTCCCTCCGTTCTGACCTCGTAGCTCAACAGGAATGGTTACAACAGGGGACAAGATGGTATGGTTTCGCCTTACGCGCACTCCCCCATCTTTCCCTCGTCTTGGTGTTGTTGATTTTCGGGTTTTTAGGCTGTGGCACCCTCAGCAAACGTTATCATTTCTGGGAACAAGCTAAAGTCGCCCAGACTGCTCAAAGTGTGGCCGGGCAACGCATGGAACAAGTGTCTCCTCGGTTCTACTATGTCACTCAAGAGCCTTATAGTTATACGACCTTTGTAGATGGTCGTTTGGTGACGGTGGAAGACACTCAGGAGATAGACCGTTCATTACCGTTGACTCGTTCACAAATTCAAGTCACCCTTGAGCAAGAACAAGATGTACAAAAAGCGGGTCAAAACATCTACCTGGTGGATTTTGTCGGGGAATTTCAGGTCAAAAATACCCTAGATGAACAGCAGGATTTTTTCTGGCAAGTCCATCCTCCCTCAGACTACAGACTATTACAAAATTTCCGAGTAGAACGGGATGGCACCCCTTTAATCGCTAAAGCGGATAACTCCTATCGTTTTCCGGTGTCTTTAGGGGCAGGGGAAGAAACAGGGTTTCGGGTGAGTTATCAGGCCCAAGGTGCGCCCCGTTGGGTCTATACGGCCTATGGTGAATTATTATCAAATTTTGAATTAGCGATCGCCGCTCAATTCCCCAATGCTGATTTTGCCAGTGGCATCAAACCCACAGAAACCGTCGTTAGTGGCAACCGCACCCGCTACACTTGGACTTTTGCGGAAAATGTCTCCGTTCAGAATCCCTTCGGCGTTTTCACCAGCACTCCAGCCCTTAAAAATACAGGCATTCTTCCCCGCTTATTATTGTTAGCTCCGGCCATATTTTTGTGGTGGGTATTATTGCTGTATCTTTCCCTACCCATGAGTTTCCAAAATATCGCCCTAGTTGGGGGGATGTTTTACGCTCACCTCCTCGCCCTAACCTACCTCAGTCGCAGTCTTCCCCCTGTACCCACTTGGTTGGCCTTATCGGTGTTTCTCTTGGCTTTAACTTGGGGTTTAGGTCGCAAAAGCCACACCGTTACAGCCGCCCTTGTTTGTACCTTAACTGGGGTTATTCTGCCCATTTTCGGGCTATTAGTCCCCTATACGGGTTTAACTTTAGCCTTAGCTGGGTTAGGGAGTGTCACTTGGTTAGCCGTACATCATTGGTACTTGGGGTCTGCTGAATAACTCTACTCGTGGGAATAGGGAATAGGGAATAATTATCAATTCCCCTGCTCCCCTGCTCCCGACTCCCGATTCCCCGAGTTATTCAGCAAACCCTACTTAGGGTTTATGCGGCGACTAATTGGCATAATTTATCCTCTAAGTCCTGCTCCTGTTGCTCTAACTCGACAATAGCTTGCTGGAGGATTTCCGAGGGTGTAAGACCTTGTTCAACTTGGGCTAACCATTGCTGGGCTGTGTTGCCCGTGCGTAGGATCTTTTTGACAGGGGAAAGGAAACAACTGTAACCTTGGGGTTTGGCGATCGCCCACATTTGAGGATATAACTCCTCAATCCAATCCCGGGCGGACAAATGCCGGCCATCTTGCCAATGTTGTAGGGTCGCGTCTAAACTGTTGCGGGCTGCCGCTTGTTCATTGCGATCGCCTAATTCCACTAACTCCTCAGCCGATAAATCACTAGAAACGAGAGGATCTAGGTTGGGATCTGCCAACATTTGGCTAATTCTGGCCTCGACAAAAGCCATAATCCCCAACAGTGCAATGGGATCCGTTACCAAGTCACAAATCCGCAACTCCAGACGGTTCAAATTATAAGGACGGCGATCGCCATTAGGACGCACCGCAGACCACAAATGGCGCACATTCTGCATCGTGCCGATCTCTAACTGTTCCTCCGTCCAGTCAATAAAATGACGATGATCCCGAAAGAGGGGAACCTCAGTCGGAGTTTTCGGGAAAACACCCCAGCGCGTGGAATGATACCCCGTCACCTGACCATCTAAAAAGGGGGAAGAAGCGCTCAAGGCCAGATAAAGGGGAGCTTCCAAACGAATTAAACGACAAGCGCGGAGAATTTCCTCGGGATCATCAATGCCCACATTAATATGAATACTGGCCGTGACCACCTTAGTCTGATAGGTTTGTTCAATATAGGTATGATAGGGATTTTGGGGGTCAGAACGATAAAACCGCCCACTATCTCCGAGAGACAAGGTACTACCGGGGACGAGGGTATAATCCCCCAAAGTTTTGAGATAAGTCCGCAAACGTTGCCGAGGACGCACCAGAGCGCACAATAAACGGTCATAGGCCGCATAGGGAGCCGTGGTGTACTCCACATTCCGACTATCGGGTTCTCGCACAAATCCGGTCAAATCCCGTACAATCCGATCCGATAACCCGACAATCTCGCCTCGGGGCGTTCCAGTGTACATCTCAACTTCAAAACCTTTGGATAGCAGCACGCTTTTTTCTCGACTTTAACTAGGCTGGGACTATGTTCTATTTTAGGGGGTGGCCGACTGTTCCCGTTCGTTGTTGCGCTTGAGCGCCTCAAATGGGGGCTAAAGCCCAACTACAAACTAATTCCCGTTCGTTGTTGCGCTTGAGCGCCTCAAATGGGGGCTAAAGCCCAACTACAAACTAATTCCCGTTCGTTGTTGCGCTTGAGCGCCTCAAATGGGGGCTAAAGCCCAACTACAAACCAACACTAATTGATCATCCAATCCTTCGCTCGTTCCACAGCCCTTAACCAAACTTGAAAATGGGCTTGAGCTTGTTCTTGTCCCTCACCGGGGGTAAAAGTCCGGTCTACTTGACGCTGGGCAATTAAATCCTCGTAACGGGTCCAAAAACCCGCCGCTAGACCCGCCCCAAATGCAGCCCCTTGGGCTGTTGCGTCCAAAATTTCGGGACGTTCCACCGGAATCCCTAAAACATCGGCTTGAAACTGCATTAAAAAGTCATTGCGGGACGCTCCCCCATCAACCTTTAATAAACCAATGGGCTGATCTCCATCCTTATTCATCGCGTCCACCACCTCTTTCACTTGGTAGGCAATGGATTCTAAAACCGCCCTTACCAGATGTTCCCGTTTCACCCCTCCGGTAATGCCTTGAAAAGAACCTCTGGCCTTCATATCCCAGTGGGGCGCACCTAGACCACTTAAGGCCGGGACAAAATACACCCCATTATTATCCGGCACCGACTCACAAAGGGCTTGGGTTTCTGCGGCACTTTGAATCAGACCTATGCCATCCCGTAGCCACTGAATACAGGCCCCGGAGGTGAACATTGCCCCTTCTAGGGCGTAGTTGGTTTGTTGTCCTTGAGTCCAAGCCACAGTCGAGAGGAGTTGATTGTGCGATCGCGTCAAACTTTCCCCCGTCTGTGCCACCAAGAAACAGCCCGTCCCGTAGGTACATTTTAATAAACCGGGGCGATCGCATCCATGAGCAAACAAAGCCGCCTGTTGATCGCCAAAAACCGCCATAATGGGGATTTCCACCCCAAACAACTCCGGATTTGTCGTCCCAAAACAGCCCAAACTCGGTTTAATCTCCGGCATCATGTAACGAGGAATGCCAAACAAACTCAATAACGACTCATCCCAGTGACCCGTCGCCAAATTCATCAACATAGTGCGGCTGGCATTACTATGATCCGTTGCGTGGACTTTCCGCCCCGTCAACTGCCACAACACCCAAGTATCCACCGTTCCCGCCAGCACATTCTCTAAATTCACCTCAGGCTGGTTTTCCTTCACCCAATCCAACAACCAGCCCAATTTCGTGGCGGAAAAATAGGCATCTAATACTAATCCTGTGCGCTCTTGAATCTCTGCGGCCTTCCCTTCTGCCCGCAATTGATTACACCGCGCCGTTGTGCGGCGATCTTGCCAGACAATCGCCTTATGAAGGGGTTGCCCTGTGGTTTTATCCCACAACAAACAGGTTTCACGCTGCACCGTCAAACCAATAGCCGCAATTTCCGAGGCCAAAGTGTCCGTATTGACTAACACATCCCCAATCATCTCCCGGGTATCCCGCCAAATCGCTGAGGGATCATGTTCCAGCCAACCGGGTTGGGGATAGTATTGGGTCAGTTCCTTATAAGCTTGACCCACCATTGCCCCTTGTCGGTCAAACAGAATCGCACGAGTTCCGGTAGTCCCTACATCAAGGGCAAGGATGTATTTCGTGTTACTTGTCATAGCTTTACTTTCGTCACTGCATCCCTAGAAAGGGTTTGAGTTGACCTTAGCAGTTTTTCGGGGCTAGTTCGACCTTGGGTTCACACATCTATGGAAACCTTCTCCTATCTCGCTCTATTTGGGGTCTAGGGTTTACTGATTACTGCTAACGGTTTGAGGGGCAGCTTGCTTGTCTAAAATGGCTTTAGGATAGGCAATCCGTTGATGATTGTATTGCTGCCAAACTCGGATAAACACTTCCGCAATCACGGTTAAATCTTCTCGTTTTAAGCCGGAGTCTACCAGTTGGTTATCCTGCCAACGGGCTTTAAAGATTTTGTTCACCATGTTTAAAGCGGTTTCGGGGGTGGCATCTTTGAGCGATCGCAAAGCCGCTTCACAAGCATCCGCTAACATAACAATTCCAGTTTCTCTAGATTGGGGAATCGGTCCATCATAGCGAAAGTCCTGTTCGTCAATAACCCCGCCTTCGGCTTGGGCTTTTTGACTGGCCTGAAAATAAAAGTAGGAAATTAAAATAGTCCCTTGATGTTCGGGAATAAAATCCCGTACAGCTTGGGGCAAATTACAACGCCTTGCCATGACTAACCCCTCGCTGACGTGCTTTTTGATAATCTCAGAACTTTGCCAAGGATCGTTAATCTCATCATGTTTATTCGGTCCTCCCATTTGGTTTTCAATAAATCCAAGGGGGTCGTGCATTTTACCAATATCATGATACAAAGTCCCAGCCCTTACTAATTCAACGTTACAGTGCAGTTCTCGGGCTGCGGCTTCGGCTAAGGAGGCGACAAATAACGTATGTTGGAAGGTGCCGGGGGCTTCGGTGGCTAATCGTTTGAGTAAGGGGCGGTTGGGGTTAGACAATTCTGCTAAACGGATGGGAGTCACGAGGTCAAACACCCGTTCTAAATAAGGAGAAATGCCTAACGCCACCACACACCAAGCTAAACCCCAAACTCCAAACATCACCGCACTGGGTAGGACAAGGGACACTAGGGCGGCGGTGGTGGGGGTGCCGATGAGTGTTATGACTAAATAAACTACACCTTGAGTCACACCTACACCCACCCCCAGTAGGGCTAATTCTTCTCGCGATCGCAAGCGCCCCCCCATAAAGGCGGCTAATAGACCACCCGCGGCCCCGGCTAGGAAACCTTCCCACAGTAGGCCAACAGAACTCCCGGCACTGAAGGAACTAAAGACGGACAGTCCAGTAATCAGGGTGACTTGGGTCGCTGCCAAGACGGGATGATAAAAACTACTGACTAATAAGCCCACACCTGCCACATTATTCAGTCCAAACTGCATGAGGAGGGGGGTACTGACACTGAGTAAACAGAGCAAAATGCGATCGCGACAGCGCAGACGCACATTCCAACGGATACGCACCGCCCAAAAGATCCCGACCGCCCCAGTTACTAGGGCGCTGGTAATCAGTAACCCTCGCCAGTTAATACTCCGTTCACTCGCGTTCAGTTGATCCAATAACAGAAAGGCTTTCCGGTCAATTTCTTGACCACTGCGCACAATCATCTCGCCCCTCTGAATTTGATAGACTACGGGATCAATTTTCTCGGCCGCTTGTTCTGCTAGTCGTCGAACAGCCTCCTCATCCCGTTCTAAGTTGGGTTTTACCATTTCGGTCAAAAGCTCTACCCCCAAGGGAGTGGTTAAGACCGGAACTTCAGAGACTAACTGTATCTGAATGGCTTCCCGTTTTAGGTCTTCGGGCATTCCTCGATGAATCCCTTGGGCTAATATCCGGTCGAGGGCAACCCGGAAACCATCGCGGGTACTTTCCCAGGTGCTATCTCGTAGGTCAAGCAGGCGCAATTTATAATTCCGTTCGCGCAGTGTTTCGGGACGGGAATGAGCAGTGGGTTGTTGACTGCTGGTGAATTCTTTTAAGGCTTGACTATAGCCCAGTCTTACGGTGTCAATTTTGGTTAACAATTGGATCAGGGCTAAGTCCCCTTGGGCGGTGCCGTAATTTTTCAGTTCTTCTAGGGCTTGCTGGGCATTTAAACCCAAGGGACTAGGAACTACCGCATCTTGCAGTAAGGCGGTCTGCTCTGAGTCTGGGTCTTCTGGGTCTAGTTCCACCTGACGGGGAGTCCATTGGAGGTCAAATTCCTCTGTAAGTTGACTGACCATCGTTTGCCAGTCTTCCTCACTAATAGCGCGTAGGTGACGTTGACTAGGCAGAGATAACACATCGTCGGAGGCAAAGGGAAAAGCCCCGGCCATGCGCCGCATTTGTTCGACTTGGGCTAAAAAGTTCTCTAAATCTTGCCGGGTTTTGCTGGTAATCTCAGGATTCAGTTTCAGGACTTCTGATGCTCCCGTTTCTGCGGCCTTGCGTTGTTCACGGGTTAACTCCTCGTCCACGACTCGCACATCTTCCTCAGCCCAAATGGTTTGAGGGGCAATCATGCCGGGTTTTAAGCGGGGTTGATTATAAAAACGATACCCCACCACACTGGTTAAGGACACAACGACAAAGACTAACATCATCGGATTAGGAATGGTGTTCCTCTGACTTTTAGTTGGTGTTGTCTTGACTCGTTTGGAGGTGGCAGAGTTAGACCTCGACGGATTAGACCGTTGCCACCGGGTGAGTCGTTGTGTGAAAAAGTCCAGGGTTTTCATAAGCTGTTTGAGTTGTGAGTGGGGCAGTCTCTGCCTCGTGAGATGCAATCTAGAGGGTGAGTGAATGAATATTGATATTGTACTGAGTGGTGCTTTTTAAAGGAGAATGACGAATCCTAACATAGATCCTAGGGGTCATTTCAAGGGAGAGCTTTTACCTAAGAGAGGGAGCGGGGGAGGAGGGGAGCAGGGGGGCAGGG
>NZ_JAIHOM010000236.1 GCF_026130165.1 Spirulina subsalsa FACHB-351 | reverse complement strand
GAGCAGGGGGGCAGGGGAGAAGTAATAGGGAATTGATAATTGACAATTGACAATTGATAATTGTTTCCGACACCCGACTCCCCATTCCCGACTCCTAACTTTGGACCTTAACTTGTCAAGATCGTGCTAGCCCTGAAACCCTTCCCTCTCAACAATTTGCTGGAGTAGCCCCTCACAGGCATCCAACAGCAGATCAATCACATAATTAAAGCCTTCCGATCCCCCATAATAGGGATCCGGCACTTCCCGATCCGGGTGAGCCGTGGCAAAATCACACATTAAATGCACCTTATCCCGATATTTCCCCTGACGATCTAGAGCGAGAATATCCTGATAGTTAGAGTGATCCATCGCTAAAATCAGGTCGAACTGTTCAAAATCTTCAGGACTAAAGCGCCGGGCTGATCCCGTGAGGGTAATCCCCCGTTGCTTGCCCGCCAACTGCATTCGTCGATCCGGTGGCGACCCAATATGATAACTTGATGTTCCTGCCGAATCACAGAGAATCTGGTCACTTAAATTCCGTTGGGCGACCAAATATTTCATAATATTTTCGGCCGAGGGAGAGCGGCAAATATTGCCCAAACAAACAAATAGGACTTGATATGGCATGGATCAATAATCAGATGCTCAAAGAAAAGAAATTCGCGTATTGGGGCAACGAACCGTTAAACTAATCCCGTAACCTCCATCATTCATCTTAGTGGTAGTCTGAGGTGCATGGGAAGTTAACTTGTGAGGGGTTCACCGGAGCTATCAGTCCCGTACTGTAACCCTAGCGTCAGGAGGGTATCATCAACCAAGTTCCGAGTCTAAAACCGATCTGAACAACTCCAAACCTGCCAGATTGAGAAAAAATAGCACCCCAAGGATAGCTTTGGCCGGATTGGGATTTATCGAATTGAGGAAGCCACTAAATGTTTAAATCCTATAAAAACCCTTATTACAGTAGACGCAGAAAGCGTTTTGCCTTTCCTTGGAAACTGATTGCCTTTATTGTCATTGGGTTAATTGTTCTGGAATTATTAACCCGCCTATTTCTGGGGTTAACGACTCCCCGGGAAACCTCTCCAGAAATACTCAGTGCCTATCAATATCGGGTGGTGAACCGGGAGGAACAACCCATTGCCGGACTGCCCCAAAAAGGTGAACTGGCGATTCAACCCAGTCTAGGAGTGGGTTATCAATTGGTCGGGAATCAAGAAAGTTCCTATTGGACAATTAATAACGAGCGGTTTAGGGATGAGCGGGAGATTCCCCGGGATAAACCCGCCAACGAAATTCGCATTTTCCTGTTAGGGGGGTCTGCTGCTTTTGGTCAGTGGTTGACTTCCCAAAATGACACCCTCAGCCATTATCTGGAACGACGGATTAACGAGCGACTGGAACAACAACAACGTTCGCCGGAAAAATATCGTCCCCCCAGTTTGCCTTTTGATGCCACAGGTCGCGCTAATGCTTTAGCGTTACCCCCCAGAATTCGTAGTGGGGATTATCGGGTGATTAATGCGGCCGTGCCGGGGTATGCGTCGGGGAATGAGTTAGCTCAACTGGCGTTAAGAATTCTGCCCTATAAACCTGATGTGGTGGTTTTATTAGATGGTTATGAGGATGTCATGCTACCCCATGAGCAGGAAGCGGTGCAAATTCCCCAAATGGAGGAGTTTCTCAATGATCCTCCGGCTCACTTTTGGGCCTACTTAACCCAGCCTGTGACGCGGTTTTTCAGTAATACGACTCTCTTGCAGGCGATCGCGAACTTGTTCGGTCAACCCCCATCGGCCTACGAACAACGGAGTTTAGTCCTGGTGGGCGATGATTCTCAGCCCTTAGTTGACCATCTCCCGACCAATGAGGAGGAACTCGAACAACGACTCACTCGTTATCGGCAAAACATTGTCCAGATGGTTCAACTCTGTGCTGGAGCCAATGTTCCCCTAGTGGTGGCATTGCAACCAGAAATTACAGGGATTTCTGAGGAACAGTTAAATCTGGAAGTGAAAGCAGAGGAAAAAGCCATTGTCGAACAATTGGGGCAAGATTACGTTGAAGGCGCTCGACAGGCTTTTAGACGCTTGGGAGAGGTCAATGATCAAATCGGGGCGGCCTTCCCCCGTAATGTGAAAATCCTCAATTATTATCAATTGTTTGATCGGCTTTCTGACGTAGCCTTTCAGGATGCGGTTCACTTAAACGCCAAGGGCAACAGTACCCTCGCCGAACGTTTCTACAATGCCATCACCACCCTACCCCGGATTCAAGTGCAAATTGAAGACCCCCTAGTCCGGTAATCGGGAGTCAGGGAGAAGGGGAGCGGGGGAGAGGGGGAGCAGGGGAGCGGGGGAGAGGGGGAGCAGGGGAGCAGGGGAGAGGGGGAGCAGG
>NZ_JAIHOM010000065.1 GCF_026130165.1 Spirulina subsalsa FACHB-351 | reverse complement strand
GCATTTTTTGACAATTTGAGGGAAGTTGGATAGAATCAAATTATTGATTTTTTTTAAAAAACAAGCTCCTATTTTACCGAAGTAGGAGCTTTTTGTCAATTTTTTTTCTAACATTCAACACTTCTGGGTTTACGCCAAACTACATCAATTTCAGTCCCATCAATTTCAGTCCATTGATTTGTTGCGATTATAATTTGTAAATTTGTTTGTAACAAATCAATTCCCCTCTGGATGAGGTGTGTTAACATGAACCGAATATTGATCTAAGAATCCTCATGCCTTTAGGCTCAGGAGTGTCAATTTAAGTCAATTATGCAGACCGAAAACTCTTCCCCATCTTCTTCTCATGTTCAACCCTCTGTCCCTTATCCTACTGATGACGAGGGGGGGATGCAGTTAGGGCAACTGGTAGATGCTTTAAGTCGTCAAGTGCTTCTGATTATTGGTTTAACCCTTGTGATGGCCAGTTTGGGCTATTTAAGGGCAAGAAATCAACCGACGGTCTATCAAGCGAGTTTTGAACTCCTGACTCAACCGGTTACGTTGGAAACCAAGATTATTTCCTCGGTGAGTCCTGAAGCGTTAAGTAGTCGGGAGGAGATTGTAGCTGTTCAGGTAGATGATGTTCGGCTTAAACTCTTGCGGAGTCCAGATTTATTAGGACCCATTGCTGAAGACCTCTCCCTAAAATATCCCGGTTTTCACTATGGAATTTTGAATGCTGGGTTAGTGATTCGTAATGATGTGAAGGATGTTTTAAGTGTTGGGTATACCAGTTCCAATCCTCAGTTAGTTGAAGATGTTTTACAACGAGTGTCGGAAGCGTATCTTCAGCATAGCTTAGATGAACGTCAAAGTGATATTCGTCAAGGGATTAACTTTGTTGAAGACCAACTTCCTCATCTGCGTCAACGAGTCGATTCTCAACAGGAGCGTTTACAAAAAATTCGTCAGGCAAATAATTTGGTCAATCCTGAAATGACGGGACAACAGCTTTCTACCCAAATTAGTGCGGTCGAACAACAGCAGTTAAATACTCAGGTACAACTTGATGAGTTACGGGCTTTGTATGAGGATTTAACCCATGAGTTGGTGACGAAATCCCCTGAACAGGCGGCGGCTTCTGTTTTAAGAGATAATCCCCGTTATCAGGGTTTATTAGGCCAACTCCAACAGATTGATAATGAAATCGCTCAACAGTCGGTTTTATATCTGGAAAATAGCCCCGAGATTCGCCTCTTGCAGGAACAACGGGCGAGTTTAATTCCTTTGCTCTATCGAGAAGCTGAACGGGTGCAGGCGGAGATGTTAGCGCTCATTCGGGAGTTGGAAAAACGGAATAATGCTCTCAATCTCTCGGCTAATCGATTGTCTGAACAAATTAAGCAGTTATCGATTATTACTCGTGAATATACGGATATTCAACGGGAGTTACAGATTGCCACGGATAATTTAAATCAGTTTCTCTCGAAGCGCGAGGCGTTGCGCATTGATGCTGCTCAACGGGAAAGACCTTGGCGACTCCTTTCTCCGGCTGGGGAACCTAAACCATCTCGCTCATCTGCCAAGAAAAATGGGGCGCTGGGGGCAATTGTTGGTTTAATGCTCGGTTGTGGTGTGGCTTTGGCGTTAGATAAGTTAAATGATACTCTATATAGTTATCAAGAGATAAAAAAAGCAAGCCAATTACCTCTTTTGGGGGTGATTCCTTGGCAGAAGGAGATTACTCTTGTTCCGGCTGAGGGGAGTTTTACTCCGACTCGTTCTCCCCAGATGAGTTTAGAAGGGGGGTTAGAGGAATCAGTTTCGCCGGTTCAGCCGTTTTGGGAGGCGTGGATGTGGTTACAGGGGGTTTTGCCACCGATTCCTTTTGTCTCGCGTCCATCCCTAGGGGATGGGGTGGGGTCTAATCGGCGGTATGAGTCTTTGATGTTTGCTGAGGCGTTTCGTTCTCTTTGTACAAATATTCGTCTCCTTTCACCGGATCATTGGTTGAGGTCTTTTGTGATTACTTCTTCTGAACCGGAGGAGGGAAAATCCACAGTGGCAGTTCATTTGGCGATCGCCGCCGCGGCCATGGATCAACGGGTATTATTAGTGGATACTGACTTGCGCCGTCCTCGGGTTCATACCCATTTAGGATTGATTAATGCTTATGGGTTAACCAATGTTTTAGCAGGGGAATTGGACGTTAATTCCGCCATTCAGCGATCGCCACTTGAAGAAAACCTTTCCATTTTAACCACAGGATCCATGCCCCCCGACCCCATTCGCTTAATCGCCTCCCAAAAAATGGAGAACTTAATGCACAAACTCTCCGAAGCCTTTGATTTAGTGATCTACGATGCTCCCCCCGTTCTCGGATTAGCCGATAGTCATTTAATCGCCACCCACACCGACGGTGTGATACTCGTCGCTGGTTTAGGTCAGATTAAACGCTCTGTCCTAGAACAAGCCCTCTACGACCTACGAGTTTCTAGCAATCCCCTACTGGGTATCATTGCCAATCGCTCTAAAACCTTACCGAGTCGTACCCCCAGTGATTATGCTCGTTATACTCCTGCCGAGTCCAACCTCACTCCGTGGCCTACCCAAGAATTAGCTCCCCACCCAAAAACAGTAGCGAGGGTGCTGCGACCATAACTGAGAGTTCACTCCTCCGGGGAATCGCCGCCAAAGATTTGAACGGGGTTAGCGACGCATTCCCCCACCTCGGCTTGCTAGGTTGGGAGAGCTTTATTCTGAGTATTTTCCCGGAAATATGAAGTTTTATAAATATTTAGCCGGATTAATGTTAAATTTTCCTGAAACTTTTTCCCCAGAAATTTGAAGCTTCCATAAAGTCCAAGCTCTTCTTCTTAAAGAAGTGAGAATCTTTTGCCCATAAATATTAAGCTTCTGTAAAGTTGGGAGTAGAATCCGGCTCAATTATAAAGATTCTGTAAAGTTAGTCCCTCAGTCCATCTCCGATTTAAAGATTCTCTTCACTTGACCGCTCCCCCAGTTCTCCGTGAAAATAACTAGATTGTCTTGACCTTCCGCCTAACTTTAAGTATAACAGCGTAAGTAAGGCTTCTTAATTTCTTGGTTTTTCGCCGTTATTGGCTATTGTACGTTGCTGATTGTAATGGTGCTTCCAATATCCTAAGAAAGGTAGCGGTAACACTTGGGCTTAACCTGAGTGGAATCAGTAGAGGTGTTTTGACTACGCCTTTGAAGCTCAATCTTTGGGCTATTCAAGAATCTCAGCGTCTTTAGACCTGAGAGCGTCAACTTTAAAGATGACGGGGTTTAATTATGGCACAACCAATAAGTGAAACAGTCCCCCGATTTGGGTTGGGTGACTTTCCTCTAATTCCTTCCAAACGGCTCATTAGTTCATCGGTCACCGCGTTACGTTTAGAAGAACAAGTTCAAACCATGCTGGCTTGGGCCCAGCAACATATGAGTAAATCCGTCTGTGTTGCCAATGTTCATATGTTAATGGAAGCACACTGGCATCCTGACTTTGCCCAAATTCTCAACGATTCAGACCTTGTAACACCCGATGGAATGCCCCTTGTTTGGATGTTACGGTTGCTCGGAGCAACCACCCAAGACCGAGTAGCTGGGATGGATATTCTGCTTAAATCCTGTACACTGGCCCAATATTGTGGTGTCAGTGTTTATTTTGTTGGGTCACACCCGGAAATCTTAGCTCAGATGCGGGAGAAGCTCCAACAACAATTTCCCCAGCTAGAAATTGCCGGGATGGAACCCTTACCCTTCCGTCCGATAACTCCAGCCGAAGATTCTGCCCTAATTGCCAAGATTAATCAAAGTGGTGCTGGCTTAGTATTTGTCTCCTTGGGATGTCCTAAACAAGAACGTTGGATAGCACAACATAAAGGGAAAATCCAAGCTGTTATGGTGGGCTTAGGCGGTGTTTTTCCCGTTTATGCGGGTTTACTCAAACACGCTCCTGAACAAATGCGCCAAATGGGTTTGGAATGGCTCTATCGCTTAGTCCAAGAACCTCAACGCCTCTGGAAGCGCTACACAGAAACCATTCCGCCCTTTCTTTGGTTAGCCGCTAAGCAATTATGCTTAGAAAATCGCCCGGCTGCCGAACCCTTCGGTTTCTCAGCCGTGGATTCCTTACTGTCTCAAACCTCCATACCCATTGGTCAACTGCTCTATCAAGCGGGTTTATTATCCGAAGAGCAAATTACCCGCATTTGCCATTTACAAGCTCAACATCGTCATCTCCGCTTCGGAGAATTGTTGGTACAGCAGGGGTGGTTACGACCGGAAACTGTAGATTTTTTTGTTGAACAGTTACCTAAAGTGGTGATTGCTCCTCGTAAACAGCCTTTAGGGTATTACTTGAAATCAGCTGCCTTATTAGATAGTGAACAGATACAAGTGATCTTACAGGAACAATCTCAACGGGGTGAACGTTTTGGTGAAATGGCCGTTCAGAAAGGTTGGCTTAAACCCGAAACCCTACATTTCTTCTTAAATTATCTCGTTCCTGAATCTATCCCTGTCACCGTTTAATTTCACCCAACTTTTTCCTTCATTTGGAGTGCAGTCAATTATGAACTTGTCTAACTCAGCACTGTTTCAAGACATCAGCCAAGGGATTTACTTCCCCGGTGCCACCTTCCATCCTTCAACTAATTCTCTCTTTAAGCGCTTCTTGGATATTTTAGGCAGTTTGGTGGGTTTGGTGATTTTAGCGGTGATTTTTATTCCCATTGCCCTGGCTATCCAAATAGATTCCCCCGGTCCGGTACTGTACCGTCAGAAGCGTTATGGACTACATGGTAAACCCTTTACCATTTGGAAGTTTCGGTCAATGGTTGTAGACGCAGATCGTCTTAAAGAACAAGTCAATAACCAAGCTCAAGGTCTAATCTTCAAAAATGAAGCAGATCCCCGGATTACCCGTGTGGGTCGTCTTTTGCGCGCTTCTAGTCTGGATGAATTTCCCCAATTCTGGAATGTTTTACGGGGAGATATGAGCTTAGTGGGAACTCGTCCCCCGACGGAAGATGAAGTCTCTCGCTATAGCGCTCATCACTGGCAACGTCTGAATGTTAAACCCGGTTTGACTGGGGAATGGCAAGTCAATGGACGTTCGAGCATCAAGGACTTTGAGGAAGTGGTGGCTTTAGATTTGCGCTATCAAAATGCTTGGTATCCCTTCTATGACCTGATTATTATTGCCAAAACCGTTCATGTAGTTTTTGCTCGGATTGGCGCTTGCTAGGGTTTTAGAGTCTCATCTCGACTCCACTCGATGACTGCCCGGTTGTTGTTGCAGTTTGATTGTTTGCTCCCTAATCTGTTTTTCAACAGGTTGACTTGTCAGTATTCCCTTGTAATTATTTAATATCGCTAAGGTTTTATAAAAAGATGATTAAACAAATGCTTCCTGATGATTCAAAATTAACGGTTGTACAACTCAAAGGCTCTCTGAATTCTAACCATGCTTTTGAAGTGCAACGTCATCTGTTAGACCATACTCTAGTTGGTTCTAATACCTCAATTCTCCTCTTAGATTTTTCTGAGCTTCAATCGTTAGATCGGGATGGACTGATGGTTTTAGTCTCTATTGTCAAGTTTGCTAGGGGATTAGGACAGCGTTTAGTGTGTTGTTCAGTTTCTGCTTCTATTCGCATGATTTTTGAACTCACCCAATTAGATCGAGTTTTAGAAACCTATGAAACTGGAAGCGAGTTTCTCTTGAAAAACGCTTGAATATTTGTAAGAATGCTCAGGTTCTACCTGCTAGGGTTAGGGTCGAGATAAATGGTACTCTAGCAATAATCGTGGGATTTCACTCGGATTTGATATGATGACTGGGTGCGTCATTCATAATTTCGTTTCCTCATGTTGAATTATTTAAGTAAAGTTTTCTATATTATTCCGTCACGGAAAACTCGATTAATTTGGATTTTTTTACTGTTTCTTTTCCTCTCTTGTCTTGAGGTTTTTGGTCTAGGTTTAATTGCTCCGTTTCTCAGTTTAGCCACTGAACCAGACTTGATTGAGACGAACACTATTTCTCAACAACTCTATCAGTATTTTTCCTTTCAGTCTAAAGGCTTATTTGTCGCGACAATTGGTTTTATTATTATTGGGGTTTTTATTGTTAAGTCCGTTTTAGCTTGGCGTATTCGGGTTTATATTCTCCAGTTCGGGTTTTGGGTACGAGGGGAGCTTTGTCGTAAGTTGATTTCCCAGTATCTAGCGGCTCCTTATTATTTCCATTTGACTCGTAATAGTGCTGAGTTAATTCAGCAAATTACGGAATATACAAGGTTTTTTGCCATAGATATTGTGATTGAGTTACTCAATACTTCTTCGAGTTTAATGATTGCAGTCGCTATTACAATTTTGTTATGTTTTAATAGTTTGGTGACAGTTTTAGCTATTCTTTTGATCTGCTTACCGTTAGTTATTTTATTAGTTTTTGTCCGTAAAAAAATTCGTTATTGGGGTAAAAAAGCTACTCGTTCTAATGAACAAATGGTGCGAGTGATTAATCATAGTTTGGGAGGTATTAAGGAGTCTAAAGTTATTGGCTGCTCGAATTATTTTGAGCAACAAATTTCTGAGGAAGCGGATATCTACGAGCGGGCTTCTAGTTGGGTCTTTAGTGTTATTCTTTTACCTCGATTAATTATGGAAACAGTCTTAGTTATTCTGTTGATTGGGGCAACATCTGTTGTGTTAATTATTTATCAAGATATTACGGATTTAATTGCGGTTTTAGGGGTTTTTGCTTTAGCTTCTCTTCGTCTTGTTCCTTCTCTGACTCAAGTGACTTCGGGGTTATATAAGTTACGCAGTCAAAGTTATACTTTGGAACGCCTTTATGGGGATTTGAAGCAATTGGAAACCTTAAATACTGTTTCTGAGCAGAATCCGATTGTTTTATCCTCTGCTCGTTCTTTTGGGAGGAATTTAACGAATTCCTCTCCTCCAGTTTTGAGTTTCCAGAAGTCGATTGTTTTGGATCAGGTTGCTTATGCTTATCCTAATTCGGCTGGATTGGCTTTAGATAAGGTTTCTTTGTCGATTGAACGGGGAGAGTCTATTGCTTTAATTGGCAAGTCTGGGGCGGGTAAAACAACCTTGGTCGATGTTATTTTAGGGTTGTTAATTCCCAGTTCAGGGGATATTCAAGTCGATGGTCAATCAATTTATAAAAATTTGCGGGATTGGCAGAATTTAATTGGTTATATTCCTCAATCAATTTTTTTGATGGATGATACGATTGAGAAAAATATTGCTTTTGGGGTGAGGGAAGAAGAGATTGACTCGGAGCGTTTAAAACGGGCGATTCATTCGGCTCAATTGGATGAGTTAATGGCGGATTTGCCGGATGGGGTAAAAACGATGGTGGGGGAGCGGGGGGTGCGTTTGTCGGGGGGACAACGGCAACGGATTGGGATTGCGCGGGCGTTATATCATGAGCGCGATATTTTGGTGTTGGATGAGGCGACGGCGGCGTTGGATAATGAGACGGAGGGGTTGGTTACGGAGTCGATTCGTTCTCTGAGTGGCAGTAAGACGATGATTATTATTGCTCACCGTTTGACGACGGTGGAACATTGCGATCGCGTTTATATGATGGATAAGGGTCGTATTCTCAAGGTGGGGAGTTATCAGGAGATTGTGGTGGAGGGGGATTTGCTTTAGGGGGTTAATTCTACTCGACAGTCGTCTCCGATTAAAAATCGCAGTGCTTTGGGTCGTCGGGGGGTGATGGTGAGTTGAGCGCGTTGTCCAATGACGCTATCGATGATGCGCTGGTGGATGTTGGTAATTTGCGCTCCTTCTAGGATCATGCTGTGGTCAATGTCGGTGTCAATGAGGGTGACATTATTGCCAATACTGCTATGGGGACCGACAAAACAGTTTTCGAGGTGGCAGTTTTGACCAATGATGGCGGGGCCGCGCACGGTACAGTGAATCAGGGTGGTGCCTTTGCCGATTTGCACTCGTCCCATGATGCGGGATTGGTCATCGAGTTGACCTTCTATGTGGGTGGTGAGGTAGCTATCGAGGATGATGCGATTGGCTTCTAGGAGGTCGTCTTTGCCTCCGGTGTCTAACCACCAGCCTTGTAGTTCTCGTGCTTGGACGGTGTATTGTTGGTTGATGAGGGTTTGGATGGCGTCGGTGATTTCGAGTTCACCGCGTTGGCTGGGGTTGATTTTTGCGATCGCCTCATGCACTACTGCTGTGAAAAAGAAAATTCCCACCAGTGCCAAGTTAGAGGGGGGAATTTCTGGCTTTTCGACTACTCCTAACAGATTCCCTGCTGGGTCTAATTTTGCCACTCCAAAGGCTCTCGGATCTGGGACTTGGCGAAGTAGCACTAAAGCGTCTAAATTCTGTTGGGTAAATTGGTCTACAAACTTTCCTAAATCCTCTTCAATCAGGTTATCCCCCAAGTACATCAAAAAGGGGTCATTGCCTAGGAAAGGTTGAGCGACTTGGACGGCATGAGCTAAACCGAGGGGGTGTTCCTGCAAAATGTAAGTAATCTTCGCCCCAAATTGACTCCCATCTCCAGTTTTAGTTTTGACCTCTTCCCCAGTTTCTGGGCTGATAATCAGACCCAAATCGGTAATTCCGGCTCGGACAATGGCTTCAATTCCGTACCACAGGACGGGCTTATTTGCCACAGGAACCAGTTGTTTTGCCCCGGTGTAGGTGATGGGTCGTAATCGGGTGCCTTTGCCGCCAGAGAGGATGAGAGCTTTCATGGATGGAGTTCGGTTTTAAGGGTCTGTGCTATCTTAAAACACCAATAGAGGACTCCTGTCCTTGCGAATACTGGTGAGTCTTGGGATTATAGGATGCTCCGATAAGCAGCTAAGGTTTCTTGGGCGGTGCGTTCCCAAGAAAAGAGTTTGGCCTGTTGCTTCCCTTTTTGGATCAGGTCTTGTCGCAATTGGGAGTCACTAATGACTTTTAAAATTCCTTGTGTGAGGTCTTCGACTTCGTTGGGGTCAATGAGCATGGCCGCCTCTCCGGCGACTTCGGGGAGGGAGGAGGTATTGGAGGTAATGACGGGGGCTCCCAAGGTCATGGCCTCTAGGACGGGTAGACCAAATCCTTCGTAGTGGGAGGGGTAGATGAAGGCTTCGGCTTGGCTATAGAAGAGGGCTACAAGCTCGTCTGGGAGGTAGTTGAGGTGGTGGATGTGGTGGGAGTATGGGGAGGATGCGATCGCCTTGAAAATCGGCTCATATCGCCATCCCTTTTGGCCAATCAGTACTAACTCATGGTCAATTTTGTACTGTTCTTTCAGTTGATTAAAAGCTGCAATTAGGGTGGTAATATTCTTACGCGGCTCTAAAGTGCTGACGAACAAAAGATAGGGTTTCCTGAAGTCATAAGCCAAGTCAACAGGTGGTTTCGGGAGTGTCTCTAGCGTTTGTTCTGTATAGCGACTAGCTAAAGGTGTAACGACCACTCGTTCTGGGTCAAAATTGAGATATTCCACAATATCCCGTTTTGAACTTTCCGAAATCGTTAGCACCAAATCCGTCCACTGAAGGCACTTCTGGACTCGTCTCCCATACTGTTTAACCACAGAGTCAATATAATCTGGGTATTTCAGGAAAGTTAGGTCATAAATCGTCATCACCTTCCGACAGTTTTTGTAGGGAAAAACTGTATAGTTTGTTCCATGTATAATATCTGGTGATTCCAAAATTGGCTCCCAGTATTTTGGGAAAAACTGAGGGTAGTAGTCCAGCAGTAAGTTGGAAAACCGAACGGGTAAATCTAAATGATACTGAGGATGATAATTCTTGATATTTGGTGACAACTTAACTTTCTTTTGAATCCATTCCTTTAATCCCGGTTGATAAACTATTCCAATTGTTGATTTATGATTGTTTTTTAATGATTTAATCTGTTTGATTAAATTGAATATATAAATTCCAACTCCACTTAATGATTTAGTTATTGGGGTTGCATCAATTAAAATATTTGCCATTAATTATTTACTCTATTGGTACTGGTATAATATCAACCTCAAAACCACCTTCTGGATGAACGTAATGATCGATACTATATTGTTTAACTAATGGGTCACTTTGCTCTTCCGTTGTTCGAGAAACCATACATAGATTTCCTTGAATTGTAGGATTGTTCGACTGTAACCAATGAATAGAAGTTTCTAAATTCATAGAAACTGTACTACTTCCATAGTTGGGAGGGACATTACCAGAGTATCCATTGATTACAGGTACATTAGCCTTTATTCCTCCCCACATCGCTGAAACTTGATCTGCCCAAAATGCCTGATTTGAACTGAGTTGAACATAGGCAAAATCACAATTCTGAGATTTTTTTAAAAGGTATTCTATAGATTCAGATTCTTTGTCAAATGAAGCTTTTGCATAGGTGTTTTGAGTGAAACTTACTTGTTCTAATACTACAATGATTGTTAATGAAAAAACTAAAAATAATCTGATATTTCTGAGAATTTTTTTTTGAAAAATAGCAGTTAAGCAAATACAATTTGTAATTAATATATAAAAATATACAACTGTCCAAATTCTACTTACTGCCCTAATTACAGAAGCTCCAGGGAAAATATCATAGATGGTTTTCCATAAAGAAAACCCATTAGGTAATCGTAAAGATAATGCAATAATAACTAATCCGGTAATGAAACTGCTAATAGCAATAATTTGATTACTCTTAACTAGATATTTTTTATATTTAGTTAAAATTATTATACTAATAATACTGAATAAAATTAATGTAAATCCAGAAAATAAATAGTGTTCCCATATCATAGGAAGGTCTGGATTTTTCCATTGAAGGGCAGAGCCTAACGCGCTTCCTGGTATGATAGAAAACCAAGATGATAAGCGAGGTAGCATTGTATCAACTTCTGAATAGGGTCTTGAACCAAAAACAGATTTAGTTTTTAGGTAAGGCTGCAAAAAAATAAAAATGAGCAATAGCCACATTGAAAAAATTGGTATGCTAATCTTGTAAGAACTTTTAACAAATTTTATCAATTGAAGTTTAGGATTTAATCTAACACTATATATGGATAATACAAAAATAAATATACTGAAACATAAAAACCATCCTAAATATATTCCTGATAATATCTGTAGATAGATAAAACTCAAAAACAAAGTTAAATATTTTATCGTTGGTTTTTGAATAAATTTACAAATGTACAAAAAACTGAGGGGCGTAAAAAATTGAGGTAAGAGTTGTGGGAATCCTAGGGCTGATATGCGTGGTAGACTAAAAGCAAATACAAAAGAACCTATTATTCGGAATGCTAAATTAACTTCAAATTGTTTTAGCAAATGAGAAAAGCTGAAAAAGTTTAAACAGCTTACTGCAATCATCCAAAGTTGAAAAGATGTAGATTCATCAAAAAGAAATCGAAATACCCAATAAACTGGTGATGCTCCAAATAAGTTTTCTGAGAAAGTTAAAGTATTAGAGTAAGGAAAAAAGAATGGTGCAGACCAGAAACTGCCAATATATTGGCGGTTAAAAAAAAGTTGAAAATAATGTTCTAAGAAATAGTTGACTAATCTTGAGTCTCCTGGATTACTTGGCATTAAAGCAAAAGAACTCTGAATTACCGGATAAAATAAAATAACGACTCCTATGGCACAAAATAGAATATGTAAAAAAATAGCTCTATATTTTGCTGCTTGATGTATAAGTGCTGTCATCCTACTTTATTGTTATATTGATTTTTTGACAAATCTTTAAAATAAATTGTATTTTAAAATACAAAAAATTGCTCTAAATCCATCTTTCCAGCCTATTTTTTTACCTTCTTTGTATGTTCGACCATAGTAAGATATACCAACTTCGTAAATTCGGCAGTCTAGCTTAGCCACTTTTGCTGTTATTTCTGGTTCAAAACCAAATCTGTTTTCTTGAATTTTAATTGATTGAATAATCTCTCGTCTGAATGCTTTATAGCACGTTTCCATATCACTTAAGTTAATGTTGGTAAACATATTGGAAAGCAGAGTTAAGAACTTATTCCCTATCATGTGCCAAAAGTAAACAACTCGGTGAGGTCTTCCACCTTGAAAACGAGAACCAAAAACAACATCAGCTTGATTATTGATGATTGGTTCTATCATTAAGGGATATTCTTGTGGATCGTATTCTAGATCAGCATCTTGTACAATAACAATATCTCCAGTCGCCGCGGCAAACCCTGTGCGTAGTGCCGCCCCCTTACCTTTATTTTTATGGTGGTAGATTACTTGCTCAACTGTAGATGCAATCTTTGTTTCTAAGAGTTCTCTTGTTCCATCAGTTGAGCAATCATCAACAATAATGATTTCACAAGTGACAGGGGATTTTTTTACGGCTTCAATAACTTTAGAAATTGTCCCTATCTCATTGTAGCAAGGGATAATAACTGATAGTTTCATGGGTTAAAAATTTTTCTTAACGACTGTACAAAAGTTATTCATCCAAAGTTGAAAATATTGGTGCTGAAATTCTTGAAATCCTGCATTAACCACTAAGGATTGCCTTAACTTATTTCGATTATAATATCGTTTATGATCTCTGATCTCAGCTTCGCTTACAATTTTCAATTGATAGGCTAAAAACTCAAGAATTGGTTTAGACCAGACTGAAGGAACAGTTAGTATTAGTTTACCATTAGGTTTAAGAATTCTCTTGATTTCTTTGAGAATTTCTTGTTCATATTCGATATGTTCTAATACAGCTAACATTGTAACAACTTCAAAGCTTTCATCTTGAAATGGAAGTTGATCATCTAGCTTGATTTGAATTGTTTTAATATTATTGATTTCTATTGGATTAACTTTAAAGTCTACTCCTACTCCCTGTTTGATATGGGATGATATTGATTTCAAAAAAGTTGCTGAAGTTCCACATCCAATGTCTAAAAGGGTGGAATTTTTAGAAATATTCTTTACTACTTTTTTCAAACGAAAATTTCGTAATATTGGTTCTAGTAGTGGTTCATTGTGCTTCATGACTTATCTTAATATTATATGACTGTTATGGTTACAGTTTTTGATTTTGATCCAATATTCTCAAACCAACAAATGGATTCAGATACTAAGTCTATAGTAACCTTAAAAACTCCAGATTTATCAAATTTTACTACAATGCTTTTTTCAATGGTTTCATGTGGTTTAATATTTCGATCAAAACAATGTCTTGAAAAATCAAGATTAATTAGATTATCTTCTTCATCATATAAGTGTGTTCCAATTTTGACTACACCAATATCATTAATATTTTCATGAAGCCATATCGCTTGCCCTATGTTAGTAATTTTCAGAAAAATCTTTGCAGGTTCACCTTTTCTTACATTAAAATTTTCTTTCTCAAGAGTAATACAGTGAGCAAGTCCTATATGACTTCTGCTATCTGGAAAGAATTCTCCTTTGTATAGGAAAAAGATGGTTCTATGGAGCATTATTTGTCGAGCATTTTCTAGAATTTTATTTTCTAGTTCCCTGTTAGAATTATTTAATGATTCATAGTCATCTAATGAAATTTCAATGTTATTAAACAAGTGTAGTCTTATGTCAGTGAAACCATGTTTAAGAGCGATAGGGAATATTTCAGAGATTATAATATCATTCTCTAAAACTTTGTAATTTTTCATTTCATACTGGGATTGAGGTGATTGTGAATGAATTCGTCCTGGTTCACTAAAACCAGCAATCCCTCCAGTTTTTAGTACACGACCTAACTCTGAAATAACTTCATCTTGGTTGGGGATATGGTGGAATCCATCGTGGCAAACAATTCTATCCACAGATTCCGTTGGTAAGTCTATTCTATGTCCGTCAAAATGTAAAAATTGAGGTTCTGAAATTAACTCACCGATAATGGGATAATCTAAAAATAATTTTTTTCCAATTTCAAGTGCTGTTGCTGAAGCATCACAACAAATTGTTTGACATTGGAGTTGATTTAAATATCTGGAAAACCAGCAAGTTCCAGCAGCAAACTCTAAAACAGTCATTGTTTTTCCTAGGTGTAATCCTGACAAAAGATTTCCCATATTGCATAAAAGCTCAGGTGCTTCAATGATGCTACTGAACGGTTTACCCATTTGTGGGATCGGATTCTGGATAGATTTAAAGTACAAATCTGCCGTTTTACATAACTCTTCCACAGAGACATTTTTTATTATATCTTTTGGATTAATCATGAAAGTTCCTCAATACTTTTAGTTTATTTTAATCAATTTTATTATTTCTTAATAATTCTTGTTTATTCTATTGGATAACTGAATTCCTTTTTGAATTTGATAAAATGCAATGATGTATGAAGTGTACAACATAAAAGTTGGAATGTTTTGAAAAACTTTAGTAAATGAATCAATAATTGATGGATATTTAGTCCACATATAATGATTTAAGCAAAAGTAATAATAGTCTAAATCTGTGATGAATGGTGTTTCGGGACAGGTTGCATCTGGGGTAAATATTTGAACCATTATTTCTGGATGATTTAAAATAACTATATTTGGCAGTGATATTAGTAAGAAGAATATCATAAATAATATTCTTCGATGAGTAAATTTATTTAACACAGTTGCTTCTAAAATTGATGTAGTTTCTTGAGGGTAAAAGTTGATTGTCACGATTAAGAGACTTGGTATCCAAGGAATGACTAATCTTGGACCCCAGCTGTACCAACCAAAAGGAGCCCACCAGTTTGATAAACCATAAGTTAAAAGTCCTAAAGTTCCTATTACTAACGTTATCGGAATTAGTTTATGGTAACTTTTTTTATTCTTGAAAAACAAAAAATAAACAATTGCTGCTGTATACAAAAAAAATGATGTCCAAAAAAATAAAATTCCTCCATTAGGAGATAACCATAACCCTAAAAAATTGCTAAGTTTTTGTAAATTATCTGTTACGATAAATTGATCTTGCAGTAAGTATGTATTGGTGTAGCTTCTATATCGGAAATAGTTAAAAACACTGTTTATAGTAAAGCTTCCAATGATTCCTGTAATTACACTTATCATTTGAAACCAGAATCGTTTAGGTTGTTTTTTAAAATTAGGATATAAAATTAAAATACTAATAGCAACAACAAATGGAAAAGCTGTTTCTTTTGTGATTCCCACTAAAAATGATAAGATCGCAATTAACCATACTGGAGAATTAATTAGAAGTGATGCGGTAAAACCTAAAGTAATAAAGGTAGCTGTCATTTCATTAAAGGTCGATTGAGCATACCATAATAAAGGACTACTAATCATAATAAGCAATCCTGTATTAGCTATCCAAGAGTTGTGAAGTTTACTGAGAACTTTAAAAAATAATAGAATTGAACCGAAAAAGCTGATGGTATTTATGGTGGCTAGAATTCTTAATATAATTGGTTGATCCACACCTAACTTAGACAGCAAAAAAGCTGGCACAAATTGAAATATTGGAAAGTGAATTACGGTATTACAATTAGTATAGACTCTGTTATTTAAGCATTTCTCAATATCAGAAACACTTTGAACTAAGATAATTGTATCTCCTTCATAGTACGGCGAATGAAGAAATATAAGAGTTAAAGCGACAAAAAAAACATATACAAATAAATAGTGATGATTTTTAGTAAGTGATTTTTGGGTCATGATTTGTTTGCATATTTTTTGCTTGCCTAATTTTCTTCTGGTTTCCTTGATGTGTAGTAAATTTAGTTAACTACCAAATTTTATCTAACTTCAAAACAAATCCAGATAAAAGCGGATCTCCTTCAATAGTTTCAGGAGATTGTAAACATTCTACTGAGCTTCCGGGACGATAGATATAAACTCGCCGATTTTTGCGGTCAATTAACCAACCCAAAGATGCTCCATTTTCTAGATACTCTTCCATCTTCTCTTGTAACGGTTTAAGATTATCACTAGGCGATCGCAATTCCACCACAAAATCAGGACATAAAGGGGCAAACCTTTGACGCTGCTGGGGCGGAATGGCTTGCCACTTCTCGATTCTCACCCAAGACGCATTTGGAGAACGCTCCGCACCATTGGGTAATCGGAAACCCGCAGAAGAATCAAAATCAATTCCTGTCCCATCTTCATCAGACCAGTTGCCCAATTGTTGGGTTAATTTAGCATTACAATGCCCTGTTTCACTGCCATTTGGTGACATAACTAACAATTCTCCTTTCGCATTTCGTTCAATGCGATAATTGGAGTTAATTTGACAGAATTGAAAAAATTGCTCTTCTGTCATATCTAGGGCTGGACGAGTTTGAAGAATTAAGACAGTCATGCTTAACCCCAAGATTTAGCGCGAAAAATCTACTGCTCTATACTGTTCCGTAATGGTTTCCCAATTATATTGTTTTAATACAAAACTATGACCTTGATTGCTTAATGCTGCTTGGATTTTTGTATTCTGTTTCAATAGTTTCAGAATGTATTCAAATTCATCTAGATTCTCATACCATAATCCTCCATTACCACGTCTACATTGCCCCACCAAAACATCAGACTTTCCATTCACTAACACTGCTTTCCCCATCGTCCAAGCCTCCAACAATACAATCGAGAGACTTTCATAGGGAGAAGGCATTACCAATAAGTCACAAGCTGCTAGAGCATCCCATTTCGTCTGCTCCTCCACAAAACCTAACGGGATAATATCAGGATGTTCCGGAATTGTCATCACTGACTTCCCCAACAAGACCAACTTTCTCGGTTCAGACTCCTGATTCCGGAGATGGATAAAATATTGGAATAACTCCTCACAGCCTTTGGATGGGTCAATCCTGCCAATATACAGCAAAAATGGATCTTGGATATTATACTGCTCACGGAAACGCTCTGCACTGTAACTTTCTGGTGGATCAACTCCAATGCCAATCACGGGGCCATCAATCTTGAGTTGAGGAAAGCGTTTCTGAACAAAACTCTTTTCTTCTGGAGTGTTAAAGATAAATCCGCGAGGTTTCTGGAAAAACTCATCCCACATCGTCATGTAAATCGTCCATTCATCATGAGCAAGGGGTTCTAGATACGCTTTGTCTGCTACAAGGGGTAGGATAAAGTAGGTGGTGGCGTAAAGGTAGCCAAAGAAGATAAAAGTGTCGTAATCTTCACGATGCTGACTGATATACTGAATAAGGTCTTGGGACATAGGTCCTTGTGCCTTCATCCAACTTTCTTGCTCTTCTAGAGAGGCAGTTTGAAGACGAGGAGCAAGCTTTTCCGAGAGACGATTAAAGGCTTTGACATTGCGCTTTTGGCTGATGCGAAACCGTCTAACTTTGACCCCACTTACCTCTTCAATGCCGACAGGATAGTGGTTTTCCCAAGTCATATAATCGAGGGCGCAGGTGGTTAGAATCTCAATGTCCCAATATTCAACCAGATGTTGAGCAATTTGGAGACAGAGATTTTCTGCTCCTCCTCCAACTTCTACCCCACACCGTTGAACAACAAAGGCTACTTTTCGTTTCATTCTAGCTCTTCTGGGGGATAACTTCGGTAGAGGAAAGAGGGTTTTTTAGTATGACCTTCTTTAGCGTTTTTTGCGCGAACAAAAATATATTGTCCGAGGTCATTTTCTCTCGCTTTTAAAAAAGGTTTGAGTTGAGAGAGAGAGGCATAACTTCCAGCATTATTTTGATGAACATCGGCAGTAAATAAACTGTCAATTTCAAAACCGAGGTAAGTGAGGAGTAAATAAAGCTCATGCTTATTATATTCTCGGTTATGTCTCCCGTAAGGACCATAGCCAGAGTAGGGGTCATAAATGTTCGCCCCCCCTATCATTTTCGCTACATTTTCTAGGCGACTGACGTTGGGTGTGGTTAAAATTAGTGTTCCATTGGGTTTTAAAATGCGTTTGATTTCGTGTAAGACTGAAGCGGGGTCTAGTAAGAGATGTTCAATAATTTCGCAAAAGAGAACGACATCAAATTGCTGATCTGAAAAAGGAAATGGGTCTTCTTCAATGTTAAAGTGATAGGATTCAAGCTGAACGGATTCGAGTTGCTTGGATTGAAAATCATCAAAATTTACGGTTTGGGTGATGACCGAATCAAAGTCTTGCCCGAAGTAATTGGCTAATGTCAGTTTTAAGGGAGTAAATTCTCGGAGTAGAAACGTAGTGAAGTAGGGATTTGCTCCAAGTTCTAGACATTCACCGGATAAATTTTGTGTCAGTCCATAGGTATAGACAAATCTGCGGAAGTCTTGGGTGCAGTAATTGGCCATTTCCTCCGGTGGTGCATCGGAAACCAAGACGGTTTTGAGAAATTGAAAGAGTTGTTCCTCGCTGACTCCTGGGGGTAGGGGTAGGGGGGGACAGAGGGGAAAAATATCTTCTGGACTTTCGGCTAAAGTTTCTCTGAGTTTTCGTTTGGTTTTGCTCAGGATTTGTCGGAGGTTGAGGGCAAGATTTTGCATTAGAAAGCTTGTTCTAATTTATGAATGATGGTGTCTAAGTTGGTCTGAATACTCGTGGGTAAAAATCGATAACGCTGCTGCTGCTGCGCTCTGATGACTTTATCACGCAAGTCCAGATCATGGATCAGGAGTTTGGCGAGGGCAGCAATGGTCACGAGGTCTTTTTTGTCGGTAAACATCAGTCCTGACCCTTGTAGGGTTTCTGGGACAGCACTACTCTTGTAGGCGAGAACGGGAATATCAAACCACATAGACTCAATGAGGGGAACGCCAAAGCCTTCATGTTCGCTCATAGACCAGAACAGGTGAGCGGTACGGTAGAAGGCTAGGAGTTGAGTTTCATTGACTTTTCCTGTGATGATGACGCGCTCTTTTAATTCGAGTTCTTCAATGATGTTGAGCAGGTGGCAGTAGTAAGGTTCACTTTTGTTCCCCCAGCCGACAAGGATGAGTCGTGCATCTGGGTCTAGGGTCAGGTAGTGGGCAAAGGCTTGTACGAGGTCGTCTTGTTTTTTGTTGGGGGCAATGCGACCCACAAAGAGGAGGTTTTTGTAGCCATCTTGGAGGGATGCCATTAAGTGGGGGTCTGGGGAAATGTCCCACTGAGCGGGGTTAATGATAATGGGGAGGACGGAGGGTTCTCTAAAGCCACAGGCTGCTAATTCAGATGAATTATAAGCAGAGTCTCCCACGGCGATGGGGAAGGTTTGGGCAAGGGTGGGGAGTTCTTGGCGACCTTGGGCAAGGAGTTGGGCAAATTTGGGGTCAAAGGGTTGGAAAAATTCGGCGGGGGTGATGTTGTGGTAAATCAGACATTTTGCCCCAGGGTGAGTCAGGGCGAGGGGGGTCACTTCCGACCCAATGGAGTGGTGATAAATCAGGCCTGCTTTGGGGTTGAGTTTTTTGTCGGGGAGGAGTTGGATTTCTTTAATGACTTTTTCTTCAACATAACGGGTAAAAATTTCCGATGAATAACCTTGACTGCGGAGGTAGTTGCGAATGGCTAGGGCTTGGTTGGAGATGGCATCCCCGTAACTGAAGTTGGGGAGGAGTTGATGAATGGCTTTGAGTTGGCGACTTTTTCGTGAGGATGCTTGGGGGGTGAAATTCCATCCCATTTGGAGGTGGGATGTGAGGGGAGTGGGATAAGGACTGGAGAGGGATGTTGATTCTGGATTCTCTCTTTCCTTTTTCCTCTTTTCTCTTTCCTCTTCCTGAATCAGTCCGAGGGCGATTTCGTATCGTTCCATTACTTTGTCCCATACGGCATTATTTTGGGCGTATTGGTGGCCGTTTTGACCGTATTGGCTGAGTTCTTGGGGAGTGGCTTGGTCTACCTTGTGGAAGAGTTCGGCCCATTCGTTGAGGGTGCTGGCGAGCCAACCCCCTTGAGCGGTAGATACGGCGAGGGAGGTGGCGAGACAGTCTCGGTGGGCGGCGGCGGGGCGTTGCTCAAACCAAGCTTCCATGATGACGCGGGAGTAACTCTCGTTGCGGCTGGGTTGGAAGAGGGCTTGGCAGTGGCTGAGGAGGGCGGTTTTTTGGTTTTCTTCGACTAAACCTAGGTCAATGATGCCGGATGTCAAATCACTATAGGATGAGTTGCCGGGGCCGGCTAGAACGAGTCTGAGGGGGGAATCAGGGTGTTTTTGTTTAAAGGTGGTATAGGCTTGGATGAGAAAATCGGTGTTTTTGGTGGGGTCACGACGACCGAGACAGAGGACAAAGGGGTGGGTTTTGAGGGAAAATTTGCCGATTTTTTCGATGGGGGTATCGCGCTGAATTGGGATCTCAACGCCTGCTCCCGCGACGATGCTTTTAGGCAGAATGCCGGGGCCGTAGAGATGTTGCGCGAGTTGGGCTTCTCCTTCGCTGATGAAGAGGAGGCCTTTGGCTTTGTGAACGATTTGGGCAATTTCAGGGAGGTAGGCGTAGACTTCGTTGTGGAGACAGGGTTGAAGGTAGGCCCGTTCTGCAACGAGGGGGAGTCCGTTGAGGATGATGCCGTAGAGGTAGGGCAGGAAGATAAAGGCGTGGTAATGCTGTTGGTGTTTTTTGAGGTATTTGAGGAGGGCTTCTGAGTTGATGTTTTCCTGGGCAAAGATGGCGGAGTCTGTGGGGGAAACGGGGGAGACTCCGATTTTGAGTTGTTCGAGGGGGAGTTTTAAGAGGAAGCTGTTGACTTGATCAAAGGCTTGGGCGTTGCGGGGGTTAACGGGGAAACGATGGACTTTTAACCCCGCTTCGGTTTTTACACCAGCCGGATAATGATTGACTGCCCAGTTTTCTGGAAAGGCGCGACAGCAGGTGGTGAGGACTTCTACTTTGTGTCCTCGTTGAGCGAGTCGGGTGGCAACTTGGTAGGCTTGTTGTTCAGCTCCTCCTTTGAGGTCTTGGCCCCACCAAGGGACTACAAGGGCGATGGGTTGCATGGTTTGTATCCAATGATGGCGTAATCTTGGGGGCCGTAGAAGTATTGGTTAAATCGCTGGGTGAGTTCTTCTGTTCCTTTGATTTGTAGGGCCTCTTCATAGGGATGAAGGGGGAGGACTTCTACGGGTTCAAATCCGGTGTTGTCTAGTAAAAACTGAATGAGGTCACTTGGCAAGGGATTGCGGTGGGTGGGGTCGAGGTAAAAGGTGCGGGTGCTGACGAGGATGTTTTGGGGGTTGGGGGTTTCAAAGATGGCGACTCCTCCGGGTTTGAGGACGCGGATGGTTTCTTGGAGGAGTTGGAGGAGAGCGGGAAAGGGGAGGTGTTCGATGATGTGGAATCCGGTGACGGCACCAAGGCTGTTGTCGGCTAGGGTTTGGATGTGCGCGATCGCATCCACTTCATAAACCTCTAAATTCTTACTCCGACATTCTTCCAGCATCATCCGGTTTAAGTCAATCCCCTGAACCTGATACCCCTTCTCTCGTAAAAACTCTAGCCACTCTCCCCGTCCACATCCTAGGTCGAGAATAGTGTCAGATGCTTGTTCTTTAGCTTGTTCAATGAAAGGTAAATAAACTTTAAGTCGCTTGGCAATTTCTTCATAGCTGCCCCTAAACTTTTCTTCAAATGCCACATAGAAAGCGTCTAATAAGTGTGCCTCTTCTTGTTCTGAATAAGATGATTTTGATGCTGGTTGAGTGGGAATATTAGTTATTTGCTGATTTGAAAATCCAGTTCTATTTTCTAGAGACTGAAGAAGGTTAGCAAATGTTTTTTTATTATAAGTTAATTCTAGCTGTAGTGCTTTAATTTGATGCGTGTGTTTTTGTTCAAGAGCTTGGTGTTTTTGTTCAAGAGCTTGATAATGATTTTCTGAAATTTCTCGTTCAAATTCAAATCTTTTATTAAGTGTGTTAATTAATTCTTGATTCTTCTGATTAATCTTGACTTCTGTGAGTTCTTGAAGTTCTTTGAAAGCACTAATGAAATTTTGATTAACAATACCTTGTTTTTTGAAAACAAAGTTATATAGCTTAAGAATTACCTTTTGAATAATACGGATTTTTAAAGGAAATCGATTCAGCTTATTGGGAAGTTTGTCAATACTTTGTGAATTTAAACTAGCATCATTCAGTAAAGCTTGAAGACGGCTAGATAAAACCGACATTGTTGTATCTGGACTGAGATTGATACTTCCTATAATATTTTGATTAATATTATTTCTACGAGGAACAGTAAGATTTCGTTTAGCCACTTCTTGCCTAATTTGCTCCATTAAATCATCAACATTGATTTCTGGGTTATTGGGTTCAATCATGGTGACTCCTTTTCTTTTCTAAAGTTTTAGTATATTTCTCAATATATTAGATGGTGCGTCAGGTATGAACTTGATTGTTTATTACGGAAGTTTAATTACTTTGATATACACTATATTTGGGGATCTCTATTTAAACTCAATACTGGAGGAATTTCTGGTAAGTTTACTTCAGCGTTCAAATCAATTAATCCATCACATAATCTTGCGTTAATGACTTCTAGTAAAACTAAATCGTCAATCCAATCATAACTGATTCCTTCCGTTGAATGAACTCCAATAGAAATAGAATAAAGTCCTTTATTCAAAAAACAAGGAACTTCAAATTCTACAACAGTAGATTGATGTTTTGATAAAGAAGGAATTGACTTCTTTAAAAGATAAGTATTTGTTCCATATAAAATAACTCCTGTTAACGTTCTCAAAGATAAACCAACTACGATGTCATCTAAGTCGTTATTGCCTTGAATATTAACCCTTAACTTGAACTTTGAACCTGTTTCGACTTTACCTTTTAAGTCAATGTTATCTAGATTGGTAATGATGGCAGATTTAATTTCAGCGAAGGCGTTACCATGACGGTGATAGTCTTGTTCATTTGGTATATTGTCAGCAAAGGCATTTGATTTTTCTGTCTCTACCTTATGTGATTTTTCTAGAGCAATCATATCAGAACTATGGTCTGTATGATGGTCGCTACTCAGTAAAGCAATATAGCGATTCGCTACAAACTTAGGTGTTCCTTGTTCTAAAATCCTACCTTGATTTAATAAAATCGCACTTTCGCATAAAAACTTGACACTGGACAAGTCATGGGAGACAAATAGTAAAGTAACTCCATCCCCTTGTAATTGTCTAATCTTTTTCATACAGCGTGCTTGAAATTTTGCATCTCCTACTGCTAAGGCTTCATCAACAATCAAAATTTGAGCGTCGGTGTGAGCAGCAACGGCAAACGCTAAACGAACTGCCATACCGCTAGAATAGGTTTTAATCGGTTGGTCTAAAAAGTCTCCAATATCGGCAAAAGCAGCAATTGTATCAAATTTAGCTTCGATTTCTTTTTTTGTCAGTCCTAAAATTTGACCATTGAAAAAAACATTTTGTCGTCCAGTAAAATCGGGATTAAAACCACTGCCTAATTCCAAAAGAGCCGCTACCCGACCTTGTATATGAACGGTTCCCGTGGTGGGGGTTAAAGTTTTAGCAATGATTTGGAGTAGGGTACTTTTACCTGAGCCATTTTGACCAATAATTCCTAGAGTTTCTCCTTGATAAACTTCTAGATTAATATCTTGTAATGCCCAAAATTTCTGAGAGTGTTTTTTCCCTGGCAGCAAAATTTCCTTTAATCGGTCAATAGGTCGGTGGTAACGCCGATAACATTTGGATACATTGTCTAAAGCAATAATTGTTTCACTCATTCCACCACTTTGGTTAGTCGCAACCTCTAGAGTACATCAGCAAAGGCAGGTTGCAACCGCCGATAGACCCAGTATCCGCCTAAAAATACTACTACAGCAATCATGCTAGTGACTCCCCATTCTCCCCAGTGTCGGACTTCTCCAAGGAGAATTAAGTCCCGATAGATTTCTGCCAATACAGCCAAGGGGTTTAGCCATAATACAACCTTGCTGAGTTGTTCTGGGATGGCTGACGCAGGATAGACGATGGGTGTTGCGTAAAACCAAAGATTGAGAATGACTCCCAAGGTCTGGGGAATGTCTCGCAGGAAAACGGTAAGTCCTGCGGTGAGGTATCCCAGTCCGATAGTGAAGAGGAGTTGAGGCAGCCAAATCAGGGGGAGGAGGAGTAGGGTGGTATGGATGGTTTGAGTGGAAAAACCCACAAAGACAATGAGAATGATTAATCCAAATGTACTTTCCAGAAAAGTGGACAGGATGGGGACGAGGGGGAGGAGTGTTAAGGGGAAGACGACTTTTTTGACTAAATTGGGTTGTCGAATGACCGAAGTTGCTGCTAGGGTAAGGCCACTGATGAACGTAATCCAGGGGATAAGTCCGGCAAACAGCCAGAGTCCATAGCTGATATCATTAGCAGGGAGTTCTTTTAGGCTGAGTTTGACCTGTAGAACAACAGAAAAGACGTAGGTGTAAATGAGGAGTTGAGATAGTTGGTTGAGGAGTGGCCAGAGGTTTCCTATAATAGAGCCTTTATATCGTGCTTCTAAGTCCCGTTGTACCAGTGCTTTTAGGAGGTCTATCCAACTTAAATAGTTTTTTCTATTTTGTGGTGATGTTTGTAGTTTTCTAATCACGTTCAATCTAGTTAATCCTATTATTGGTTTTCTATTTATATGCTTGTCTGATAACCTTACAATCAATTAGATATAGTTGTCTAGTTTTTAGGTATTTTGAACAATTTTTGCAATTTTACAAGAAATATTAAAAAATATTGATTGAATGATTAAGCTAAAATTTTTCCACTTTTTACCTGCTCTTACTGTTTTGCTGGGCAGTGTTATTTGTATTCATCTATTAGTTCCAGTATATCCTGCGTTTACCTTACCCGCTATTCCAGATTTATTTGGTGTAGCTGTATTTAGTGGAATTTTGGCTTTCGTTTTTGCCTATCAAAGACATTTACTGGTTTCTAATATATTTTTTTTGAACCACGAAATTATATTGCTAGGTTTAATTTGGTTGAATACTTTAGTTCTGATTGCTCCTCGGGCTATTATCTCTTTATTTAAAACACCTAATCAAGCTTGGATTCCTTGCCGAGAGATTCCTGGCTTTGCGACAAAAATAGAGTGTTTACTACAAGCTTCTGTAGCTCAACATTATGGAATTAGGAATTTTTTTATTTTGCTTTGTGGCGTTACATTAGGAACTTTATCTTTTATCTTAGCTCGTACTGTCCGCCATGCTTGGAAAATTCAGTTAGGTGCTGTGGTTTTTGGGGCTTGTCTGGTCGTTGTTACCGGTTTTTTAGGTCGATTTTTAGGGATTTCGCAAGTTTTACCCAAGAGTTTGGTCTATAATCCTTACGGTGTGTCTTATATGACACAGATTTTTGATAATCCTGGTCCTGTTTGGACTTATATTGCACCGGGTTTAGCTGTTGTTTTATGGCTAGCTTTTTCTGATTTAAATTTAATTAGAAAATTTATCTGGTCAGCTTTATGTTGTCTTCTAATTGTGGGGATTTTTGCTACAACTCAACGAGGGGGATTTGTTCTGTGTTTTTCTTATATAGCTATTTGTGGATTGTATGCTTTTTTAAAAGGAATTAAGAAAAAAAATATTCCCATATTAATGTTTGGGGGATTGATTATTTCTATTTTGGGATTTACTTTTTGGTCTTTACTCAAAAATCCTCTATTGATTTACCAATTAACTCAATCTGTGGGATATAATTGGAAACCTGCCAATATTTTTCTAGATCCTGCTCGTTTTAAATTAGTGCGAGTCGCTTGGAAAATGTTCCAAGACTCTCCCCTATTTGGACATGGTTATGCAAGCTGGTATCAGCTTGTTTCTGAATATAGTCAATTTTATGATGTAACTGTTTACCATAGCACACATAACTGGTTTGTACAGCTGTTTGTAGAGTTTGGTGTTTTACATACTATCTTGATGTTAGGTTTAGTATTCGCTACTTTTTGTACTTTTTTTTCTATACAAAAGAAAACTTATTTCATTGATAGAAAAGTTGAGCTATTAATCTTATTGAGTTTATTTAGCTTTTTGATTCCTTCTGTCTTAGGTAATCTAGATGATATTCGTCCAGTTTTTTATACTCAAACTATTTTTTTTACAACTGTTTTTGGGATTTCTGTAACTAATTTGCCCAAAAAACAAACAATTTTTGTTCTTAATAAACGAATAATTAGTCAATTAATTAACAAAAATAGATTTAATTTATTATCTAATATTTTTTGTATTTTGACTGGCTTATTATTATTAGCAATTTTATTTTGTGCTTTGAGCTTTACAAAACATGGTTCGGCTTTTGATGCAAACACTTCTAATAGGACTGGGATGATATCTAGATGGTTAGGTCAGTCTGTAGAATTGGCTGTTTTCAAGACACCTGAAGGTAAACCTTATTCTATTTCCCAACTAACTCCATTTAAAACACCAATGGCTATAGATATAAAAAAAGATAGGTCTTCTTTTGAAATAACAGTCAACCCAGATGAGCAAATATCTTTAGCTTTAGAGAATGGTAGACGTTGGATTCCTCGTAAGCATCCGATTACTTTTTCTGAAGGAATGCCTGATACCTCTCGCTGGATTAGTGCTATGGTCTATTACCCCTTTTTACAGTCCAATTTAGGAGTGAGTTGGTCTAGGGGAATGTATTGGTGGGAGAATTTGGGGGGACGATTAGGGCGCTGGTGTACGGGGGATTGTTGGTTTTTGGCGAAAAGCTGTGGGGTGCAAAATCGCTTGGACTTTTCTATTCTCTCACCCCGACCGGATTTGACTACAACACAGCCTCTACCGGTGACTCTTTCTGCCTATAGTCTGCCAGTGGGAGGGGAATTTTCGAGTCAGACGTTGAGTAATTTGCCTCAACCGTTGATGCAGCAAAAGCTACAGTTGAAGACACCAGAGGAAAGACAAACGGTGGGAGTGGTGGGAACTCCTGATACGGCATGGTATTTGGTTCATGCTCAGACGGATTCTATTTTTAATCCTCAAGTTCAGGGATTTTCGACGGATAATCGGGATTTGGGTGTGATGATTGCTGAACCTGATTGTGGTTAACTGGATGGATTAGTTTAGGGGGAAATTAAAGCGAGGGCTTGAGTTAAAATAGCTTCTTTATCGATTAGAGTTTCTAGGGTTGTCGTCTCATAAATGCCTTCTGCGACTTCTAAGGAGGCGCGGTCTAGGGCCATTGGATAGGCGACTTCTAGGATTTCTTGAAGTTCTTCGATGCTGAGGTACCATCCTCCTGCTTTACGGCGTTTGTTTTTTTCTTGAATTTCTCTAGTGCTGTTGCGGATGGAGACATCCCAGGAACGAGTGGTACGATTTTCGGCTTGTTGTTTGATGAGGTGAATCAATAAGATGATGGCATAACTGCGAATGTTGTTGATTTTGTCGTCTTTGCTCATTTCTTCGAGTTCTTCGACGATGACTAATGCGCCACTAATATCGCCGCGCAATAGTCGTTCTTTGAGGGTGAGCAATTCTTCCATAATCTGCTGGGGATTTGGGGGTTAACAGCTTTTTATATCTGTTTGAGCAAAATCTAAGCCTTTGAATTTTCCCTATACTTTCCAGTTCTTCAATTCACTTGTCCCAGTCGATTTGGTCGAAGTGGCGATTCCGAAGGTTTTGGATCGTTGTTTTTGACACTCCACTGCCTAAAGGCGAGTGGATTCTTTCCTCATAGACTCTTGTCTAGCCAATCAGAAATTGACCCCGACAGAACGTCTCCGAAAGCATTTTGAATCACGGGCTGTCCGACCGCGA
>NZ_JAIHOM010000235.1 GCF_026130165.1 Spirulina subsalsa FACHB-351 | reverse complement strand
GTATCCGTCCGGTTTCCCCGCTCTGACGGGGTGATGGAGTGCCTGCTAGATGTCCACCATCGGAAGTGGACATCTTGAGGTGAGCGATGGCGGGCAAGAAGGGCCAGAAGAAGCGGGTCTGGTCAGACGATGAGAAGCTGTCGATCTGCGCGCAGGCGCGGGTTTCGGGTGTCTCGGTTGCGCAGGTTGCGCGGCGATATGCGATGAACACCAACCTGATCCATAAATGGCTTCGCGATCCTCGGTTTGCATCAGAGGATCATGCTGCGGATTTGTCGGTGCCTGAAGGAGTAACCTTTCTCCCAGTCGAGGTTGCGGGCATGGAGCCTGTCCCGGCAGCACCCGTTTTGCCCACTCCTTCGGTAGGCTCCATCACTGCGCAGCGTGTGGACATCACGTTGTCGGATGGTCGGCGGATATTGGTGGAGGGTGCCACCGCGCTGTCAGCGATCGTGGCGATGGTTGAGGCAGTGGCGCAATGATCCCGGTGCCAAGCAACACGCGGGTATGGCTGGCAGCCGGCGTCACGGACATGCGACGCGGTTTCAATACGCTGGCGGCACAGGCCGAACAGGTTCTGGCCGAGGATCCGTATTCGGGCCACATGTTCGTCTTCCGTGGTCGCCGGGGTGATCTTTTGAAGATCATTTGGTGGGATTCTCAGGGGGCCTGCCTGTTTACAAAGCGGCTGGAACGGGGCCGGTTTGTCTGGCCTGCTGCCAAGGAAGGTAAAGTCAGTCTAAGCCCATCACAAGTGTCGATGTTGCTCGAAGGGATCGACTGGCGGACCCCACAAAAAACCTGGCGACCGCTGGTCGCGGGGTGAGGCAAAGTCTCAACAAAACATAGGATTTAGCGCAGTTTTGCGTTCCCTCTTATGGGGCGATCCGGTATAAATTATGCCATGCTGGAGGCCTTCAAATCCCTGCCTGAAGATCCTGATGAGCTGCGCGCGATCAGCGTGCAGATGGCCCAGCATATCCAGTCTCAAGCCTACCAGATCGAGAAGCTGAAGGCTGAACTTCACGGCCATCGCAAGGCGCGTTTTGGCACGAAGTCAGAGGGCATAGACCAATTGGCGCTGGATCTGCCGGAAGACGACGAGATCGCGCAGGCCGCAAAGGATCAACTCACCGGGCAACCACCCGGTGATGAAGAGACCCCGACCAACAAGCGCCAGCACAGCCGCAAGCCACTGCCAGATCATCTGGATCGGCACGATGAGGTCTTGTCGCCCGGTGAAGCATGCACTGGATGCGGCGGCACCCTGCGCCAGGTGGGCGAGGATATCACCCAAGAGCTGGATTATATCCCAGGTCACTTCGTTGTGCGCCGCTTCATCCGCCCCCGCATGGCCTGCACCTGCTGTGAAGCTTTCGCCCAAGCCCCATTGCCATCGCGCCTGATCGAGCGCGGGCGACCCGGACCCGGCCTCGTGGCGCACATGCTGGTCGGCAAATATTGTGATCACCTGCCGCTTGAGCGGCAATCCAAGATCTACGCCCGCGAAGGGGTTGATTTGCACCGCTCCACGCTCAGCGACTGGGTTGGGCGCACGACGGCACTGCTGGAGCCTCTGGCCGAGCATATCGGCAAACTGGTCCGGGCGGGGCCAGCCCTGTTTGCAGACGATACCCCCGTAAAACTGCAAGTGCGCGCCAACACCACAAAAACCAAAACGGCCCGGCTCTGGAGTTACGTCCGGGACGAACGCCCGTGGTGCGGGGCAGCACCCCCCTGCGCCTGGTATCAGTTCAGTGTCGATCGGAAGGGCGAGCACCCCGCCAACCATCTCGCGGGCTATACGGGCACGGTCCATGCAGATGGCTTCGCCGGGTTCAACGGCTTGTTCGGCAAAGGCAAAGCCGATGAGCAAGCCTGCATGGTCCATGTGCGCCGCAAATTTGTCGACGAGGTCGAGCGCACCGGTTCCCCCATTGCCCAACAGGCGATCAAGCAGATTGCACAGCTCTATGCTGTGGAGAAGGAGGCGCGGGGCAAATCCCCGGAAGAGCGTGTGACCCTGCGGCAGGCCAACGCCAAGCCGGTCTTTGATGAGTTAGAGCTTTGGCTGCAGGCGCAGCTGCGCAAGATCTCCGGTAAAACCAAGCTGGCCGAAGCGATCCGCTACGCGCTGAACCGTATGCCAAAAGCGCGCGGCTATCTCAGCGACGGGCGTCTCGAGCTGGATAACAACACCTGTGAGCGCTCGATCAGGCCTATTGCCCTTGGAAGGAAGAATTATCTGTTCATGGGGTCAATCGGTGGCGGCAAAGCTGCCGCAATCGCCTACACACTCATTGAGACATGCAAGCTGAACAACGTCGACCCCGAAGCGTGGCTCACATGGGTCCTCCAGCGCTTGCCTGATCACAAGATCAATCGCATCGAAAATCTCATGCCGTGGAACTGGCAGGCCGAAAACGCCTGAAACCGCGCCGACACCGGACGGATAC
>NZ_JAIHOM010000064.1 GCF_026130165.1 Spirulina subsalsa FACHB-351 | reverse complement strand
AATCGCGGTCGGACAGCCCGTGATTCAAAATGCTTTCGGAGACGTTCTGTCGGGGTCAATTTCTGATTGGCTAGACAAGAGTCTATGAGGAAAGAATCCACTCGCCTTTAGGCAGTGGAGTGTCAACAGAAGGATGGCACGAGAATGCTCCGTTTCCTGATTACTGTTCACGGCAGAAACTCTAACAAAACCTCCTCAA
This sequence comes from Spirulina subsalsa FACHB-351, assembly GCF_026130165.1. Classification (GTDB taxonomy): domain Bacteria; phylum Cyanobacteriota; class Cyanobacteriia; order Cyanobacteriales; family Spirulinaceae; genus Spirulina_A; species Spirulina_A subsalsa_A. The sequence goes on along the minus strand of NZ_JAIHOM010000064.1, from coordinate 28,114 downwards.
CGGTTCGAGGTTGCCAGTTGAGGGCTTTTCGGGCTTTGCTGCCATCCACCCGCACACATCGTTCATAAACGTAGTGTAATCGCTCCTGACCAATGGGGGGATTCCAGTTAAAAAGCCGCCCGAGGACTTCTAAAATTGAGGCAACGACTACAACGAGGGGTTTGGGGGCTTCGTGGGGGGTGGGGATGCCTGTCGCTTGGCTCAAAAGGCGGAACATTTCCCGGCTGGGGAGTTCTCCGGCGGAAATGATGTAATGTTCTCCGGTGGGGGCTTTTTCGGCGGCTAGAATCATGGCGGTGACGAGATCATCGACGTGAACAATGCCTGTAATGCGATCGCCCCCTAACCAGAATTTTAAGCGTTTTTTCAGGAACAGGTGAATCACCGGACCAAAGTGAGGATCATCGGGGCCAAATATCCCCGACGGCATGACACTAACCACGGGAAAGCCTTGGCGGGCGGCTTGATCGACTAATTGCTGGGCGAGGTATTTGGTGCGGTCATAGGCAGAAGAAAAGCCTTGTTGTTGCCGTTGGAAGGTTTCGTTAATAATCTGACCTCGGGTGTCGCCATAGATGCCGATGGTGCTGCAATAGACCATTTTAGACACTCCGGCGGCTTGGGCGGCAGCTAACAGGGTGCGGGTGCCTTCGACGTTCACTCGTTCCATTTTCGCCGCGTCTACAATGCCCAATTCCACATAGGCGGCCGTGTGAAAGACGGTATCAACGCCTTCTAGGGCGCGGTCTAGGGCTTGGCGATCGCCAATATCCCCATAAGCCCACTCTACCTCTACCCCAGCCAAGCGTTCCAAGTTACTGGAAGCCCGCACATAGGCCACCACCTCCACCCCCCGCCCCACTAAGGCCTTAACGAGGTGAGAGCCAGTAAATCCGTTCGCGCCTGTGACCAATGCTCGCTTCATCATTTTTCTCCTCTTAATGTGCAAAGAAGACCCTTATTTAGGGCTTGCTGAAAAAGCCCAACGCTAGACTCAACAAGGGAATTGATAATTGACAATTGATAATTGATAATTGACAATTATCTCCGACTCCCCCGCTCCCCCTCTCCCCTGCTCCCCCGCTCCCCTGCTCCCCTGCTCCCCCTCTCCCCTGCTCCCCTGCTCCCCAAGTTATTCAGCAGACCCTATTTATTAGCCCCCAAAAATATAACCCATCCCCAACTCAGAGTAGAGGGGATGGGCAAAAACCAGACCACACACGGATGGAATTAATAGTGATTGAGATTGAGGCCAGCCTCTTGGGCAACCGCTTGTAATCCTTTTTTTTGAATGGTTTTAATCGCTTTCGTAGACAGTTTCAGACGAACCCAACGATTGCCTTCAGGCCACCAGATTTTTTTCCACTGGAGATTAACCTGTTGCAGCTTTTTCGTGCGACGGTGGGAGTGGGAGACGGCATAGCCATTATTGGCTTTTTTACCCGTGACTTGGCACTTACGAGACATGAAAATCCTCCATGATATTTATTCGCAATCTCCCATTATAGGATAAAATCCCGCCCTACACACCCTCGGGCCATAAACCGCGCTCTTTTAACCAAGCTTCATTAAACAACTTGGACTGATAGCGAGAACCACCATCACACAGCACCGTTACGATAGTATGACCGGGCCCGAGTTGTTTGGCTAAGGCATAGGCAGCCCCCACATTAATCCCCACGGACCCACCCATAAATAACCCATCTTTGCGCAGCAGTTGATAAACCACCCTTAAACATTCGGGGTCATCAATTTGAATCGCATCATCAATGGGGACTCCTTCCATATTGCCTGTAATGCGGCTGTTGCCAATCCCTTCCGTGATGGAACTCCCTTCGGGGTTAATTTGCCCGGTTTTCACATAACTATAAAGACCGCTCCCCATTGGGTCAGCCACCACACAACGAACATCAGGATTTTGTTCCTTGAGGAATAACGCCACCCCGGCATAGGTTCCCCCGGTTCCGGTAGCGGCCACCCAAGCATCGACTTTTCCCTCCGTTTGTTGCCAAATTTCGGGCCCGGTTGTTTCATAGTGGGCGTTCCGATTGGCTAAATTATCAAACTGATTCGCCCAGATCGCGTTTTCCATTTCTTGGGCCAGTCGTCCTGAGAGTTTAACGTAGTTGTTAGGGTCTTTATAGGGAACCGCAGGCACCGGACGAACTTCCGCCCCGAGGGTGCGCAATAGGTCCATTTTTTCCTGAGATTGGGTTTCGGGAATAATAATCAAGCATTTATAGCCCTTAGCATTGCAGATATGGGCTAAACCGATGCCTGTATTGCCTGCGGTGCCTTCAACGACGGTGCCACCGGGTTTGAGTAGTCCTTGTTTTTCCGCATCTTCAATAATATACAGGGCGGCGCGGTCTTTCACCGATCCTCCGGGATTAAGAAATTCGGCTTTCCCGAGAATTTCGCATCCGGTTTCATCACTAAAACTATTGAGACGAATCAGGGGGGTATTCCCAACTGTGCCGACAAAGCCTTGTTTAATATCCATAAGGGTTATTTTTCTAGGGGTTTTCAAAAATTGCGCCTTTCTCATCCATTAGGACGCGCTGCCCACTCGTTTACGCAGGGACTCGGCGCGGCGCTTGGCGATCGCATTTTGCGGATCATATTGCAGGGAAGCCTCATAAGCTTCTAAGGCCGGACTGACCAGCTTTTTCTTTTCATAGACATTACCCAAATTGTTTAAAGCAATCACATATTCGGGATACAGTTTGATCGCATCTTTATAATGGCGAATGGCTAAATCATACTGTTCCTGAGAAAAGTAGGCAAACCCAAGGGCATTGTAGATTAAGGCGGCGTTTTCTGCGGGAATTTCTTCTTTCTCAGCCGTTTTTAACGCCTTTTGTAACAATTTTACAGCTTGTACAAAGAGCTTTTTGTCTAAATACAGGCTGCCCAGTTCATAATACTCCTCGGCTGTGCCTTGTTCCTGTTCGAGTTGCCGTTGCAGTTTGGAAAAGCGACTTTCTTGGCGACGGGTGCGGAAAATCTGCTGAAACAGAAAGACCGCTACCCCCGCCAGTAAGACCAATAGGGTAGATATATAGATGATGGGCAGAATGTCATCCATGAGTAATTAAAGGTTCAAGTTAAAAATTGACAGTTTTTCTATTCTCCCATTGAGTGTCCCTCTCTCCCAAATCTGATAGGCTCTTGATGCTCATTCGTCCGGTTTGGGAGGATTAAACCTGAAAATCTATCAGGGATCGGGCATACAATGAGGAAGATAGAAGCAAAAGGGGAAGTTATGGAGAAAACCAAAACCATGACAATTAAACGCCGCAAAGCATTGTTGATGCTAGGTGAGTTGAATAATGATGATCTCGATTGGATGCTGAGGATGGGGAAAAAGGAAACCATTGCACCCGGACAGATTTTAATTCATGAGGGACAGCCCTCCATGGCAATTTATATTGTTCTTGATGGGGAGTTTAATATTTTGTTGGGGAATCGCCCTCTGGCTAAAATCGGCACAGGGGAGTTAATCGGGGAAGTTTCGTTTCTCGATCAACAGGTTCCGGTGGCAACGGTACAAGCGGCTACGGAATCGGTGATTCTCTCCATTCCTCGCTGGCATTTGGTGCTACAACTGCAAAAAAGTATCGGTTTTGCAGCGCGTTTTTACCGAGGTTTGGCTTTATGTCTCTCCGATCGGATGCGCGGCACGATCAAGCGTTTGGGCTATGGTATCGATGTGGCACAACTTTATGAGGAACACGAGTCTTTTGAGGAGACGGAAGTTGAACGTTTGGAGTTAGCCCAAGCGAAGTTTAATTGGTTGCTACAATACCAAGAATAGAACTCATGAATTCATCAGGGAAGCAGGGGGCGTTCATTTGAACGCCCCCATTGTATTTAGGGCTTGCTGAATAACTCGGGGAGTCGGGAGCAGGGGAGCAGGGGAGAGGGGGAGCAGGGGAGCAGGGGAGCAGGGGAGAGGGGGGAACAATTCCCTATTCCCTATTCCCTGTTCCCTCGTTAAAGATAAGCGTCGAGGGCTTCTGCCACTAATTGGGTCATGGATTTATTCTGATTTTGGGCGGCGACTTTGAGTTTTTCGTAGACTTCATCATGAACACCAATGCGATAACGGATTTTACGACCTTTACGGGCTGTGTTTGCAGATTCTTGGTATTGGGCGGCAAATTGACGAAGGGCATCAAAACCGACGCGATCGCAAAACTCTCCAAAACTCTCCCCGGTTTGCCGCTCCTGCTTGAAATACACAAACAGAGGTTCAAGGAAGATTTCCAGATCCCGAATGGGCAAACGGTCAATATAAGGGCGAGCGAGTTTGGTTTGATGAGGAGTCCCCCCTAACCAGATTTGATAACTTTCCGGCGCACTGCCTACAAAGCCCAATTCTGCCATATAAGGACGGGCGCACCCATTAGGACATCCCGTCATGCGAATGACGATTTTTTCCTCTCCGAGTCCCACTTGATTGAGGACCCCTTGAATCCGGTCGAGAATGCCCGGAATGGCTCGTTCTGACTCGGTAATGGCTAGCCCACAGGTAGGTAGAGCGGGGCAGGCCATCGCATAACGGGTCAAGGTGGGGATTTTCTGGGGATCCGTCACGACTCCATACTGATCAAAAATGGCCTGAATGGTGTCTTTAAATCCGGGGTCAATTTCGTAGAGGATCAGGTTATGGTTCGGGGTGAGACGCATGGGCAGGTTAAACTGCTGCACAATGGCATGGAGGGCGGTTTTTAGTTTAAAATCTCCCTCATCTTTCACCCGACCATTATCAATGGAGAGGCCTAAAAAGAGTTTGCCGTCTCCTTGTTCGTGCCAGCCTAAATAATCCTCGTATTGCCAAGCGGGGAGGGGTTTAAAGGGTTCAATGGGACGACCAAAATATTTTTCTACCCTGCTGCGGAATTTGTCTACACCCCAGTCATGGATGAGGTATTTCATCCGGGCATGACGACGATTGACGCGATCGCCATAATCCCGTTGTGTGGCCACAATGGCTTTCATGAAATCATAAATATCCTCCTTTGCCACATAGCCAATTTCATCCGCTTGCCGGGCAAAGGTTTCCTCTTTATTGTGAGTCCGCCCTAAACCCCCTCCAGCATAGACATTAAAGCCCTCTAATTCCCCTTGTTCATTGGTCATTACCACCAGACACACATCTTGGGTATAGAGATCCACCGAGTTATCCCCCGGCACCGTCACACAGCACTTAAATTTCCGGGGCATATACTGAGTGCCATAAATGGGTTCTTCCCCCTCATGGAAAATCGTACCGTTGCCGTTGCGTTGTCGGGCGGCTTTCACTTCTGGCGCTTCTTCGGCACTGATTACCTTTTCCCCATCTAGCCAAATTTCATAATAGGCTCCGGTTTGGGGGGTTAATAAATCGGCAATCCGATCCGCATAATCCCAAGCATAAATATAGTCTGGGCGGTTTTTATAGGGGGCTGGGGGAGCCATGACATTGCGGTTTAAGTCCCCACAAGCACCCAAGGTGGAGCCCATACTTTTCACGATGGAACTAATGACCGTTTTTAAGTTTTTCTTTAGAATGCCGTGAATCTGAAAGCCTTGGCGGGTTGTAGTGCGTAGGGTATGGTTGCCGTATTCATTAGAGAGACGGTCTAGGGTTAAATAGAGTTCAGGGGGAATAAACCCGCCGGGGCTGCGGGTGCGCAACATCATTTGATAGTCTTTTTCCTGCCCTTTCACCCGATTATCTCGATTGTCCTGTTGATAAGACCCATGAAATTTAAGAATTTGTACGGCAGCTTCGCTGAAGTGGGTGGTATCTTCCAACAGTTCTGTCGCAACAGGTTCACGCAGATAGTGGCTCCGTTGTTTGAGGCCTTCGAGTTTGGAGCGTTTTTCGGTAGCTTGAGGGGTGGGAGTTTGAACCATAGGAAGTTAATGGGTTGAAATAAACTTTCGCGTGAGCTTCGGTTGATTGCTCTATCCGCCGTAAATCCAGTAGATCGGCTGTCCGGAAAGGAGTATATCCGGTAACTCGGTCGGGATTACGGGAATTCTTATTATACCAAGTCCGTCTATTTGCGATCGCAAAAGATTTTCCTCCTCAAGCTATGCAGCAGGAAGTCTAAACCATAAGCTTGGTTCTTGATCAAGATGTTTACTGATTACTCTTGACGGATTAGGGCTGGTTGAACAGGACTCTAATCACTGTGAGACAATAATTCTAGCCGTTTTAAGAACGAAAAAGTGCCGGATTTTTGGAGATAGGTGTTCGCATCCCTGATATTTTCCCACCCCCTACAGGCTAAATCCCAATCACATATTTTTTCCATTCCTCATTGCGACCACTGCGAATATAGCGGGCAATTTCAAAATGTAAACTACTATAGGGGCGACGAGGCTGGCTGAGTAAAGGCATTTGGGCTTCATTGGGAGTCCGATTCCCCTTGTGGACGTTACAACGCACACAGGCCGCCACTAGGTTTTCCCAACTGTCTCCTCCCCCTCGGGAACGGGGAATTACATGATCTAAGGTTAAATTATCCCCTCGGAAACGACAGTATTGACAAGAGTGGTCATCTCGTTCGAGAATGTTTCTCCGGGTTAAAGGAATCTCTTTGTAAGGGACTCGCACATAATAACGCAGTCGAATCACCGTCGGGGTAGGGAAGCGCGTATAAATCTCTTGGGTGTCAAACTCAAGCTGTTCGGCTTTTCCCTTGAGTAACAAAACGACCGCTCGCCGCCAACTCGTGATGTTGAGCGGTTCGTAGGAGGCGTTCAGCACCAGAACCTTGCCCATTGTTCCTGTATTATATAAAAGTGTTACTAAAATCTTACAAAAGATACTAACACAGGTTTTTGTATTGATTCGTCAAAACAGTAAACAGTCATTAGGTTTCGTGAAACGGAAGAAGCCTGTAGGATTTTGATGTCCTGTCGTTGATATCCTCTCAACGACGGCGTTTCCGTTTCTGAAACATAAAGCGGGGAATGGGCAACACTCGCCCCCTAGGAGTTCTGCGTTCCCGACATTTACGCCGTGCTTGGGCTTCGGCAATGCCGGGGGCGGTTCGTCGCTCACCAGCCTGGTCTTCCATGGTTTTCTGCCGATCGAGTTCTGGGGGCGGTTCGTCACTATTCCACCAGGCCACAATCCACCCTCCAGAAAACCCGCCTAATCCTGCCAAAATGATGCTCACGGTGACTTGATAGCCCAAGGCAACAAGTGCCAAGAGGAAAAAGAGCCAGAGTAACAATCCCACGGACACCCCTTGAACGACATCATCGCCTTTTTTCTTGGATTCAGCCATTGTCTGAACTACTCATCATTTCACGCCGAGCTAGAAGCGAGTTCTAGGACCCGGTTAAGTTTGCCGCTTTGGTATCCTTCGAGATCCAAGGTAACGTAAAGAAAGCCTAATGCTTGGAAGGCTTGAACGAGGGTGGGTAAATCTGTTGTTAAGACAAATTCTTTGATCTCGCTGGGGGGGAGTTCGATGCGGGCGGTATCTTTTTCTGAACGGACGCGGATATTTTGTAATCCTAATCGGCGTAAGTACACTTCCGCCCGTCCCACTCGTTGCAGTTTAGCGATGGTTATTTCTTCGCCGTAGGGAAACCGAGAACTCAGACAAGGTTGTGCTGGTTTATCCCACCAGGGTAAACCTAAATGCTGACTAAGTTGGCGGACTTCGGTTTTTGTGATGCTGAGTTCGGCTAAAGGCGATCGCGCTCCTCGTTCTTGGGCCGCTTGGATGCCGGGGCGATAGTCTTTTAAGTCGTCCGCATTCACCCCATCAATCACATAAGGATACCCCCATTCTTGGGCTAGAGGTTTTAAGGTGTCGTGGAGTTCACTTTTACAGAAATAACAACGGTTGACCGGGTTGGCCGTATATTGGGGGTTGTTCATTTCGTGGGTTTCGACGCAGTGATGTGGAATCCCCAAGGTGGCCGCTTGAATTTTGGCATCTTCTAAATCTTCCGGCAGGAGGGAAGGAGAGATAGCTGTGACGGCTAAAGCGCGATCGCCTAAAACATCATAGGCCACCTTCGCCACCAAGGTACTATCAATTCCCCCAGAATAGGCTATCAAGGCCCGATCCATTTCTTGAAATAAAGTATGCAGTTGAGTTAGCTTGGCCTCTAACATGGTTGGATTTGTTGTATGGGTAGATTGAGCAGATTAACACTCCCGCCGTTAATTGCGTTCCGCAATCTAACGGGAGTCCTATGAGTGACATTTCAAGATAGAGTTTGTGACCCTTGAAGGGTTCACCTCAAACCCTTATTGTATCGTCCCCCCTCCTAGTGCTAAAACTGCCGACGGGAGAAAATGAGAATGGCCAACGTCAGCAGAGCAATCATATAAACCAACGCATAAGCCCCACTCCCCAACAATTCAGGCACTTCTGGAACTAAACCATAAACGGCCTCATTGCGGAAATTAAGACGGGATAAATCCGGCAACACCAGATAGAGATTCTGTGTCACAGCTTCAATGGTGGGGTTTTTGCTGAGTTTCCCCAAGGCCACCAAATCCGGGCTTAAATGTCCCATGACATACACGGCCAAGGAGAGCAAAACCGCCAACAGGGAACTGGTAAAGGCCCCAAACATCAAGGCCGTGGCCACTAGCACCCCCAATTCTAACCAGAGGTAGAGCAAAGATAACGCAATGGAGGACAGAGGAAATAAAATATTGGAGGTCACTAACAACCCCAGATAAATTCCCGTCATACTGAGTAACAGCACCGCTAAGACCATCCAGAGTCCCAAATGCTTACCCACAATGAACTCTGCGGGACTCACGGGCTTAGGAATCATCACTAATACCGTATGCTTTTCAATTTCCTTACTAATTAAGCTTGTGCCGACAAAAATTGCCACAACACTGGTTAGCAGACCAATCATCCCTAAGCCAAAATCCAGAAAAATCTTGTCCTCTGTCAGGGCTGAAACCTCTGGCAGAAAAGACACGGCGGCCACTAGCAGCAAACCGAATAAACCGAGTAGATACAAAATGCGATCGCGGATCACCTCTCGAAATCCATTGGCTGCGATCGCCCAAACTCTTCCCCCATTCACTCGTTTTCTTCTCCCAGACTCTTGCTCATCAGAATTTTATATTATATCCTCCCTAGTTTAACCCATGCTTAACCCCATCGAGTCCTTAATCAGGAATTTTCGTACTATTTTTAAGACCCCGATTTTTCCCGGAGAACCTCCCATTACACTCTGGGCAATCATTGAGCTTATTTTAGTTTTTTGCCTTGTTATTCTCTTAGTTCGTCTCCTGAGAAATCTACTCAAAAACAAACTGCTTTTACCCCTTAAACTCGATGTCGGCAACCGTGAAGCCATTGCCACCATTTTAAGTTACAGTTTAGGAACAGTCTTTTTTCTTGGCTTTGTCCAAAGCATTGGATTTAATATTCAATCCCTATTATTTCTCATCGGAAGTTTAGGCTTTGGGATTGGTTTTGCATTACAAGATGTTATGCGAAATTTTATTAGTGGATTGATTCTATTAGTTGAACAAAAAATAAAGGTCGAAGACTTTATTGAATTTGACGGACTAACGGGTTATGTTAAAGCCATTTCCTTACGAGCGATTGTGATTCGGACTCGCTCGGGGGGGGATGTAATTGTCCCAAATAATAAACTGGTCGAAAGTAAAGTTTTAAACTGGAGCTATGGCGATCCTCAAGGACGGCTTGATATCCCTATTGGTGTAGCCTATGGGAGTGATCCTGTTTCAGTCACAGAAGCCTTATTAAATGCGGCTTATTTAGAAAATAACGTCTTACATGAACCATCCCCGCAAGTTTTATTTATCCGTTTTGGAGATAATGCCTTAGAATTTGAGCTACGAGTCTGGATTAATGGATTTGACAGAGAACCTTTGATTAGAAGTTCTCTAAATTATTGGATTGATTATATATTTCGTCAAAATGGAATTGAAATTCCCTTTCCTCAACGAGATTTATGGTTAAAAAATCCAGAAGTTCTAAATTCCATCATCCATCCACTCTCTCCCCAAGTTCTCCAGAAAACTTCATCGGAGAGTACCGGAAAAACAGGTACAAAAAGCCATTCTGTGCGGGATTTACTCAAGCAAGTCGTTTACTTTGAGAACTTAACCGACATAGAATTACGGCAATTTATTGAAATTGGCTATCGTAAGCGACTTTATCCTGAACAGGTTTTATTTAAAGAAGGAGATCGGGGGGATGCCTTTTATATTATTCTATCAGGTTCAGTTGATGTGGTGGTGCAAAAAATCAATAAACATCTGGCAACGCTGGGAGAGGGGCGTTTTTTTGGTGAACTCTCTTTACTGTTAGGAATTCCCCGCACAGCAACCGTAATCGCCAAAACAGAAACAATTTTATTTACAATTAACGACAAAGGCTTTAAAAAGCTGCTAAAAGACCATCCTGAAATGGCAGAAGTGATTATCCAAGAACTGGCAAAACATCAACAAGAATTATCAGAAAGGCGGCAACAATTACGAGATATGGGGTTAGAAGAAGACACAGAACAGGATAAAAATATAGTCAACTGGATCCGTCGTCGTTTAACGGTTTTATTTAACTTATAGTATGGTTTCGCGCTTTGTAGGTTGGGTGAAGGGAGAGCGCAACCCAACAAAACAATTGATACTTGTTAATTGTTAATTGTTCCGTGATTTGTAGGTTGGGTGAAGGGAGAGCGCAACCCAACAAAACAATTGATACTTGTTAATTGTTAATTGTTCCGCGCTTTGTAGGTTGGGTGAAGGGAGAGCGCAACCCAACAAAACAATTGATACTTGTTAATTGTTAATTGTTTCGTGATTTGTAGGTTGGGTGAAGGGACAGCGCAACCCAACAAAACAGAAAAAAAGCTATCATTTGTAAAGAACAAGTCAAGAACCTATGGAAACTAGCCTCTTCTCTCAAATAAAAACAACTGGGTGGACAGTTCTAGTCCTTCTGCTCTCGATGGGTGCTATCATTGGCCTCCAACGTCCTCGTCTAACCACCTTACTCCAACCTGTCACAGAATTAGACCGAGCGCGAGTTGAACAGGAAGTACAACGGGAAACCTTGTATCTTGCCCTAATTCGTCAGTTACCGAGTTTAGGGTTTGATAATCTCTGGGCAAATTGGGTTTTTTTGCGTTATCTGCAATATTTCGGCGATGATGAAGCAAGAGCCATCACAGACCATTCTTTAGTGTTGCCCTATTTTGAAATAATATTAGATCGAGATCCTCGTTTTCGGGATGCCTATAGTTTTTTGGCAACGGGAGGGTCAATTTTTGCCGCGCAACCTCAAGAAGCGAATGATTTAATGGAGGAAGCGTTCCAATATGTGCAACCCCGAGCGCCGTACCGGGCTTATTATATTCTGCGTCATAAGGCGATTAATCAGTTATTGTTTCTCGGAGATGGGGAAACGGCACGACGTTCCTATGAATTAGCGGCACAGTGGGCGACGGATTATTATTCTGACCCAGAAAGTCAGAACGTGGCTGAGTTATCGCGAGAGATGGCTGATTTTTTACGCAAAAATCCAGCGAGTCCGACGGCACAAATTTCGGCCTGGTTAATTATTTTAGGGACGGTGCAGGATGACCGAACGCGACAAATTGCGTTAGACCAAATTCAAGCATTAGGGGGCAGAATTGAACTGAGTCCAGAAGGGCAAATTCGAGTCCTCCCCCCGTCAGAGTAAATTGGTCTACCCAATTTCTCCCCGAGAGATGACCAATTTTTTTAGTCATACTCCCCGAGTTATTCAGCCAGCCCTAGATACCAATGATGGGCGCCTAATCCCACAGTAAAACCCCCGAGACAAATTAGAACTAAGATGAGAAAACAAGGCCACTCTTTGTAACCTAATCCTTGTAATTCTAGGCGGGCTAGGGCAAGGGCGGCCACTAGCAGGATAATCTGGATGAAATGGGAAATCCAGGTCAGGATGAGGACGGCGAGAAAGGCGAGGAGTGCAATGGAGAGAAAGGCGCGGGAGTCTGATTCGAGGAGATGATTAAAAAATTTTCTGACGATACTGCTCGGAGCGGTGAACATTAGGGCCATCAGGACAATTAGGGAGGCGGCTAAAGCCCAATATTGCCATTGAGGGGTCATGCGGCGGAGTAACCAGCCAAAAACGCTGTAAATCAGACAGAGGATGAAGAGGGAGCGGTTAGGCAGTCGGGCAAACAAGGGGACTCCATGAAGTTAACTTGTGATTCCTACGTCCTTATTCTAGAGAGAATCGGGACGTAGGAAACAACAGCATAATCCACAGGGTAGATGTTTGCTTAGGACATCGCCTGAATAATGTAGTCGAAGTAGGGGGCGGCTTCTTGAGCGTCTTCTGTGCTGAGTAGACCTAAAGAAGCGTCTTTGAGGCAGCGAATGGCTTCAACCATACCGACAACGGGAACGTTGAGGGCGTTGTACATTTCGCGGACTCCGATTAAACCGATTTTTTCAATGGGGTCTTTGTCCCCGGCCAGCACTCCGTAGGTGACTAAACGGAGATACCACCCATAGTCCCGTAAACATAACGCTCGTTGACGTTGGCCGTAGGCGTTGCCTCCGGGAGCAATGAAGTCTGGACGTTTTTTCCAGAGTTCTTTGCTGGCTTTGTCTACGATTTTTTGCTCGTTTTCGGCTAGGGTTTCGGCAATGCGCATCCGTTGCACTCCTGTTTCCAGAAAGGCACCAATGCTTTTTAGTTCTCCGCTACTGGGGTAGCGGAGTTCATCATCTGCTTTGAGAATAACTTGGCTAACGACGCTCATACTATCGGGATTAATCAAAAAATAACTTCAATCAGTTTAGCGACTAGGAGGGTCAGTTAGGAAGAGATTGACGGATTCTCTGGGTTTGGGGGGTTAAGTTTTGTAACTGGGTTGGGTTAAATCACGTCTTGAGGGTAATGCGATCGCTCACTTGTCGTAAAATCTCGTTCAACTGGCTATCTTTCTGCTTCAGTTGGGAAATTTTTTCACAACTATAGAGAACAGTTGTATGGTCTTTGCCCCCGAATTCTTCCCCAATACGGGGTAGGCTCAAATCGGTATATTGACGCATTAAATACATTCCGATTTGCCGGGCCCAACTGATTTCCCGTCGTCGGGAGTTGCTGCGGAGGTCTTCGATGGAGACGTTCAGCACGGCGGCGACGGCTTTTAAAATGGCACTAGGGGAGGCGGTGATTTTTTCGGTGGGGGAGTTGAGAATGGGGGCAATATTTTCTACGGTCATGGGTAAACCGGAAATGGATATATAGGTCAGGGTGCGGATGAGAGCGCCTTCAAGTTCCCGGATGTTGGAGGTGTAGGTGGTGGCGATAAATTCCACGATGTCCCGAGGCAGGCGCATTTTTTGGTCTTCGGCTTTTTTCTGGAGGATGGCCATACGGGTTTCTAAATCAGGGGATTGAATGTCGGCGATTAACCCCATAGAAAAGCGGGAACAGAGACGGTCTTGTAAGCGGGGGATTTGGTTGGGGGGACGGTCGGCGGCTAAAACTACTTGTTTTCCGGCTTCGTGGAGGGTGTTAAAGGTGTAAAAAAATTCTTCTTGGGTATATTCTTTGCCTTCGATGAATTGCAGGTCATCGACTAGGAGAACATCGGCAGCGCGGTAGTGGTCGCGGAAAGTCTGCATACTGTCCTGACGAATGGCGGTGATGAGGTCGTTGGTGAATTTTTCGGTGGAAACGTAGAATACGCGGGAGTCGGGGTTAATTTCGAGGCGATAGTGACCAATGGCCTGCATGAGGTGGGTTTTGCCTAAACCGACTCCTCCACAGAGGAAGAGGGGGTTAAATTCTCGGCCGGGGGATTCGGCAACGGCTAAGGAGGCGGCGTGGGCCATGCGGTTGTTAGAACCGACGACAAAGCGGGAAAAGCTATATTTGAGGTTAAAGGGGGTGGGACGGGGTTGGTGGTCTTCTGAGGGGCGATCGCGTTCGTTTTCGGCGGGGGGTGTATCCTGTACGGGCCACACAATACCTTGACCGTCTTCTGAGTTGCTGGTGAGTTGGATTTTCACTTCGTAGCCTAAAATGTCGGTGACTACCTCGGTGAGGATGCCGAGATAGTGTTTCTGTAACCAGTTGCGAGCAAAGGGATTGGGGGCGCAGAGGATTAATAGGCGATCGCGCCAAACTTGTACGGTGATGCTTTTAATCCAAGTGTCAAAGGTCGGACGACTTAATTGATGTTCTAAACGGATTAAAACTTGATTCCAGAGTTGGTCAGGGGTCATGTCGCCAAAGGGGTGAACTGCGCTCGCGCAGCGTCTCGAAACGAGAATCGCGCTCAACATTCTAGACCATCCAGCCCCAAGCCGAACAGAGTCTGTCACTTTTCCCACAGGTCATCCCCTTAAACCAAACAATACACCAGTCAAACTTAACGGACTCTCTATGATTTAGATCACAACAAATGAGTTCACAAATCACGGCAAACTCGGGATTCCATCACGCCGAATTCTGGATAGATATCACGTTCAATTTTCTCTCAAGGGTTGATAATGAACATAGAGCGTTTACGTTTTGGGAAATAGTCGAAAATTTAGGACAGAAGAGACTACCTGTGATGCTGAGAAAATGAAAGAACAAGCCGTTAAACAACGACCTAGTTAAATAATTAAAATGTTTGAGTCGCCTATTGAGGTAAAACAAATTAATTGATTAGCCCTCCCTTAAACTCTATTTCCTAAACCCAAACGAAAAACAGCAGAATTCCCCAAAGACCATGTTTATTGACAATGAACAACCCCTATTCGGTAATCAAACCCTTGAGAGAGTAACCAGTTCTTGCCACTCTCCTCCTACCAACAGCCCTGATTTACCGCAAATCGCTAAACTTGAACAAGCCCTCTCTAAAACGATTCAGAAAAACTGTAAGCTAGAGCAGCAATATAGTAGTTTGTTCAATAACATTAATGTGGGGATTTTTAGAACGACACCAGACGGTAAACTATTAGAAGCAAATCCCGCACTAGCCCGAATTTATGGCTATGCTTCCCCAGAGCATCTATTAGATTGTTTAACAGACGTTCAAACTCAGCTTTATGTCAACCCTGAGAAACGTCAAGAGTTTGTTGAATTAATGTATCTACAAGGATATGTCCGGGATTTTGAAGTGCAAGTTTATCACTATTCCGGTGAGGTGATTTGGATTTCTGAAAATGCCGAAGTTGTTAGAGATACGGCAGGAAATATTTGTTTTTATGAAGGCTTTGTCATTGATATTACAGAACGAAAAAGAACGGAACTCGCTTTAAAACAATCAGAACGACGCTATAAAGCCCAAACCGAACAACTTAAAAGAACCCTAACCCAACTCCATCAAACTCAATCTTTACTGGTTCAAAGTGAGAAATTATCCAGCTTAGGTCAATTGGTGGCGGGAGTTGCCCATGAAATTAACAACCCCGTTAATTTTGTTTACGGTAACTTAAATCCTGCCTTAGAATATGCTAGCGACCTGATTGGGTTACTACAACTTTATCAACAATATTATCCTGAACCTCATCCTGAAATTGCAGAAGAATCCGAGGCTATTGACATAGAATTCCTCATGGAAGACTTTCCTAAAACCCTCACTTCTATGCAAGTAGGAACAGAAAGAATTCGTCAAATTGTCCAATCTTTGCGCAACTTTTCCCGCTTAGATGATGAAGTCATGAAACCGACAGATATTCATCAAGGCTTAGATTCAACCTTGATGATTCTCAAACCCCGTTTAAAAGCTAAACATGACCATCCTGAAATCATTGTTATTCAAGATTACGGACAATTACCCGGGGATATTATCTGTTTCAGTGGCTTACTGAATCAAGTTTTTATGAATTTGTTAGGCAATGCCATTGATGCCCTTGATGAAGCCCAGCTAAAAGGTCATTTTACTGGCGATAAAAGTCCAACTATTCACATTCAAACCTTAACAGAAGGCAATGAGGTAGTGATTCGCATTGCCGATAATGCAATGGGAATGTCTCCTCAAGTGAAAAACCGCATTTTTGACACCTTCTTTACAACAAAACCCACAGGAAAAGGGACAGGTTTAGGTTTATCCATTAGCTATGATATTATTACCCAAAAACACCAAGGAAGTTTGACTTGTTCTTCCACGATGGGAGAGGGTTCTGAGTTTGTGATTAAGCTTCCCTTGAATCAATAAACGGGAGATTCGTTGTTTTGCCTTTGTCGAAGTTTTGGCTATAGTTTTTTGGTGATTTGTTGGGTTGCGCTTTCGCTTCACCCAACCTACGGATTGTTGTTACGGATTACTGTTGGGTTGCGCTTTCGCTTCACCCAACCTACAGATTGTTGTTGCTTATTGCTTTTTTGTTGGGTTGCGCTTTCGCTTCACCCAACCTACAAGGGAAACTTATTTAGTCCTCTCGGTTTTGACTTTGAAATAAACTCAAAACCGTTGATAAAAAACTTAATAACGAATTAGCGGCCGTTTCTTGTCCATCGGTACTAATCACCGTCATATTTTGTTCATTGGGGGCAGGGAGATTTTCGGCAATCTTGGGTAATTCCGCAATCAGTCGGGCTTTGAGATGAGCTTCTGAGAGATCATTTTCAATCGCCCTCCGTTGTCGTTCTAATTCTAATCGTCGTTGTGCCGCTTGAACTTGGGCGAAATCTCGCATTTGAGCGAGTTCTAATTCTGTAGTCAATAACGTCCGATTTTGTTCTGCTTGTAGTGCATCAAACTGCATTTGTTGGCGCAATTTCTCCATTTCTGCCGTCAGACGACGCTGCTCTAACGCTAAAGCTTGTAAGGCTAATTCTAATTCCCCTTCTTGACGCACTTGTGCTGTAGTATTTTCTTCCGCCAGCTTTTGACGTGCGGCGGTTTCTTCCATCTGTTGACGGCGATTTCGTTCCGTATATTCGCGATTATATTGGGCTTGTTCTTGCTCTGCTTTTAGTTGTTCTAATTGGCTTTTGACTTCTAAATCTGCTCGCTCGTTCCTCAGTTGGTTTTCTCGCTCTAAATCACTGACAACTTGCTCATTTTCTAGTTCGGCTAAACGGGCGAGTTTTTGTCGTTCTGATCGAAAAGGAACTTGCAAATTTTCCCATAATGTGGTAGAGCTAACCACAGCATCTTTAATCTGAACGGTGACAATTTTTAAGCCTAAACCTTGGGAATTTCCCCCATCTTCAGCGCTCCCTTCTGCTACGGTCCGCAAACGATAGGTTAACTCTTCAATAATGGGCTGTTTATCACTTAAAACCTCGTCAATGCTTAGGGTAGCTACTTTATCTTTAATGGCGGCTTCTGCCTGTTCCCGCAGTTGTAAATTGACAATTCCCATCGGGTCTTCGGGATCGGAAAAGTCTAGTTTCCAGTAAGCCGTTTGAAGATCATCAATAATCCACTGAACATAAGCTTGCACCACAATTCCTTGTTTTTCTAAACAAATACATCGGGCATTAATTAAAATGGTTTGGACGGCGGAAGGAATGACTAAAAAAGCGTCAGTCAGGGGATTAAAACGGAAGGAAATCCCCCGGCCAAGATGAATGGGTTGGCTATGACCTCGGCGGGTATGGATAACGTAAGCATTGGGGGGAACAATTACACTTTTCCACCATAAAAAACCGACAATTTTGTAATCAATGGCGCGGCTAGGAGTTTTTTCCATTTTGATGGGAAGGGTTTCACTGGGAGAGGTTTCACGAGACAATTCTGGCTGAAAGGGTTCGGCCATAGCGAATAATTCGCCGCTTGTCTCAACTGTTGGGGCGCTAGGTTTAGGGGCAGCTTGTGCCGGAGGATGAGGGGGGGATCTACGCGCTCTTTTGTTGAGTTGACGATCGAGTTGTTGTTGTTGTTCGAGAACTTCTTGTAAGTATTGATTTTCGACTATTTTTTTGGTCACGGCGGCTTTCACCCCCTAGGTTGAATGATGTAAAGTAATTGATGGTGCGGAGTCTATTTCTTGAGTTTTTTCTGATGGGGTGGATTAGGATAGGGGGTTCAAGATCAAGGGAGGCTAGCATCCTGTTCCCTAAGATTACCGAAAATTTGGGGGTTTGTGTCTGGTAGTTTGTAGAACTTTATACGGATTACTGTTGGGTTGCGCTGTCGCTTCACCCAACCTACTGATTACGGATTACTGTTGGGTTGTGCTGTCGCTTCACCTAACCTACTGATTACGGATTACTGTTGGGTTGTGCTGTCGCTTCACCTAACCTACTGATTACGGATTACTGTTGGGTTGCGCTGTCGCTTCACCTAACCTACTGATTACGGATTACTGTTGGGTTGTGCTGTCGCTTCACCTAACCTGCTGATTGTTGTTACGGATTACTGTTGGGTTGCGCTGTCGCTTCACCCAACCTACTGATTCTTGTTACTGATGATTTGGGGGGTAGGAATGAGGAATGATTCTGAATTGGAAAAAGCGATCGCCTTGGCCCAACAATGCCACGCTGAACAAGTCGATAAGGCCGGAAAACCCTATATTGACCATCCTTTACGGGTCATGGCTGCCCTCTCCTCACTAGAAGAAAAAATCGTTGGGGTCCTCCATGATGCGGTTGAGGATTCCGACTTGACCCTAGACCAGTTAAGGGATTTAGGCTTTTCTGACCCGGTGATTCAAGCGTTGGACGCGATTACTAAACGACCGGGAGAAGACTATGAGGCTTATTTGCGGCGTGTGATGGGAAATGCGATCGCCCTATCCGTAAAAATCGCCGACATGACCGATAATATGGACATGAGCCGCATTCCACATCCCACCGCAAAGGACTATCGCCGACTCCAAAAATATCAGCAAGTCTTACCCCGCCTACAAGCCGCCTATGCGACCTTGCTAACTCTCTAATCGACCATCTACCCCTTCCACTAACCAATTCATGGTTTCCAACTCCACAGCCGTCTGTTCATAGGACTGTCCGGCCGCTATGATTTCCTGCCCTTGATTATTACGCAAAGGCCCTTGATAAATGCGCTTAGACCCTTGGGCAAATTCTGCCTTAACCGCTTCTGCGGCTTGTTTCGCCTCATCACTGACGGCCGCACCAAAGGGAGAGAGTTTCCAGAATCCCGCCTCTAATCCTCCCCGCACAATATGGGGAATATCGCCATTCATTAAGGTTTTGCCCTCTTGGAGTTGTTGGGCGTATTGGGTGTAAACGGTAGTCCAGTCCCACTCAGCCCCGGTGAGAAAGCCTCGGGGAGCGAGAGCGGCTTGATTGGCATGGTATCCCGAGGAGAAAACCCCCCGTCGTTCGGCCGTTTCTATGACGATTTTCGGGCTGTCTACATGACAGGTAATCACATCAATGCCCTGATCGACCATACTATTGACGGCTTCGGCTTCCTTAACGGGTAAAGACCAGTCTCCGGTTAA
This sequence comes from Spirulina subsalsa FACHB-351, assembly GCF_026130165.1. Lineage (GTDB taxonomy): Bacteria > Cyanobacteriota > Cyanobacteriia > Cyanobacteriales > Spirulinaceae > Spirulina_A > Spirulina_A subsalsa_A. The sequence continues at coordinate 8,742 of NZ_JAIHOM010000064.1, read as the reverse complement.
AATCAAGCGGGTGGTGATGTCCGGTGCAACGGTGCGAGCGCCTAAAGTAAAACTGTTCACGTTGCGTAGGAGTTGGGGGATGGGTTTCGCCCCCACAAAGCCCAGTCTTCCCGTTTGGGTGGTGTAAGCGGCCACCATCCCGGCGATATATTGGGCTTCGTCAATATAGCCAAAGTAGCTCCCTATATTACGGGGGGTTTCTCCTTCTTGATAAAGGCCGCCTGCGTGGAAGAATTGCACCTCGGGGAACTCTTGGGCAATTTTCAGGATGTGGGGGTCAAAGTAGCCGAAAGATGTGGGAAATAGGGCTTTTGCGCCGTCGAGTTCAATCATACTGCGCATAGCTTCTTCCACTTCTGTGGTTTCTGGGACGCTGGCCTGTTCGACAATTTTAATGCCGGGTAATTGTGCGATCGCCGCCGCCCCCTCCGCATGGGCTTGATTGTAGCCAAAATCATCCCTCGGACCGACATAGATAAAGCCAATCACGAACTCATCCCCCGTTCCCCCGCTCCTCGGTTCTTGGGGTGTACAACCTGTTCCCAGTTTAGCGGTAGCACCAAAAGCTGCCGTGGCCAATAAACCGCGCAAGACTTGACGACGGGAGAACGGAAAGGATTTTGGCTGGTTCATAGTTTTATAGCCCCGTTATTGATGATGGGAGGGTTGAGGGAGAAAATGCAGCACCCCATTCTAGGTCAATGGTTTTTAGGGAAATGTCGTTCATTTAACAGGATTCCCGGGAATCGGGTTCGTAGTTGCGCTTTAGCGCCAAATCGGGCGTCGGGAGAGGGGGAGCAGGGGGGCAGGGGAGCAGGGGAGAGGATTCCCGACCTCCCACAGCCCCTAATGGTATATACAGGGAGTGATTCACTCGATCCCGAATAATGTTAGGGTGAAAAAGAAAGTTGGGCTAAAGAAACCCCCAACTGAGATACAAACTGGGGATAATTGTTTTATTCTAGAACTCCTCAACTACTCAAAAAAACAGAAAATTCATGTTGTTAACGGACTCCTCGCCTAAAACCAGTGCCGGAACTCAATATCTGCCCCAAGGCGATCGCACATTACTTTCTCCTAATCAGTGTTTAATGCCCCTGACGGCCAAGGTTAATGACCAAGACACCCTAGAAATCGGCGGTTGTAGCATAGCGGACCTAGTAGCTCAATATGGCTCTCCCCTCTACATATTGGATGAGTTCACCCTCCGCACCGCTTGCCGTCAATATCAAACTGCCCTCGCCCGGTATTACCCCGGAGAAGCCACCGCCATTTATGCCTCCAAAGCGTGGAACTGTTTAGCCGTCTGTGCCCTAGTGGCCAGTGAAGGCCTGGGAATTGACGTAGTATCCGGGGGAGAACTCTACACCGCCCTGAAAGCCGGATTTAACCCCCAAAACATTTATCTGCATGGGAACAATAAATCCCGGAGCGAACTGCAATTTGCCTATGATAAAGGCTGCACCATCATTGTAGATAACCAGCTAGAACTCGAACTCTTAAGTGCGATCGCCTCCCCAGAAACCCCTGCCCGCATCCTCCTCCGTCTCACCCCCGGCATTGAATGCCACACCCACGAATACATCCGCACCGGACACATCGACAGTAAATTTGGTTTTGACCCCAATCAACTCCCCGCCATCTTTGCCACCGTCGCCCAACACCCCTCCCTCCAATGTCTTGGCCTCCATGCCCATATTGGCTCCCAAATCTTTGAACGGCAACCCCACCAAGACCTCGGCCGCGTGCTAGTTGATTGGCTCAAAGAAGCCAAAACCTATAACCTCTCCCTCGAAATCCTCAATATTGGGGGCGGTTTAGGCATTTGTTACACCGAAAGCGATGATCCCCCCAGTATAGAAGAATGGGTCAAAGCCGCCGCCCAATCCGTAGCCAGCGCTTGCCGCGCCTATAATCTCCCCCTCCCTAAACTGATTTGTGAACCCGGGCGCTCCCTCATTGGTTCCGCCTGTGTCACCGCTTACACCGTTGGCAGTCGCAAAGAAATCCCCGACCTCAACCGAACCTACGTCGCCGTTGATGGGGGAATGTCCGACAATCCTCGCCCCATTACCTACCAATCCCTTTATCGGGCTGTCGTGGCCAACCACATGACCACCCCCAGCCAAGAAACTGTTACCCTAGCAGGTAAACATTGCGAGTCGGGGGATATTGTCATCCAGTCGGCTCAACTCCCCCCCACCCAGCCCGGTGATCTCATTGTCGTTTTAGGCACGGGAGCCTACAACTACAGTATGGCCTCCAACTACAACCGTCTCGCTCGTCCGGCGGCGGTTTTAGTCCATGAAGGGGATGCCCAGATTATCCTAGAACGAGAAACCTATGAGGACTTGTTACGACAAGACCGTTTACCGGAAAAACTGCAACTCAAGCCGTAAACTCACCTTTTGAGAAAGTTCAATGTCTTTGTCGGGTTTTCTTCCTGACTTCACCTGGATTCCCTCCTGGCTCTTGGAAATTGTTGATATTAGCTTAGTTCTCCTGCTCACCTACGCCGTTTTGTTGGTGATTGGAGAGCGACGCACCCTATGGGTAGTCAGAGGTTTAATTATTCTCATGCTGGCGGCTGTCATTAGTAACCGTTTGGGACTGCCCCATTTAAGCTTTGTCTTAGAACGGCTGGTCTTAGGTTCTGCGGTGGCGATGGCGGTGGTTTTTCAGTCGGAATTTCGCCAATTTTTGGAACAGTTGGGACGGGGTGAAGTCCTGAAGTTATTTCAACCCTCCCGTCGTCCAATTCCCAAACCCGATCATGTGATTGATGAAATTGTGGACGCGGTGAAAGACCTCTCCCAAAACCGCACGGGAGCTTTAATCGTGGTGGAAACCAGTGGCCCCATTGATGAGCGGGATTTTTCGGTGTCTGGGGTAGTTCTCAATGCGGAAGTGTCGCGGGAACTATTACAAACCATCTTTCAAACCAGTACCCTCCTCCATGATGGTGCTGTGCAGATTCGCGGCTCTCGGGTGGTGGCAGCTGGGATTATTCTGCCTCTCTCAGAACGCACGGCCTCCCGTCAATTGGGGACTCGACACCGGGCGGCTATGGGGATTACGGAACGGGTGGATAATTGTTTATGTATTGTGGTGTCTGAGGAGACGGGATCTATTTCCTTGGCGGAAAAGCGTTCTTTAAATCGCCCGTTAACCAGTACGAAGTTACGGGAGATTTTGAAAGAAAAATTCTCCCCCATGATGGAACGGGAGGCTGTCGCGCCCCAGTTGGGGCGGTGGAGTCGCAAACTTCGGTATTATGGCTGGAGTTTGTTGGAGCGTTTTTTGGATGGGTTTAGTTCTACCTCACGGGGGAGAAAGTAATTGTTGACTTCCTCCCCAGCCTAAAAGGATCCGGTTCGTCCTACCCTTGGGTTAAAATTTGTGACAAATCGGGAAATTTGTCCAAAAACATGAGATTCGGGTTTGATTCAATAGTAGCCGCCTCCAAGGGGATTCATTACCAGAAAAAGCAATGATTGTAAAACCAAGTGCGCCTTTAGAACAGTTACCCTCGGATCTGGATTGCGATCGCCTACCCCAACACGTTGCAGTCATTATGGATGGCAATGGTCGCTGGGCTAAAGAGCGAGGCCTACCGAGAATTATGGGGCATCGCCGAGGTGTGGATACCCTGAAAGATTTACTGCGCTGTTGCAAGGATTGGGGGATTGGGGCGTTAACGGTCTATGCCTTTTCGACGGAGAATTGGGGCCGCCCCATGGAGGAGGTTCAATTCCTGATGACTCTGTTTGAGCAAGTCCTACGGCGTGAATTAGCAGAAATGATTGCCGAAAAGGTACGCATTCGTTTTGTGGGCAATTTGACCGCCTTACCTGCTTCTCTGCAACGAGAAATTGCCCGATCTATGGAAGACACTCAAGAGAATAAAGAGGTTCAGTTCACTGTGGCGACGAATTACGGCGGACGACAGGAGATTGTTCAAGCTTGTCGTGCGATCGCCCACAAGGTGAAAACGGGAGAATTGGAGGCCGATGCCATTGATGAAGCGTTGTTTGAACGTCATCTTTATACCCACGAGTTAAGCAGTCCCGATTTACTCATTCGCACCAGTGGGGAAATGCGGATTAGTAATTTTCTGCTCTGGCAGATGGCCTATGCGGAAATTTACGTCACCTCCATTGGCTGGCCCGATTTTGACCGAGAAGCTTTTCATCAGGCTTTGTTGGATTATCAAAAGCGCGATCGCCGTTTCGGCAAGGTTCGTTAAACGACTTGGGGTAATGGTTCTGGCTGCTTTTTAGGGCAATCATGGGGTTAGCTAACTCATGTGTTCCTGAATAAAATTGGTATAGACTTCCCCAGAGAGAAAAGCCGGGTGTTCTAAAATCCGTTGGTGGAAACCGATGGTGGTGGGAACTCCGGTTACAGCACATTCTCGTAAGGCCCGCCTCATGCGCTTAATCGCCGCTTCTCTGGTGGGTCCCCAGACAATTAATTTGCCAATTAATGAGTCATAATAGGGGGGGATTTCATAATCCGTATAAACATGGGAATCCATGCGCACTCCGGGGCCACCGGGGGGCAGATAGGCACTAATTCGTCCCGGATGGGGGCGGAAATTGTGATCGGGATCTTCGGCGTTAATTCGGCACTCAATAGCGTGTCCTTTTAAGAGGATATCTTTTTGGCTAAAACGTAGTTTTTCCCCCTGGGCGACGCGAATTTGCTCGGCAATTAAATCTAATCCTGTCACCATTTCGGTTACGGGATGTTCCACTTGAATCCGGGTGTTCATCTCCATGAAGTAAAAACTTCCGTAACGGTCTACGAGAAATTCTACAGTTCCGGCTCCGACATAATTAATGGATTGAGCGGCTTTAACGGCGGCTTCGCCCATTTTTTGGCGTAATTCGGGGGATAATACTGGACTGGGGGCTTCTTCTAAAAGTTTCTGGTGACGGCGCTGGATTGAACAATCCCGTTCCCCTAAATGCACGACATTCCCATGACTATCGGCGAGGATTTGAAACTCGATGTGGCGGGGATTTTCGACGAATTTTTCCAGATATACTCCCGCATTGCCAAAGGCGGCTTCGGCTTCTCCTTGAGCCGCTTGGAACATTCGCACTAATTCACTGGCATCCCGCACGAGGCGCATTCCTCGCCCTCCTCCTCCGGCTGTGGCTTTGAGCATCACAGGGTAGCCAATATCTTGGGCGGTGGCGAGGGCTTCTTGTTCATCGGCGAGGAGACCTTGACTGCCGGGGACTGTGGGAACTCCGGCTTTTTGCATGGTTTTTTTGGCGGTGGATTTATCTCCCATAGCGCGCATGGCTTCGGGACTCGGGCCAATGAAACAAATTTTGTGGTCGTCGCAAATCTCGGCGAAGCGGGCGTTTTCGGCGAGGAATCCATAGCCGGGGTGGATGGCGGAGGCGTTGCGGGTGAGGGCGGCGGCGATGATGTTGGGGATGTTAAGATAACTTTTGTTACTGGGGGGTTGACCAATACACACCCGCTCATCGGCTAATTGAACATGAAGGGCCTGCTCGTCCACGGTGGAGTGAACGGCTATGGTGGCAATGCCTAATTCTTCACAGGTGCGGAGAATGCGTAGGGCGATCTCTCCTCGATTAGCAATGAGAATTTTTGAGAACTGCATTTCGGTGCATTTTTTGGCGGTGGTTAACTACTATACCGCTTTTTGAGCATCTCGCGACGTACTCCTACACTTCCCTATCGGGTAAGTATAGGTTTCTCCTCCGAGATTTCCCGGATTTGCGTTTTATAGTTATTGATCAGTGAACTACCCCACCCTGCCGTTGGCGAGGAACGGGAATTCCGCAACATTTTGTTAAAGATCATTAATTAGATCGGAGGGGGGGCGATCGCTACTCCAAGCCCACCACACCTGTCCACAGTCGCACTCATAGAATTCCTGCCATTTGCGGCGATAGTCTTCACTAATGACAGGGGCGCGGCGATTAATCCAAACTCGTTGGGCCTGGTACGAGGAAGCCCCACAACGGGGACAACAAAAGGAAAAGGCGTGTTTGGCTTGTTCTGTCCAAGGGGGCGGGGTGGGGTCGAAGGCTTCCATGACTTGGGGGGGCAAATAGTTAAGCCTAGCTTACCATCAACAAGCGGGAGCGTAAAAGCCCTGTATTTTTAACCCTCCTTCCGGGGATTCTCCCACTATAATCTGTGATTTGGTGGGATGAGGATGTCAATGGAGTTGACACTCTCAGGTCTAAAGACGCTGAGATTCTTGAATGGCTCAAAGAATAAGAACCCCTCCAGAGCGCAGGCTTGTGATGAAACCGTTGCCAATGAGCCAGAAAGTCCCATAAACCGAAGGAAAGCCTTTGTTGTCTTTCTCTACCACGAGGGATAAGTGCTAGAATAAACAGCATGATTCTAACCCACGAGCATCGAATCGGGTGGCTCATGCTCTGACACGGCGGTTCGATTCGATGGCTTGGGAAGATTTGAATATTCGAGGTCTGGCGAAGACAAGGTTAGCCCAGTCAATCCTGGATGGGGGTTGGGGTGGGTTCATGACGATTGTGGAGGCAGTAGCGGTAAAACGCGGTCTTCACTGCGAAGGTTTCCCCCCCAAGGTTTCGCCCCACGGAGTCTCTCAGGATTGTTCAGGTTGAGGTGCGAAAGTAGCGAAAATAATCTATGGGTTGGATGGTGGGTGATTGGCAAATTTGGTTAGAGGTCAATCTTTTGCGGGTGACTCCTGAGACTCCCCTCAAGGAGATTTTGGCTCGAATGCAGACCGCCCAGCACTCTGAAAATGCCCCTCTCGCCCTCGTTGGGGAGCAAGATCGGCTTTTGGGGCTTTTTAGCCTCGAAACCTTGCTCAGTGGTGTGTTGAGGGGGAATGAGTGGCTTAATTTGACGGTGGGCGAGGTGATGGAGTCCTTACCTCCTCCGGTGCGGGTCTGTGGGGACTGTCTTGTAGCTCCGACGCTGGATCATTATCCCTATTTTCCGGTCGTTGATCAACAGGATCGGTTTTTAGGGGTCATTCGTCAAGGTAATTTGCGTTTGTATCAAATGTTTGACCAGACGGCCAGGGAACAAGCGGCACAGGTCGAGGGGGAGCAATTCCTCGGGAAAATGAGCCAATCGCTTCAGGATGTGTTGGATTTACCCCGATTGCTCCAGAGGACGGTGCAGGACATTCAAGGGTTGTTAGGGGTGGATCGGGTGTTAGTCTATCAAATTCAACCCCAGTATATGCCCTTAGCTCCGGTGCTGGGGACAAAAATTGCGGAAGCGGTGGGGGAGAATCTTCCTCCTCTGACGGGGGTCCATTTCCCCTCGGAAAATTTCCCCTCTAGTTGCTCCTACTGCTATCAACAAGGACTTATTTACAGTTTGGGGGATGCACAACAGGAGGAGGTTCCTTTGTGCTTACACCAGTTTATTGAACAGTCTCAAAGTCGTGGGACTTTGGTGGTGCCGATTTTGCAACAGGAGAGTCTCTGGGGGCTGTTAATTGTGCAACAATGCCAGGAAGCCCGAGACTGGAAAAGCCGGGAAATTCGCCTTTTACAACGGATTGCGGGTCAATTGGCGATCGCAACCTATCAATCCCGACTCCACGATACCTTACAGCAAGAACTTCAGCAACGCCAACAAACCCAGCAGGCTTTATCCATCAGTCAACAGCGTTTAGAATACCTGCTCATCTCTAGCCCCGGTGTTCTTTATACTTGTAATCTTCAGGAAGGGCGAGCAACGTTTATTAGTCAGAATGCTGAGAAATTGATCGGTTATAGTCTTGCCGAAATGATGCAACCGGGTTTTTGGTTACAACATCTCCATCCCGAGGATCAATTTTTAGTTGAGCAAGTTGGATTATTACAACTGTTTGAACAAGGACACTATCATTTAGAATACCGTTTCCTCCATCAGGATGGTTCTTACCGTTGGATCTATGATCAGATTAAAGTGATCTACGATGAAACAGGCAACCCCATTGAGATTATCGGCTATTGGATTGATATTAGCGATCGCAAGGCCACAGAGTTTCAACTGAGAAAATCCCTCCAAGAAAAAGAAATCCTCCTCAAAGAAATTCACCACCGGGTTAAAAATAACTTGCTTGTCGTTTCCCATCTGCTGGAATTTCAAGCGGAATATATCCAAAGTCCTGAACTGATTAAGACCCTTGAAGATAGTCAGAATCGAATCTATTCGATGGCGTTAATTCACGAAAAGCTCTATCACTCCACAGGGCTGGATCTTATTGATTTTGGGGAATATCTCACCGCTTTATTAGAAAACTTGATTGAAACCTATCAAGTTAGCGAACAACAAATAGAATTCACTCTGTCCATTGAACCTATTTTTTTGAATATTGAAACGGCTCAACCTTGCGCTCTTATTGTTAACGAATTGCTGACCAATGTTTTAAAACACGCCTTTCCTGATGGTCGAAAAGGACGGGTTTATTTAGAACTCAAACAGGATGCAGAAAAATGGATTCAGATTAAAGTACAAGATAATGGGATTGGCTTTCCTCTCTCTCTTGATTTTCGTCAAGTTGAATCATTAGGGATGGAATTAGTTTGTACTTTAACTGAACAAATCGAGGGGAAAATTGAGCTTGATACTACTCAGGGGACCTGCTTTGAACTGCGTTTTAAAGAACTGAATTATCCCCAAAGAGTTTAGTTCGGTAATAGGTAATAGGTGATAGGGAATTTCTCCCCCACTCCCCCACTCCCCTGCTCCCCCACTCCCCTG
>NZ_JAIHOM010000234.1 GCF_026130165.1 Spirulina subsalsa FACHB-351 | reverse complement strand
TACGGTAGGGCATACCGGAACTCACGCTTGGGGAGAGATTCCCTCTGGCTTGGTTGGATACGTCCTGCCAAGTTAAGGAAACTCGTTGAACCAAGAATCCCTCGCTTTCAGCGATGGGAGTGTCAACAGCAGCAGGTGGTGGAGGTTTATCGGCGCGATCGCGGTATCCTAGAACGGGCCCTCACTCTCTTGGCCGCCGACGAACTCACCAGCCCTCTCCTCCCCGGTTTTAGCTCTTCAGTTGGGTCTTTATCTAGATTAAGCCCCCATTCCCGAGTATTTTCTCAACCCCTTACGCCACAACCAACGATTGAGTATCAACAACACCACCCCCCAAACCAATAACGTTAAAAATCCCCGCCCCACCGACACAGGCAAACCCACAAACAGCGCCACTGGGAAATAGAGCAAATAGGGAAAAGGAGTCCACTGGGCTATTTCCTGCATAAGTGGAGGAAACACCTCCAACGGGGCAAGATAACCCGACAAAAACAAATAAAACAGGAAAAATAAATCCTCCAGCGCACTCGCCCGTTCCGTCCAAAACGCCAAAATGGCTAAAGTATATTGCAACAAAAACCGTAAACTAAACGCCAATCCCGTCGCCAAACAACCCAGCACAATTTGCCCTACACTCATCCTCCACATGGCTTGAGGATAGAGCCAGAAAAATAGCACAATCAGTGCCACCACAAAAGGAAGACGGGCTAATCGTTCCGAAAGATGGGCAGCCACATGATGCCAAACCGGGTCAATCGGCTGTAATAACTTCAGGGATAATTTCCCTTGCACAACCTCCTTTTCAAACTCCCAAATCACCCAAACCAGCGTAAATTGACGGACAATAAACACCATAATGAAATAGCGGGCAAAGGTGAGAGAGTCCAGCATAAATTGTCCCCCTTGGGCCGCTTCAATCCAAACCCCCATTAAAATAATGGGCAAAGAACCCGAAAGAACCCAAAACAGCAACTCTGCGCGGTACTCCACCATATAGGCGTAATACACCACCAAAAACGTTTTAATTTTCTGCCACAGCCACATCACCCCTCTACCCCCTGTTTAAATAATCGACCAATGACCTCCTCAATGGGTGGGTCTGCCACACTTAAATCCTCAAGGGGCAGTTGGGCTAAAAGTTGCGCCACCGTTCGCGTCAGGTCTTCCCGACGAACCAAAAACCGCACCTCGCGCCCCTCCATCGTTTCAATTTCTCCGTATTGGTTCAATTGCTCTAAAGGGACTAACTCCGTCAGTTCTACCTTCACTTCCCGATAGGGGGCAAAACGTTCAAGGAGGCCGTCTAAACTGCCATCGTACATTAACTGACCCTCATGGATTAATAGCACGCGCTGACAGAGGGCGGTAATATCGGCCATGTAGTGACTGGTGAGGAGAATGGTGGCCTCATAGCGGCGGTTATATTCTCGCAAAAACTCCCGCACAGCAGCTTGAGCGTTCACATCTAAGCCGAGGGTAGGTTCATCTAAAAATAAAACGGGCGGATGGTGGAGGAGGGCGGCCAAGAGTTCCGCTTTCATGCGTTCTCCGAGGGATAGTTTCCGCATGGGCTGGGTGAGTTTTCCTTCTAGAGCAAGGAGTTGGGAGAGTTCTTGGACTCGGTGTTTAAATTCAGCCTCGGGAATTTGATAAACGGCGGCGTTGATTTTCAAGGAGTCTAGGGCTGGCAAATCCCAGAGCAGTTGCTGTTTCTGCCCCATGACGAGGCTCATTTTTTTGAGAAATTGGGGTTGGCGACGAAAGGGGATATATCCGGCAACGCGCACCTGTCCACTGGAGGGGTGAATCAATCCGGTGAGCATTTTCAGGGTGGTGGTTTTCCCGGCACCGTTGGGGCCGAGAAAGCCGACGATTTCCCCGGTGTCTAGGGTAAAGGAGACATCCTGAACGGCCTGGATGGAGCGATAGGTACGGCGGAAGAAGTGGTTTAGCGTGCCTTTTAAGCCCGGTTGTTTGAGGGCGACGGGATAGGTTTTGCTGAGGCCTTGGACTTCAATAATGGACATAAATTCCTGCAAAGGATGGATTGTGATGTCCATTGTCTAGATCCGAGGGATGAGAACGCAAGAGGTCAACGGCGAATTATCGCTAGGGCTTGCTGAATAAGTCCGAGAGTTGGGTAATCGGGAGTCGGGAAGGGGTTAGGGAAATGCCTATTACCTATTCCCTAGCCCCATGAGCAGAGTTATTCAGCAAACCCTAGCTAGTCCTAATGAGACGTGAACTCTGGGCTATTGTCCTATTTAGATTCTAGGCGAGCCTTTTTTGCACGACTCAGATAGGTTTGCTATAGTATTGCTCTTTGATATCTACTTCAGACGCTACAGCTACTTCAGGCATTAAAGAAGAGTGATGGTGAGCAATTAACCATTGACCATTTTCTTGACACTCCCATCGCTAAAAGCGAGGGATTCTTGGTTCAACGAGTTTCCTTAACTTGGCAGGACGTATCCAACCAAGCCAGAGGGAATCTCTCCCCAAGCGTGAGTTCCGGTATGCCCTACC
>NZ_JAIHOM010000063.1 GCF_026130165.1 Spirulina subsalsa FACHB-351 | reverse complement strand
CGCTCCTCTGCTCCCCTGCTCCCCCGCTCCCCTGCTCCCCCGCTCCCCTGCTCCCCCGCTCCCCCGCTCACTAATGCCCCTAACTCCCAAATCCGACACCCTCCCATCGGTCTTGGTCAATTCCCCCAGATAATGGCACACTAGAATTATAAGCAAGATCACTATTTATCGTTTTGTCCACCTCGCGAGGAATGTCATAGATTATGGGATTATTTGACCGGATTGGTAGAGTGGTTCGCGCTAACCTCAACGACATGGTGAGTAAAGCTGAGGATCCTGAGAAAATCCTTGAACAGTCGATTCTGGATATGCAGGAAGACTTGGTTCAACTACGCCAAGCTGTTGCCCGGGCGATCGCTACCCAAAAACGCACGGAACAACAGTACAACAAAAACCAAAGCGAAGCTAACACTTGGCAACAACGCGCCCAACTCGCCTTACAAAAAGGGGATGAAGGGTTAGCCCGCGAGGCGTTGCAAAGGAAGAAAACAAGCGGCGACACGGCGGCTCAACTCAAATCACAGTTAGAGGTTCAAAACACCCAAGTTCAAACCCTGAAGCGGAATTTAGTCGCCCTAGAGAGCAAAATTTCTGAAGCCAAAACGAAGAAAGATATGCTCAAAGCGCGAGTTCAAGCGGCTAAGGCCAATGAACAACTCCAAAGCACCATTAGCTCTATGAATACAGGGAGTGCGATGGGAGCGTTTGAACGGATGGAGGAGAAGGTGCTGGAGTTGGAAGCGCGTTCTCAGGCGGCCCACGAGTTAGGGGGTGTGGATTTAGAAAGTCAGTTTGCAGCCTTGGAAAGTGGCGGTGATGTTGATGATGAACTGGCGGCGATGAAGGCTCAAATGTTGGGCGGATCGGCACCGGATCAACAGGCACTTCCCCAAGGCACGACTCCGGCAACTAATACGACTCAAAATGTGGAGGTGGTAGACGCAGAATTAGAGGAACTCCGCCGTCAGTTAAATCAATAACTTTTGGGCTTTAAAACTTAATAGACATCTCCTACAATCCTCCTAGACTAATGGTGCAGTGCTAGTTTGCGCTCCATAGTGGGGGATGTCTAATTACTAATATTTTTTGACGTTGCATGATGATTATTACTATGGGGAACTCTTGTTCCAGCCCATTGGAGTTTCTCCCGTAGGGTTTGATAAAAGGAGTGTTTTTCCCGCAGGATAATAAATTTAGCGTGACATTGCGCCATCTGTACTTCAGCCCGTTGTCCGGGCCAGATTTGGGTGCCAATGACCCCATCGGTCCATAATTTGGTGTTGAGTTCGTAATCTCCTAGGGGCCAAGCATGAACGACGGAACCGGGGGGGAGGATAATGGGACGACTGGATAAACTGAGGGGACAAATGGGGGTAACGGCGATCGCTTCCATCCCCGGATGAATAATCGGACCATTAGCCGAAGCATTGTAACAGGTGGAGCCAGTGGGGGTGGCGACAATTAAACCATCCCCGTGATATTGGTCCACGACTTCCCCATCCACTTCCATTTCAATCACAGTAGTGGGCATTCGGTCAATACTGGCGGGTTTGATGCAAATTTCGTTTAAACATAGCACCGAATCGCTGACAATTTCGGGATGAGTGCGGCTTCCTTCGAGGATATTCGCCTGTAACATCATACGGGTTTGCACGGCGTAGCGATCGCCCATTAACCGTTCCCAAACCTGTTCCGTGTCTTGAAACGCCTCAAAGGGCTCCGTTAGAAAGCCTAATGTTCCCCCCACATTCACCGCCAAAATAGGAATTCCTTCGGCCGCTAAATGACGCGCTGCGGCCAAAGCAGTCCCATCCCCCCCTAACACAATCGCTAAATCAATCGGTTGGGTAATCGAGGCCAAAAACACCGGGTAGGGGTTATCTTTTGGACCACTGGGGCCCACTAAAACCCGACAGTGCAGTTGTTCTAGCTGACGGGCGCATTTTTCCGCCCACACTTCACTATCCCGGTTTCTCGCTTTGTGGATGATGATGACTTGTTTGAGTTGCACGAGTCTCCTCTCTTGCCTTGGTTGGTTTCCCTTACCCGATTGCTGCCAAGTCTCAAGAATTGATAATTGATAATTGAACGCTGAGTTTAAGGTAGGATTTCCCGATGGACTGTTCTTTTCCCCTTGTCTTATGTTGATTTCTCCGTAGCAGCCATGCGTGCGAGATGACGCTCTACGCCCATCATAGCGGAGAATAAATTTTCCTCATGGTAAGGAATGCCATGTTGTTGGCAAAAGGCTTTCACCACAGGACTCGCCCCACGATAGCGACTAATGGGAACCCACGGGAATAAATGATGTTCAATTTGATAATTTAATCCCCCAAAATAGTCATCAAACCAACGGGGAACTAAGACATTTCGAGAGGTAATGACCTGTTGTTCTAAAAAGGATAAATTATGATTGGGTGGAACGGTCGGCATCCCAATATGATTCACGGCAAACAGTTTCACCAATAAAATCCCCGTTACTGCCGTGATAAACAGGTAATTCACCACCGCAATCTGCCAGCCTAATATCACGGCAGGGAGGAAGAAATAAACGCAAAAGTGCAGGGGGGCGAGAACCATTTCACGCCGACAAAGTTTAGGATGTTTAGCGATATACAACCAACTAAGTCGTAAGTAGTCAAAATTATGGAACATGGCTAAAAACCAAACTAAAACCGCTTGATTCTTGACGATCCAGCGAATCCAGCCCGGTCTTTCAGTCGTATCATCCGCGTAGAATTTGACAAATAATGCCTCTACGTCGGGATCATTTTTTTCTTCGTTACAGTAACGATGATGGAGGTTATGTTTATGTTGCCAGAAGTGGAAACTTCCCCCCCCCAAGAAACTCATACTGAATTCCCCTACGAGGAAATTAATGATCTTGCGCTTGGAGAGAGAATAATGGCCTGCATCATGGGCAAAAAAGTAAAATTGCAGATTACTTAATGCTAAACCCAACAATGCGATCCAACGCCATCCACTGTGGGCAAAATGAAAGACTCCCCAAAAGGAAATGAGATGCAATCCACCATACAGCATTAAGCGGCGGATATGATGCCCTAAGTCGGGTTTAAAGAAGTCTGTTTGTGCAAGTTCTTGACAGAGTTTGCGATATAATTGTTGACCTGGATTTAACACACTTAAGCCTCATTAGCGAGCAATTCCAACAGGTTAGACTGGGGCAAACAGAAGCCGAGCCAGAGTTTCGAGTAAATTCTGTGCGATCGCATCCTACCCCACTGTTCCTGCTCCCTGATTGTACCTTGACTGGATCCCTTCCTTCTAGACCAAGCCGGGTGAAAGTTTTGCCCCATTTCAAACCTGAAAATAACATTAAAAATATTGCGTTTTGTAGCAAGTTGTGCTGTGGTCTTAAAGGAGGGGTAAAGTAATCACAAATTCAGTGCCTACTCCTTGTTCAGAATTCACCTGAATTTGACCATCATGTTTTTCTACCACAATTTGGCGGGCAATCGCTAAACCTAAACCTGTCCCTTTGCCCACTTCTTTAGTAGTAAATAAATCCTCAAACACCTTAGCTTTTATTTGGGGAGGCATCCCTACCCCATTATCAGTGATAGAAATTTGCACTTGTTTTTGCTCTGGCAAAACTTGAGTTTTAATCACAATTTGATTGTCAATTTCTCCATAAGCTTTTCCCAGATTAGACTCTTCCACAGCATCCACAGCATTACTTAAAATATTCATAAACACTTGATTCAGTTGCCCGGCATAGCATTTAATACGCGGTAACTCACCATAGTCCTTAATAATTTTAATTTCTGGATGATTTTGGGTTGCTTTGAGACGATGTTTTAAAATCATTAGGGTGCTATTTATACCATCATGAATGTTGCAAGCAACCGGATAATCTTTATCCGCCCGAGAAAAGGTTCTCAAACTGTGACTAATCTCTTGAATGCGCTTAATTCCTTCCCCCATCGACGAAACCAGTTGGGGCAAATCTTCCCGGACAAACTCAAAATCTATGCGCTCGATTTCTTCGAGAATATCCAGATCCGGTTCTGGATATTTAGCTTGATACAAATCAATTAAATTAAATAAGTCTTCAACATACTCTAAGGCGGGTTTAATATTCCCCTTTAAAAACCCAACTGGATTATTAATTTCATGAGCTATCCCAGCTACTAGATTACCTAGAGCAGACATTTTTTCATTCTGGACTAATTGTAATTGCATCGCTTGCAATTCTTGTAAAGTTTGTTCTAATTCCTCAGATTTACGACGCAATTCATTTTCAGCGCGACGACGAGCATCGATATCAATACAAGTGCCAATCCATTCCTTTACGTTGCCATCTTCTGCCAAAATTGGTACCCCTTGCACGGCAAAGTAACGGTAGATCCCATCAGCCCCCCGAATGCGGTACTCTGTTTTATAGAGGCTCTTCGTTCTGACGGCTTCCTGCCAGACTTCTATGGTATGGGCGAGATCATCGGGGTGCAAGGCATTCAGCCATCCAGTGCCTTGGACTTCTTCCGGTGTTTGCCCAGTATAGGCTGCCCAGTGGACGGTATCAAGGTTTACCCCTTCGGGACTGGCTAACCAGATAATCTGAGAGGTAGCTGTGGCTAGATAACGATAGCGTGCCTCACTAATTTGGAGTTGTTCTAAGGATTGTTCAAGTTGTTGAGCATATTGTTGAGATTCTTGATATAATCGGCTGTTTTCTAAGGCAACAGCAGCTTGAGAACAGAGAAATTTGAGTAATTCTAAGCGATGGCTTGTAAAAGCCCCCACACTGAGATTATTTTCTAAATACAAGACTCCAATTAAGCGCCCTTGATGGAGAATAGGGCTACACAAAATACTTTTCGGCTGATGGTTTTGGATATAAGGATCAGCCATGAATTCGCTGTTTCTACAGGCATCATCAAGGACTACAGATTCTAAACTTCGTCGCACTTTATAGACTACTGTAGTCGGGAGATCCTGAGTTAATGCTAAAGGAATGGGATCTAATTGCTGGGGATCTGTTCCGGCTTCTAATTTAGCCACAACTTGCAGGGCTTCTTGCTCTTTTAACAGCAAAATAGATTTACTCGCTCCGGCATTAACTAACATAATTTCTAATAAGCTAACACGCAATTGATCTAAGTCAATTTTACTGGTAACAGCTTGAGAGGCTCGAATTAACGTGGTTAAATCTAGCACTTGAGAAATATGGCTAGAGGTACTGGTTCCGGTAAGAGTTTGTCCGAGGATGGTTTCAGTTAAAGAATCGGCGATATCTGATTTATAGACAATCGGTTTAAGCAGTTGGACATAATGCCGTTCTAACTCTAAAACTTTGGCTTTTGCACCCCATCGAGCATAACAATAATAAGCATCCTGCATATATCCGGCGGCGACTTTTTCTTTTCCCCACGCTAAATAAAACTGGGCCGCTAGTTCATGGGCTAATGCTTCTTCCTGTATATATTGGTTGGTTTTTGCCCCGGCAATGGCTTGATCGTATAATTCTATGGCTGCTCGTTTTTGCCCCAAAATTCGGCATTTTTCGGCTTCGACTAAATCCCATTTATGTTGATAATTCATGGGGGCATAGTTTGCCCATTCTGCTAATATGGCTTGATGGGAAAGCGCGATTTTAAGCTGTTCGGCTTGTTCAGTTTCTGGGAGTTCATAACACAAGGTAAGAGAGGTTAAGGCGGCATAAAAATGAAATACGGGAATGTAGACAGTTCCCCCGACTGCCATTAAATATTGCTGGGCTTGGTTAATATATTGTTGAGCGTGGTTAAGGTTGCCAAATAGATAAGCTAAAATCAGTTTGTACACATAAACAACGGCTAAGGCTGTGAGTTCGTTATCTTGGTGATGTTTGGCAAGCATCACTGTTTCATCATAGCTTGCTCCCCGTAATACATCGGGCTGCTCTACAAGTTCTTGGCAATTATAAACTAGCTGTTGTTGAATTCTTAAATAGGTGAGGGGAGATTGTTGTTTAACTTGGGTTAACACAACACAATAGTTCTCCATGTCAGCTGCCCAATCATCTAGGCGAATTCCAGCAAAGAAACTATCATAGAAGGAGTTAAAAATGTTATAGCCTGCATAGAGAAAGTCTCCGGTTTCCATGGCGGCTAAATACCCTTCTTTTAAGGTTAGAATGGCAGCGCGTAAAGGTTCTTGGCGATGTTGTAAAAAGGTGCCAAACAATAACAGGGTGAGACATTTAAATTCTCGGGCATTAAAATCATGGAGTAGGATCAGGGCGACTCTTCCAAAACGATAGCCTTGGGTAACTTGTCCTAAAAAGGCGGATAATACCATGCCATACATCGCGTAACCAATGGTGGAAATGGGGGCATTTCCAAACTGAAGGGAAAGCTTAACCATTGTGCCGCAAAGAAGGGGTAAAAGGGCGGGATTCGCGAGGAAAATGGGGGCGAAGAGGATGGCTAAAATTTCCATGGCGGCAATGGTGAGGGGATCACTCATTATCGGCAAGTTGACTAATTCTTCAATTTCTCGCCCTTCTAGTTGGCTGGCAACGGTTTGCAGGGTGTTGTGGATGACGGTTTCATGGGCTTGGGCGGAAAATTCTACTCCTAGTTGTGCGAGGGCTTGTTCTCCGAGTGCGATCGCCTCTAACATTTGACTCTGGGCAACCATTGCTTTAATTTGGATCTCATAGATTTTGACCTGATCGAGGATATTTTGAGCCTGTTCTAATACTTGGTTGACTTCGAGTTTCATTCCCTCAAAATCCCCATTTAAATAAGCAGCTTCTGCGGCAGCAATATGAAGAGTTAAGGTCAGTTTATACTGCTTTTGCCAACTGTTCTCAGGTAATAATTGTCGTCCAGTGTCAATGAACTTCCGGGCGGTACTGTAGGCAGTGGAATGTCGGGCTTTTTGTCCGGCGGCTAGGTTTAATCGTGCGAGATGTTCTCGTTGCTGGGGATCGGTGATTAAGTCACGAGCAAGGTTAAAATGACCGACTAAATCAAACAGTCGTTCTTGTTTTTCTGGATCTGATAAGTTTTGCTCTAAAAGTTGCCCAATTTGTAGATGAGTGACGGGTTTTTCATGATCGGGAATTAGTGAATAACTGGCTTGTTGAATTCGGTCATGAAGAAAGCGGTAAGTGGGGTTAGCGGAAGCTTGTACAACTTCGTTGGGGCTTAATTGTGTAAAGAATTTATAGATTTTATTGGTGGGGATAACTAACCCAGTTTGTAAGGCTTCCCAGAGATTTATTGCTGCAAGTTGTGGGGAGGTTTGACTGACAATGGCAAGGGTTTGTAAGTCAAATTCTGCGCCAATACAAGCGGCGAGCTTTAGGCTATTTTGGGTTTCTAGGGGTAGCTTTTGAAGTTGCAGAGCCATAAACTCGACGACATCATTGGTGATGGCTAAGGCTTCAACTTGAGCAAGATCACATTGCCAATGGTTGATTTCCCAGTTGAATGTGATTAAATTATCCTCATGGAGGGCTTTGAGAAATTGGGTCGCAAAGAAAGGATTACCTTGGGTCTTTTTGTAGATTAATTTACTTAACGGTTGAGCTAGAGCCGGGTTACAGTTTAGGGTATCGGTGACTAATTGATTAATATTTTGTTCGCTTAAAGGTGCGAGGGTAATGGTGGTCAAATTAACTTGATTTTCGACAATTTTTTCTAGGGTGAGCATGAGGGGATGAATGGGAGATACTTCATTGTCCCGATATGCGCCTAAAAGGAGTAAGTAGTTGGAGTTATCTAACAGGGTTGGTAATAAGTTTAGAGAGGCGGAATCTATCCATTGTAGGTCATCTAAAAAGAGGACGAGGGGATGTTCTGGATGGGTAAAAACTTGTAGAAATTTTTGCAGCAGAAGGTTAAAGCGGTTTTGGGCAGGGGTGCCGGATAATTCTACAACGGGAGGTTGTTGACCGATGATTTTTTCTAGTTCGGGAATGACATCAATGAGCAGTTGTCCGTTTTCTCCGACAGCTTGGAGGATGTGAATTTTCCACTGTTCAATTTGTTGATCTGATTCTGATAGTAATTGTCCGATTAAGTCCTGAAAAGCTTGCACAAGGGCAGAAAAGGGAATATGGCGATTAAATTGGTCATATTTGCCTTGAATAAAGTATCCCCGTTGGCGTACAATGGGTTTATGGACTTCGTTGATTACGGCGGTTTTACCTATGCCAGAAAAACCGGCGACGAGCATCATTTCACTGGCTCCGGTGCTGACTCGTTCAAAGGTTGTGAGGAGTTTCTGAACCTCGGTTTCACGACCATAGAGGGTTTCTGGGATGAGAAAGCGATCGCAAATATCGCGCTGTCCTAGGGGGAATTCTGTAATAGAGCAGGTTTCAGTTAGTTGGGTTAAACACTGTTCTAAATCATATTTAAGTCCCAAGGCACTTTGATAACGATTTTCGGCATTTTTGGCCATTAATTTATGGACAATTTTAGCTAAAATTGAGGGAATTTGTGGGTTGACTTGATCCAAAGGTTTGGGGTTTCGGGCTAGATGGAAATGGACTAATTCCATCATATCGTCTGAGGTAAAGGGTAATTTTCCAGTGAGTAATTCATAAAAGGTGACACCCAAGGAATAAAAATCACTCCGATAATCTATCGCCCGGTTCATGCGTCCGGTTTGTTCTGGAGAAATATAAGCCAGTGTTCCCTCTAAGCCATGAGCATTTTCGATTTCTTGGGTTTCTCGGGGTAATAGCGAAGCAATACTAAAGTCAATTAGTTTAATTTGATGGGTTTCAGGGTTGATTAAAATATTGGCGGGTTTAATATCTTTATGGATAATTCTATTTTGATAAAGGTACTGAAGAATTTCAGCTAATTGGATGGCAATATTTAAAAAGTCTACTAAGGGTAAAGTTTTATGTTTTTCACTTGTTTTTTTTTGATTTTTAATGTAATCGACTAAGCAAATATCGCCGTCGTCTTCCATAATGAGAGCATAAATAATCAGAGGATAGGTGTTTTGATGGACTTCTAGGGCTAAGGGTTGAACTAGACCGGGGTGATTTAGGTTTTTGCTAATAGTGTATTGATTCCGAAACTGTACTAAATCATAAAAATTAGGGTACTCATCGCGCAGAATTTTAATCACAACAGGTTTTTGATCACTGTTGCGCATAGCTCTATAGACTAGAGTACGGGTTCCTGCATAGATTTGTTCTAGGATTTGGTAGCCGGATAAATTAGAGATAGTATTCATGACACTAAATTACAAGGGATAGTCTTATTATAGCTTTGGCTTTTCTTCTGTCGCTTTAGGGGAGTTGGTAGGAATTGAGGGAAACCGTTAAAATAAAGGTGAACCTCTAGGAGTATGTTCTAAAATTATGGTTGAACCAACATCACCAACTAACGAAACCTCCCCTAATTCTGATTCTTCCTCTAGTTCCGTGAGTGAAGAAACGAAGGCTCTCGTAGAGCAGAAAATGGGAGGGGAGTCGGATGAGGTCAGATATCACATGATGGCCTTGATTGAGGCGATTAAAAAGCAAAGTCAAGCCCAAATTGAGTCTACGGGGGAAATGACGCGGGAAACCTATGTAACAGCCATGCGTCAAGCGCAAGACACTTTGCAAAAATTGGGCGGTTTTTTTGATGAACAGCGAGAGTCCATGGAAAAATCGGTGTCTGCTGTGGAGGACACGGCGAATAAGAACTGGGAGATGTTACTGTCCGACATGAAGACGTGGGGCGATCGCGTGGATCGGGCCGTTGATGCGGCATGGAAGATTCTCACTGAATCGAACTCGTCTCCTCCTTCGGATTCTGATCCGAAATAATCCGCTATTGGGGTGCGTCAGAAGGCTTAACTGGGATTAAACAGGAATGACAGTCCTGCTGACGCGCCCTCCTAAACTCGCTCAAACCAGCAACGATAAACGGGTTCAGATTTCGCTAAGGTAGCTCGTTCCCGTTCGGTGGTGACAGGTAAGGGGTTTTCCTGTAACCAGGGGGTAGAATGGGTTAAGTGGAAAGCGGGGTGTTCTTGGAAGCGA
The DNA here is from genome assembly GCF_026130165.1 of Spirulina subsalsa FACHB-351. Taxonomy (GTDB): domain Bacteria; phylum Cyanobacteriota; class Cyanobacteriia; order Cyanobacteriales; family Spirulinaceae; genus Spirulina_A; species Spirulina_A subsalsa_A. The sequence continues at coordinate 18,670 of NZ_JAIHOM010000063.1, read as the reverse complement.
TCGCGCATTTCCACTGCAATCCCCTCCAGATCGGACTGTAAGAACACTTCCCCCCCCACAGGTAGATATTGCGCCAAAATCCCCACTAACTCCGGTTGCACCACACGGCGCTTGCTTTGTCGTTGCTTAAACCACGGATCGGGGAATTGGATAGATACCCGTTGTAAAACGCCTTCTGGCAACGATTGCAGCAAAATCTCGGCATCAATGTTAATGTTACTGAACAAATAAGCCAGATTGTGCAACTGAGCCTGATCTCGCTTCTGATTGGCTTCTATGACCAAAGGTTCTCGAATTTCTAACCCTAAAAAGTTCCAATCTAGTTGTAGGGGGGCTAATTCTAACAAAAATCTACCCCGCGCACAGCCAATATCTAAATGGAGGGGTTGCTGGGGGAACTGAAACACTTGTTCCCACGGCGGGGGAGTAATGGGTTGTTGGTATTTACGACTTAAAGGGTTAACGTGCTGACGGACGCGCACTCTAGCCAAGATTTTATCCTCACTTCGCTCTGGGTCAATAGATTAGTTCAAGAATTCTCCTGAAGGGTTTGCACTCATTCAAATCTGGCAACCCCTTCTATACTCCTATCACAGACCAGTCTATGGATGGTTAATTCTTCGATCAAGTCCTACCGAGTCGGTCAAAACAGATTAATCAAAACAGATTAATCAAAACAGATTAATCAAAACAGATTAATCAAAACACATCAATCCGCCCATCATTGCGCAAGTAAACGGCCCCTTCTCCTTCAATAGCTCCACCGGGTAAAATTTCAATGCGCAGGACTTGTTCCTCGGGTTGGAAAACATTGGCAAACAGTTTTCTCCCAGTGGGCTCCCAGAAAATGAGGGAAAAGTTACGGATGGTGTTGCCAAAGAGCAGGGGAGAGATTTCACCTGGGCCCAGAGCAAGGGGGCCGGTGGCATAAAGTTGTTCAATTTGAATGGGGATGGGCGTCCGGTTGATGACTTCGACGCGCACTAATTGGCCGGGAATGACTTGTAGGGGGGGAGGAGGGCAACTGCTTCCGGCGGTGCAGGTTTGGGCTTGTAGGGTCTGGGAAGGGTGTAAAAGGGCGATCGCACTTAACACCATCCACCCGTAACGAAATTTCCGCATGACTAGACTTTAATTAAACTAGGACGGTTCGGAGCCGCAACAATTCTCCGACATCCTGATTCTGGCATAGCCCATTGATAATGACACTCTTGGGGATTTCCCCAACACAGTCCGAGATAAAGTTCCGTCAAGGTAGCATCCACTTCCGCCCATTCTGCATCCTGCGCCAATTGTTCCACTAATTCCGGCGTGATGGCTTGGGGATCATGCCCAGCGAACCAGAATTTTAGGCCGGGGGTGGTTTGCTGCCAAAATTCCAAAACGCTGGCCTTACTTTGTAGCAGGATCTCTTTATCCTGTTCCAAAGCAATCAGTTGATTGTGCAGTTCAGGATAACGCACCGTTTGCCCTTTAAAGCGACAAGTCCGCCAGACTAAACCGGACACTTGATGGTCTTTTTGATACTGGTGAACTTGCTCACGAAATTCTCGATAGGCGTAGACTTTGCCGATTTTGTGACTTCCGAGGAGGGGGGCGAGGACGGGATCATTAAACCGTTCTTCGGCGGATAATAATACCCGTTCCCCTTTCCAACTGGCGCGGAGTTCTTGCTCCAGAATCTCGATCAGTTGCTCCGTTGTGTAGGTCATGATTCTTTGCCACAGTCTGGTGTTTTAGCGTATCGTCGCCCTTGTTAGAAGGACAAGGGCTAGCGGACTTGTGCTGTCATATTGACATCATCCCCAGCTATCACAGCGTGGGGACTCCCAGTCTGACCATTACATGGCCTCCTAACGGGTAGACAAACAAGCCACTGCCCCAGACTGGGGTTTAACACAGGATAACGCCAATTTTCACAAACGAATCTGGGTCACGGCAATATTTCCGCTAAAACACACATCTACATCGCTGCCGGGGGTGCGATCGCGTTCTTCATACACCCCTTCATAGTGATACCAGTCCCCCTCAATGCGATAGTTCAAAGGCAAAGGATCCGTACTCGGTTCACAAAACACCAGTTCTGGTTCCGGGGAGCCGGGGGGCAGATGGGGGAGATTGACATTCCAAAAACTTTTAGCAGGCAAGGGTAAACTCATCAATTTATCGAGTACCTTGGCGACTCTTTGGGTGGTGATGTCCCAGTCAAGGACGAGGGGGCGTTTAATCCAGTGGGAAAGGGCAATGGCTGGGATATTGTAGATGGCGGCCTCACGCACGGCGGCCACAGTGCCGGAGATGTAGGCATCTATGCCCAAATTCCCCCCGGCATTAATTCCCGAGAGAACCCAATCAATCTCGCTCCCGTATTGGGACAAAGCCACTCGGGTACAATCGGCTGGAGTTCCGGCGATCGCATATTCTGTTTCAGAGCGCCGTTCCACCTGCAAGGGAACTCCCGTCGTCACCTGATGCCCACAGCCGGATAATTGACCTTGAGGGGCAAAAATCAAGGCATCTTGGGCGAGTGCCTGCTGTAGGGCCCGAATCCCCGGCGCATCAATCCCATCGTCGTTGGTTAAAATCAGAACCATAATTCATTCAACTTAAATTTTTCGTTGCCAAAACCGTAACCTGAGACACAACCGCCTCAGGATTTTCTAGCATGGAAACAATATCATGAGGAGTTGATTCCCGCTATGAAATCTTTACCATTCGCCTCTCTACCTTGCCAACGTCCCTCACGTTGGTTAGCCCTCAGTTTAGCCCTCGTTGCCCTTACTATCCCTATGAGCGCCCGCGCCCAAGAACGCCTATTACGCACCCTCACTGTCACCGGACAAGGGCGTGAGAGCATTGCCGCCACCTTAGCCGATGTTACGCTGGGGGTGGAAGTGCGAGAAAGCAGTGCCACCGCCGTACAAGCCGAAGTCGCCCGCCGGATGAATGGGGTGGTGAATGTGTTGCGATCGCGCAATGTCGAACAATTACAAACCACGGGCATTTCCTTACAACCCAACTACGAATACCGCAACAATCAACAGCGACTCGTGGGCTATATTGGCACCAGCACCGTTAGTTATCGCACCCCCAGCAACGAGGCCGGAGCCGTCATTGATGCCGCCATCCAAGCCGGAGCCACCCGCATTGATGGCATTCGTTTAACCGCCAGCGACAGTGCCATTTCCACCGCTCAAAAGGTCGCCCTACAAGCAGCGACCCAAGACGCTAAAGCCCAAGCCGATGCTGTCTTAGCCGCCTTAAACCTCAGCCGTCAGGAAATTATTAGCATTTCCATCAACAGTGCCACCCCGCCCACCCCCCGCCCCCTCATGCAGCGCGCCGAAGCTATGGCCGCAGATGCTACGCCAATTATTGGGGGAGAACAGGACGTGCAGGCCTCTGTGACGCTGGAGATTCGTTATTAAAATTCCGCGTCATTGTAGGTGTTTTGGTTAGCATGGGCTTCATTATCTCGTTTTGAGCCTAACAGTTCTAAACGCTCCACGCGAATCACGGGTTTTGAGCGATTGCTTCCGGTATTGCGATCGCTCCAAGTTTCAATAGTCAACGAGCCTTGAATCCCAATCAAGCTCCCCTTTTTCACATAATTAGCGGCAATTTCCGCCGTTTTCCCCCAAATCTTTAAATTAAACCAATCCGGCTTATCATCCCGTCTCATCCGGTCCACAGCCAACGGTAATTCACACAACACCGATCCAGACTCAAAATAACGCACGTCGGGATCTGACCCCGCACGCCCTACTAAATTCACCACATTTAAACTTGTCATAGATCCTTAATCTCTTCTTCCTCCAAGTAGTACATACATCTTGCCATTTCCCCACCCGAAAATCAATAGATCAACAGGAATAACCCATTCCCTACGTGAAAAGATGCCAGAATAGAGAAGAGTTGAGCTTCCAGCGATCCGTGGGATTGTTGGTTCCGCGAAATGATTTACACTGCTCAGTATGGTTTCCAAGCTTTCAGCACATTATGGCCAATGATTCCACCTCTCCCGAAGCCCTCCGAGCAGAGATTGAGCAACTACGTCAGGAAAATGCTCGCTTGTGCCAAGAAAAATTGGATCTGGAGATTGTCTTAGAAAACACCGTCAGCCATGCGGATTTTATTGAGTCCCAATTACAACGCACCAACGAACAACTCGCCCAAGAAGTCAAAGAACGTCAACGAGCTTTAGCCGCCTTAGAAACCGTTTTATCGGTCGTTAAGCAGGATATGCGGGATTTAACCATCCTGTTGGCCAATACCACCGAACACGGCGATTTAATGGAATCCTTGCTTTATCAACAAGCAGAAGATGTCACTCGGGAAAGCGAGCAACGATTAGCCCAATTTTTAGAAGCGATTCCCGTAGGGGTGATGGTTTTTGATGGAGTAGGAAATTTGTATTATATGAATCGGAAAGCGGCTGACCTATTAGGAAAAAGTCACTTTCCAGATTTGACCTTAGAGAAAATGTCAGAAGTTTGTCAGCTTTATGTATTAGATAAACCCGACCTTTATCCAACTCAAGACTTAGTAGCCGTTAAGGCATTAGGGGGACAAAGTACAAAAGCGGATAATTTAGAAATTCAACGGGATGCCGTGCGGATTCCCATTGAATGTTGGGGAACGCCAATCTTTGACGAGGAAGGCAAGGTCATTTACGCTTTAACCGCTTTTCAAGATATTACAGATCGGAAAAATGCGGAGGAAGTGCGGGTCAAGTTAACCAATGATTTATTAGAGTTAACCCAAGCTTATTCGCGTTTTGTGCCGAAACAGTTTATTCACCTCCTCTCCAAGAAAAGCATTATAGATATTGAAATTGGCGATCGCATTCAAAAGAAAATGTCAGTTCTCTTCGCCGATATCCGGGACTTTACCAAGCTTTCAGAAGGGATGACACCCCAAGAAAATTTCCTGTTCCTCAATTCCTACTTACAGGAGATGGACCCCCTGATCTTAGATCATCACGGTTTTGTAGATAAATACATGGGAGATGGCATCATGGCCTTATTTCCCCGCAGTCCTGATGATGCCATTACCGCCAGTATTTATATGTTACGCGCTCTCAAACAGTGGAATCAACAGCACCAAAACTCTAATTTTCCCCCACTCAAAATCGGAATTGCCATTAATACCGGAGATTTAATGTTAGGCATTGTCGGAGGCAAAAATCGCATGGATGGAACCGTGATCAGTGACACCGTGAATTTAACCTTTCGCATTGAACGGTTAACTCAACTATATGGGGTATCATTATTGATTTCCCAACATACATTTTCTCAGCTAAAATATTTAGCTAACTATGATCTCCGCATTATTGATCGAGTACAAGTTAAAGGACGAGTTCAACCCATTACAATCTATGAAGTCTTTAACTCTGATCCACCCAGTTTGAGAACCCAAAAACGCCTCACCAAGACCCTGTTTGAACAAGGCATTACAAAATATCATTTAGGTCATTTAGACGAAGCCATTGCACTATTTGAGCAGTGCCAAGTCGAAAACCCAGAAGATCCTGTTATTGCCATTTATTTGGAACGTTGTCGCAATCTTGATGGTTGACCGACTCTCTATAGCGTTTTCATTTGAGTTTTGTAATCCACAAGGGAGAGGGGGAGCAGGGGAGCAGGGGAGAGGGGGAGCGGGGGAGAAATTATCAATTATCAATTCCCTAGCCCCACGAGTAGAGTTATTCAGCAAGCCCTATATAGTGAACATCTCCGAAAATAGAGTTTCCGGAGATGTCTATTACTGGGAGCTAACGCATCGTAACAAACTCTTCCGCCGAACTGGGGTGAATGCCAATAGTTGCGTCAAAGTTAGCTTTTGTCGCTCCAGTTTTGAGGGCGATCGCAACTCCTTGAATAATTTCCGCCGCATGATCCCCAACCATGTGGGCGCCCACCACCCGATCGGTATTGGTATCTACGATTAACTTCATCATAGTTTTTTCCTCTTTCCCGGCCAAAGTGTAATACATCGGGCGGAACTTCGTGCGATAGACCTTTACCGCATCGCCGTATTTGGCCTGTGCTTCTGCTTCAGTCAGGCCGACTGTGGCGGCTTCTGGGGTAGTAAATACCGCACTGGGGATATTTTCATAACTCATCACCCGAGACTTACCGCCAAAAATCGTATCCGCAAAGACCCGACCTTCATTAATAGCCACCGGGGTTAAATTCACCCGATCGGTACAGTCTCCAACGGCGTAGATATGGGGTTCTGAGGTTTGACTGTCTTCATTGACCGCGATCGCCCCATTTTGCACCTCAACCGCCGTATTTTCCAGCCCCAAATTTTGGAGATTGGGAATCCGCCCCGTTGCCGACAAACCCACTGCATCGGTTTCCACAAACTCATCCCCATTGGGTCCTTTGAGCGTCACCTTTAAACCTTCAGCCGTCCGTTCAATGGACACCGGATTTGTTTGATTTAATACCCGAATACCATGTTGAATCATGCCCTCTTGAATCGTCGTGCGCAAGTCATCATCAAACCCGCGCAGGATTTTATCGGCTCGAATGACCTGTGTCACCTCAGTTCCCAAACCATGCAGCACACAGGCAAACTCACAGCCAATATAGCCCCCGCCAATAATCAACATCCGTTTGGGTTGTTCAGGCAACAGGAAAATCTCATTAGAAGTAATCGTGTGTTCAATCCCCGGAAGATTGGGTTTAACAGGTTTTCCCCCCACCGCAATTAAAATCCGTTCCGCCGTAATTTTTTCTTCTCCCACTTGTAGGGTGTGAGAGTCTATAAACGTGGCACGGTGGCGGAATACCGTCACCTTGGAATTATCTAACATCCGTTGATAAATCCCATTGAGTCGTGTCACCTCATCATTAACGACCCTAATCATCTTAGACCAGTCTAGATGACTTTCTACCGCGCTCCAACCGTAGCCTTGAGCTTCTTCAAACTGGTCAGGAAAACGAGAGGCATAGACCATGAGTTTCTTCGGAACACAGCCGCGATTGACACAAGTTCCCCCCAGGCGGTCATCTTCAGCCACAGCCACCTTAGCCCCATATTCTGCGGCTCGTCTGGCGGTGGCAATGCCTCCAGAACCTGCACCGATGACAAATAAATCGTAGTCGTAGCTCATGCTATCACCCTCTCAAAACTGGTTAACTCTTGATTCCATGATACGTGGGTTAGTCTGCACTTTGGGGAGAAATCCCTGTGAGGAGAGATGGGTCAGCCTGGAGAGGGCGGGTGCTTGACAAAAGCGGGGCGGGCGGATTCCGTGCGCCCGAGTAAATGCAGTAGATGTTCCCAGTCCTGCTCTTCGACCTGGGCGATGACTTGATCTAACACCCGACGATAAGTATAGAGCGATCGCAATAATTCCCTCCCATTGTAACGAGCAATCATTTCCCCTAACTCCGGATTACCTCCTCCCACCCGACTGGTATCCCGAAACCCCGAACTCGCCAAACTTTGGGCTAACTGTAATACCGCTTGTTCCTCCTCCTGTAAACAGGCTTCAATTAAGCTAGCACTGACCCACAACGGCAGATGAGAAATCCAGGCCACCGCCCGATCATGCTGTTGCGGCTCACAACAGTACAAACGAGAACCTAATGCTTGTACAATCTCTTTAACCTGTTCTACGGCGACAGTGGGGGTAGAGGGGAGGGGGGTTAAAACATAGGGAGCATCTTTAAATAAACCCCACTGAGCGGCTTCAATACCTTGTTCTGCCGTGCCTGCCATGGGATGTCCCCCGACGAAATTTTCCCAGAGGGGTGCGATCGCCTCTACAATTGGATTTTTGACCGAACCCACATCCGTCACGACTGTAGTGGGTTTTAAATCGGGCAATAATTGTCGAATACTCGTTTCTATCCAGTTCAGGGGCGTACAAATAAAAATCACATCCGCTTCTGATACAGTCGCTAACTCAATCTCAGCCTGATCCGCCACCCCCAAGGCGATCGCCCTTTCACAAGTCACAGGCCGTCGGGATACACCCAAAACCCGGTAGCCCAAACGACGTAACTCTAAGCCCAAAGACCCACCAATCAACCCTAAACCAACAATTCCCACTGTTTTTTGCACAATTTCACTCATTACCTTGACCTTACCCCTAAAACGAACCCAACCTGCCCCATTGATGACCTTGAGGAGCAAAAAAGCCTAGATGAATGTTAAAGAACTACGCCATCTCTATGCAACTGGCATCCGAGAATTTGGTTCCATTGACCTCAGTGAAGCTAACCTAAGAGACATGAACCTGAGTGGAGTCAACCTCAGCGGAGCCAAACTCAACGTCGTCAACTTCAGTGGAGCCAACCTCAGCGAGGTCAATCTCAACGGAGCCAAACTCAACGTTGCCCGACTCAGTGCCGCCAATCTCACCCGCGCCAAACTGAACCGCGCCTCCCTCAACGTCGCCAACCTCATCCGAGCCAATCTCAGCCATGCTGAACTCACCGAATCCCTCCTCATCCGGGCCGAATTAGTCCGCGCTCAACTAAGTCACGCCAACCTCAGCGGCTCCAACCTCGACAGCACAGACCTCCGAGAAGCCACCCTCCGTTCAGCCAACCTCAGTTACTGTAACCTCAGTGAAGCCAATCTACGAGATGTCATCTTAACCGACGCTATCTTAGAACAAGTGATCCTCAGTGGAGCCGACCTCTCCCGGGCCGACCTCAGCGGAGCCAACCTACGAGAAGCCGACTTATCTCAAGCTAATCTCAGCCGAGCCAACCTCAGCGGAGCCGACTTACGGGGTGCAAACTTGCGCTGGACCGATTTAAGCGGTGCTACCCTACGCTGGGCCGATTTAAGCGATGCCAAATTCAGTGGAGCCAACCTAATGGCCGCCGATCTCAGTGGAGCCAACTTAGTCAACGCCAGTTTAGTCCATGCCGATCTCTCCAAAACCCGGTTAATTCGCGCCGAGTGGGGCGGAGCCGATCTCACCGGAGCCATTTTAACCGGAGCCAAACTCTATGGAGTCTCCCGCTCAGGCCTAAAAACCCGAGGCATTAGTTGCGACTGGGTAGATTTAAGTCCCGAAGGAGATCAAAGTCAAATCTACCGACTCACCCCAGAAAAAACCCAAACCTTTTTTAACGAAACCCCCCCCACCATTCAAATCACCATCGATGCACCCTTTAACCTCTCCGCCAATCTCGCCCTAGCCGCCCTTTACCACCAAATTGATCAGGTTTACCCCACCTTGAGTCATCCCCCGAATATTAAAATCAGTTCTCGCCGCACCTATTTAACCTTCCAAATCGATCGCAACGAGCAACTCTTTATGATGGCCTACGGGGCAACCTTACCCTTTCAAGACCACACCATCATTGAACGGCACCTCATGGGACTTTTCCAAACCATCCGCAAAGATGACAGTCTTCAGTTAAATGCAGAAAACGCCCAACATTTGCGTCAAGTAGGGTCTAGCCTGATCTCCACCATTAACCGCTTAAAACCTCTTAAACTTAACCGTCATCAAGGTTTACCTGAAGAAGCGATTAATTTTCTCAACGCTCCCACCTATACTGTAATCACCAACTCTCGGAACACCACCCTAGACATTTATCACAATCCAAATTTTGGTCGCGGCAATGTCCAGCGCAGTTCCGAGAAGGATTCTAGCTCATCCGTGGAGCGGTTAACCCTACCCCCGACTAATATTGTCATGCAGTTTCTGAGCGTTCTGTTTTAGCCTCCCGCCAAACCCCATGATTGAAGCAGACGTTCATTCTTGCCTTCTGGCCTTCTTACGAGAACAAGGACACCCCCATTGGCACCATCACCTAACGATGGGCCGATTAGTAGCCCGCGCTTTGCGCTTAGGTCGTTCTGCTTTAATTCAAACGGCCGCCAAAAGTGACACCTACGCCTTAAGTTACTTAATTCCCGCTTTAATGTGGCCCAAAGGCACCGTTTTAGTCACTCCTCCCACCCAGCAAGTCAAATGGCTAGAACAGACCATTCCTCAACTGTTGAGTTGGTTAGGCGTGGAAAAAAAGGTGATCCGAGAGGATCATCTCCCAACCGATCCCACCTTTTCCGGTTTATGTCTCATTTCCCCTCAACATTGGCTCAATCAAGACCCCTCCGCCCCAGCCTTCCCCACCCTCATCGACCCCGTAGACGACTGGGAAACTTGGACTCGGGAACACCTCACCCTCCACCTCCACTCCAACCACTGGCAAGAACTCAGCGCCGCTTATCAGGCCGATCACTCCCTCATTGAACAAATCTATCAACAGCTGGGTGAAACTCTGTTTAAACACCCGTCTAACCCCTATCAGTGTTATTGTTTAGACCCTAGTGAACAGGAACTCCTCATCCCTCTCTGGCAGACCCTCCCCCCCGGTGATTTGCCCCCCCTCTGGCAGCAGTTTAAAGACCAGTCCCAACAACCCGGATACCTAATCTGGACGACTTTAAACCGAGGCCAACAGACCTTTAGTCTCCATCTCGCCCCCATTGATGTGGCCGCCTATCTACATCCTCTCTGGCAGAAACAACCTGTGGTTTTAATGGGGGCTTTCCTCGATTCCCACCCCCAAGCCCCTACTTACCGTCAACGCTTGGGGCTGGAGGATCTGACCTGCCTTAAATTTTCGGCCAACCGCCAAACGGAACATATACAACTGTACCTTCCCGACCGTTTGCCCATGCCGAACACCCCTGAATTTCAAAAGGTCTTAATACCACAACTGCACCGTCTCTGTCGGGGGGGGATGGTGGAGCAGTCCCTCAAATATGGTCTAGATGGCCTCCGTCGGGTTCAGCGCCCTGTGGTGATTTTGGTGGATGATGTCCCCCTTAAAGCCCAAGTCGGGGCAACTCTAGCGGCTGAATATGGCTCACTGGTGCAGGTGGAAACAACTCAGATGCAGCCTGATGGGATTTTAGTGGCGGGGTGGTCTTTTTGGCATCAATATCATGATTTACTGCCTACTCCGGAGTTATTAGTTATTGCGACTCTGCCTTTTCCCTCGGTAGAACATCCCTTAGTGGCTGGACAGGTGAACTATTACAAACAACAGCGTCAGGATTGGTTTCGGGAGTATCTGTTACCGACGGCTTTACGGGAGTTACAATGGGCGGTTCTCCCGGTGCGTGAGTCTCAGGGGGTGGTGGCTCTATTAGATAATCGGGTGAATTATCGCAGTTATGGGGGACAAGTGTTAGGGGCTTTAGAACCTTTTGCTCGGATTAATTATCTAAGTACTTGAGAAATAGTGGGGAATTGGTAATTGATATCAGCAAGCCCTAGATAAGTTATCCTGAACCACTTGCTGAACCCGTCTCGTAAGTTGTTCAATAACCCTTGGGCGCTCTTCTTGGTAGGCTGACCAATAGTCTTTTAAGTTGATGGGATTCCCCAATTTCACCTGAACCTCTCGATGTCCTTTCGGGGGCGGTTGGTCAAGGTGAAATACTTCTCGTTCTAAGCGGATAATCGTGTCTAAAAACCTTTCTGGTGTAGGGTTTTCTGCTACATAACCATCATATATGGCATCAAAATTGAGCAGGCGAATAGTAGCACGATAAATTTTTTGGTGGGCAGTTGTTTCTTGGGTTTCTGTTTCCAGAAGGGACTGGATTTTATACACTTGTTCCCGCATGGGTAAATGAGCGGATCCAATAATATTCAGTTCCTGCTCACAGTAATTAAGAACATGGGTTTTAATGGCTTCAATGCGCTGATTCCAGTCTAAATGGGGCGGTGTGGTGATTTGGTATTCTCGCTCTAGATTCTGCATTACCTGCTCCCCAATGGCGCGTAAACGGGGGTAAAAGTCCTGTTCAGGAGGGATTATGCCGAGGGTGCTTTCTAACTGGTGCAAACTCTCGGCAATGGTGGATTGCATGGTGGAAGTGTAACGGTATTTGAGACTGACGGGAATTAGATAAAAATTGGGCAAGGTATCCCCTTGTTTAGCAAGTGTATTGAGGGCTTGTAAGGGCATTTGCACCGCTCCGGTGCGAAAGGGCATTACAGTATCATTTTGGAAGGAACAGCCCCCTTCCGGGAAGATAACCATGTGACAAGCGGGTTGTTTTAACAAGTCTAGGGTGTGTAGGATACTTTCGCGATCGCCTACTCCCCGTTTAATCGAATAAGCCCCAATCCGGGGTAAAAATGCCCCTAAAAGTCCGCGAAAATTGTCGTAGGCGACTAAGTAGTTGAACAGTTGACCCACTCGGGCAGAAAGTAGGAACAGAACAACACCATCCTGGAAGTTAGAATGATTGGGCATCAGGATGTAGCGTTGGTCACTCAGCGATCGCAACAAGGCCACATCCTCCTCGCTCACCTTGACCTGGAGACGATACAGCCCATAGGCAACAGGAGAGGCGAGACTCTGGACAAAGCGCGTTAGGAGGGGGTGAGTTTGGGCAGGGTAAAAATTGGGCATAATTCAACCAAACGAATAGAGCAGGAAAATCTAGCCAAAGGAGTCAGGAGTTTACCGTTTTAGCTGCTTGAAACGCTAACTCATCCACCCGGTTATTAAACACATTATCCGCGTGTCCCTTCACCCAAATCCACTCCACTTGATGAATACTATTTAATTCATCTAACTCGTGCCATAAATCTTGATTTGCCTTCTTTTTCCAATTATAATTCATTGTATTAATAAGCAACTGACTGTCACTATATAACTGCACCCTACAAGGACGTTTTAAGGCTTTTAATCCCTCAATAGCCGCTTTCATTTCCATGCGATTATTCGTCGTTGGTGAAGATTCAGAACCGACAATTTCTTTCGTCCGTGAGCGATAAATTAACAGAGCTGCCCATCCCCCCACTCCCGGATTCCCTAAACAAGCTCCATCGGTATAGATCATAACTTGAGTCAGTTCAGAATGGGTGAGGTCAGGATTGAACTCCCCCCAAGCCATAGGCTTAGGCGATGTCACCACAGATCGTTCCACCTCATCTTGAGGCTCTGGTTTAATATGCTTATCCTTCAATTCAATAAATAATGTAGCATTTTCTTCCGAAATAACTTGACCTAAAACTCTCTCTTTCCAGCCCGCTTTTAACGGGTAAGTAACCCCTAATAAAGCCAATTGTTTTTTTGACCAACTTCCCCGTTTACTTTTACCCTGTTCTAGGAATTCTTCGGTAATTCTAATCATTCTGTTGCCTCGTGCCTGAATATCTGATTTTGCCAGATTGGTAATTCTCTTAAATCCTGCGTGAACAAGCCATACAATCTTAAGATATGGAGTTAGTGAGTCTAGGGGATAATTATTGGCAAGGGAGGGGAGACAGCACCTTCCTAATAAACAAATGGGGTCTTAGGAAATCAAACGCCTTCCCATAATAACTAAATCTCGTTCCACCCCATCTAATTCAGCTACCCCCGGCAGATAGCCCCACTCAGAAAAGTGAAACCGTTCAAAGAGTTTTAAACTCGGTTCATTATGGGCGAAAATAAGACCGACTAAGGTTTTAATGCCTAGGGCGGGGGATTTGGCGATCGCGTGTTGTAACAAAATCCTTCCCATCCCTTGTTTTTGGCACAAAGGGGACACATAAATACTTAACTCCGCCGTTGCAGTATAGGCAGGACGAGGATGAAAGCGTTGGATACTCAGCCAAGCGGCAATCTTACCCTCTTTCTCTAAGACCCAAATCGGGTAAGACTCGGGAGTATGTTCATGAAACCAAGTCAAACGACTTTCAATCGAAATTGGATCTAAATCTGCGGTAGCTTTGCGACCGACCACAGCCTCATTATAAATCTGGACAATGGCGCTCAGGTCTGATTCCACTGCTTCGCGAATCATGGGCATTGGGGATGAGATCGAAACGTGACAACTCATTATACGGCAGCACAAGAGTGGCATTCTCACCGCGCACAGGGAACACCGCTATTTATGAACTCCCCCACTGTATTAGACGAGTGGGGAAACCAAGCCCCCTTCAGACTATTGGTTGTTCAAAACAACAAAACAGGCGGAATTTCGCCTGTTTCGTCCAAGGAAAAACGAGAAACCCCCTTAGAAATTCAGTCCAACGGCAATGGTACCGCGAGGATTATTGGCTAAAGGTCGTCCCCTCATCCAAACGCCAACATTTTCTAAACGGGCAAACTGATAATCAACTAAAGTATCTTCATAGTTGTAATCGCTGACTATCCGCCATTGTTCCTCTGGGGCAATAGTTACGCGGTAATCCGGATCCCCATAGCAACTCACCCGATCAAAGTGGGTATCTGGGACACAAGATAAAGAGCTAATCATGTGGGGGAGAATCCACTGTTTCCAAGACCGTTGAGGATAGTATCTCCCTCCTATCCCTAGTTCATCAGCCGTCATCTCACCATAACCCACAGCCTCGAATATTTCGCGGTTGGTCGGTTCCATTGGCTCTAAAATTTCAGCCGTTTGTCCATACGCTTGGGGAGCGATTAAGACCAGTCCCCCAACCACAATCCCCAATGCAGAAAGTAAGCGTTTCATTGTAAGTAACCTCCTAGATGTTTTTGCACCCAGTTCCCATAGGTTTTAGGTGATGAATGTACAGTCGGTGATGGAGAAAGATGTCCCCGTGTCAACTCGGGATCTCAATCAGCAATTAGAATGAGAGAGGCAAGGCAACCCGCATAAGACGGTCTGACGTAGGTTTTCACGCCGACTTATGCTTAATTCAAGTATATCAACGGAACTTGAACCCCTCTCCTGATATTAAGCTTTTCCCAAGATTGGCTCGGCGATCGCCACAAAGATTCAGGAAGCGTCAAAAAACTTAATAAACCCAACAGTCCGAAAACGTTCAGAAGTACCCGCCACTGCGATACTCTAGATCGAGTCCCTTAATTGATATTTGTACAAAAATCGTTATATGACTTCGACTTCTAGTCCTCCTCGCACCATTCGCATCGCCTCCCGGAAAAGTCAATTAGCCTTAGTTCAGACTTACTGGGTACGGGATCAACTCCAGCAACAATTCCCCGACCACACCTTTGAAGTAGAAATGATGAGTACCCAGGGGGATAAAATTCTGGACGTGGCACTGTCTAAGATTGGCGACAAGGGATTATTTACCAAAGAATTGGAAGTAGGACTACTCAACAAAACAGCCGATTTTGCCGTTCACTCCCTCAAAGACCTACCCACTCGTCTCCCCGAGGGGTTAATGTTAGGCTGTGTAACAGAGCGGGTAGATCCGGCCGATGCTTTAGTAGTCGCCCAACAGCACAAGGATAAACAGTTGGAGACATTGCCCCCCGGAACCGTAGTAGGGACTTCTTCCCTGCGTCGTTTAGCCCAACTGCGCTATCACTTCCCCCATTTGGAGTTTAAAGACATTCGGGGCAACCTCAACACCCGTTTAGCCAAACTGGACAATGGGGAATATGATGCCATCATTTTAGCTGTAGCAGGTTTAGAACGGTTAGGCATGGGCGATCGCATTCACCAAGTCATTCCCGCCGAGATTTCCCTCCATGCCGTCGGACAAGGAGCATTAGGCATTGAGTGCCGAGAAGGAGATACCGAGATTTTGAGCATCTTACAAGCCATCTCCCATCCCCCCACCACCGCCCGCGCTCTAGCTGAACGCGCCTTTCTCCGGGAACTCGAAGGCGGTTGTCAAGTCCCCATCGGAGTGAATACCGAAATCACCGGGCAAAACCTCACCCTCACCGGAATGGTCGCCAGTTTAGACGGTCAACGTTTAATTAAAGACGAGGTGACAGGCCCAGCCAGTGACGCGGAACAACTAGGGATTAATCTCGCCCATCAACTCAAAGAACAAGGCGCCCAGGAAATTCTCGCCGAAATCTTCGCCCAAATTGAGCGCTAATCTCAAGACCTTATGAACCATTATCAATTATCAATGCTCAATTCCCCATTCCCTATTCCCTTGACAATTCCTATTGCCTTTTATCCCCTCATCCTTCATACTGCAAGCAATATTAAAGAAATATGAACTGAGCGATGAAGATTCTATTTGTGGCGGCAGAAGCAGTTCCTCTAGCAAAAGTGGGGGGGATGGGTGATGTGGTTGGTGCATTGCCCCAATTTTTGCGCAAAATGGGGCATGATGTGCGGGTTTTTATGCCCTACTACGGTTTCCTAAGCGATAAACTAGACATTCCCGAAGAACCTGTCTGGCTTGGTAGTGCCATGTTCCAAGAATTCGCCGTGTATGAAACCTTCCTACCCGGTACCGATGTTCCCCTATACCTCTTTGGACATCCAGTTTTTGATCCTCGGCGAATTTATTACGGAGAAGACGAGGATTGGCGTTTTACCTTCTTTGCCAATGGTGCGTCTGAATTTGCTTGGAACTATGAAGACTGGAAACCAGAAATTCTCCATTGTCATGATTGGCACACAGGCATGATTCCAGTCTGGATGCAGGAAACTCCCGAAATTAAGACAATTTTCACCATTCACAACTTAGCCTATCAAGGGCCTTGGCGTTGGCGTTTAGACCAAATGACTTGGTGTCCTTGGTATATGCAGGGACATAATACAATGGCGGCGGCCGTACAGTCAGCAGACTTAGTAAGTACCGTATCTCCCACCTATGCCAAACAGATTCAAACCTCAGCCTATGGGGAAAATTTAGACGGTTTGATGTCTTTTATTAGTGGGAAACTGTGGGGCATTCTCAACGGGGTGGATGTGGAACGGTATAACCCAGAAACTGACCGTTATATTGTAGAAAATTTTAACGCTGAAACTTTAGACCAAAGAGCCGCTAACAAATCTGCCCTACAAGAAGAGTTAGGTCTAGAAATGAATGAAGGGCGCTTCTTAATGGGGATGGTGACACGCTTAGTAGAACAGAAGGGGATTGATCTGCTGTTGCAAATCCTCGATCGTTTTATGGCCTATACTGACGCGCAGTTTGTTTTGTTGGGAACAGGCGATCACTACTACGAAAGCCAAATGTGGCATATGGCCGCCCGCTATCCCGGTCGGATGTCCGTGCAAATCCTCCATAATGATGGGTTAGCCCGGCGGATTTATGCAGGTTGTGATGTATTCCTTATGCCTTCCCGTTTTGAACCCTGTGGCATCACCCAAATGATGGCTATGCGCTACGGTTGTATCCCCATCGTCCGCCGCACCGGGGGCTTAGTGGATACCGTAAAACACCATGATCCTCTCAATCAAGACGGTTGGGGTTACTGTTTTGACCGTTACGAACCCTTAGATTTCTTCACCTGTATGGTGCGGACATGGGAAAGTTTCCGTTATCCTCAATACTGGCGGGAAATGCAGAAACGAGCGATGTCCCTTGATTTCAGTTGGGATAAGTCCGCACAAGAGTATGTACGGATGTATAAACAGGTTTTAGGGCTGTCTCAAACGGACTTATTACCCGAAGAAAAGCGGGCTTTAGGTCTTCCAGTGGATGAACCTGAAACCTCTACTGTGAGCGCTTCCTAGGGCTAACTGGTTCGGAAATTTAACAAAATGTTGCGGAATTCCCCTTCCTCCCTTGCAGGGAGGGGATGAATAGCAACCAATAAACCAACTGAGCGATCGCGAATCCTCGGATGAGCAGCTACAATGTGATCGGCAACAGCCAATCAAGATAATGTATAAGGCATACAAGTATCGCATCTACCCAACCGACGACCAAAAAGTGTCTCTCGCCAAGGCCTTTGGATGCTATCGTTGGCATTGGAATTTTGCACTCAACCTATGCCAACAAACATATCTCAAGACAGGCAAAGGATTATCTCGTGGATATATCCAGAGTCTGTTGCCAGGGTTAAAAAAGGAATACCCTTGGCTAAGGGATGCCTATTCCCAGTCCTTGCAAGTTGTTGCTCTCAATCTTTCCACTGCCTACAAAAACTGCTTTGAGAAGCGGGCGCAATTGCCCCGTTTCAAGTCAAAGCATGGTCGGCAGTCATTAAGTTATCCCGCCAACGTTAAGTTTGAAGGAGACTATATCAAACTACCGGGGAAGATTGGGCTAGTCTACTGCCATAGTCATTGAGAATTTGAAGGGACAATCAAAACTGTGACAGTCTCCCAAAATTCTGATGGCAAATACTATGCGGCACAAAATATCAGAAATGAAGCCTTGCGGATATTGTCGTTGGGAACCAGCGATACTGCCCGGGGAGGGAGTGTAAGACAACCTGGCAAAACATCGGTTTTGTTAGATGCAGTTCCCGTTGAATCAGGAAGCCCCATCCTCGCCAACGACAGGGTGGGGTAGTTCACCAGAGGTGGGAGGCACTCATGAGAAGATGAACGCAACCCAGTTTCTTGCTTGGGTTAGTCTGTGTTCCCCAAATGGCTGGTACGTCAGCAAGATCACAGTTATTGATTGTGTCCCCTCAATTATTCGGTCTAACACACCCTACCGCGCCCTACTATGTTCTAAATTATAAGCTGATACCAATAATCTTTAAAGATGAATCAAAAATATAACTCATTTAGAGATTATAAACCAGATGGTCATAATTGGATCACTTTAGCAAGTGGTGAGTATTATCCAGATATTTTAAAAGATGCTTGTGATTTGTATCAGCCCGTGTTAGTGTTATTTGGAAAATTGGTTAAATCCAGAAGTGTTGAATCGGTACTTATGAACTAGGTAAAAATGGACATAGTAACCCTGTCAAGAGGTAAATTTAACCAGGTGGGACTAGCTCTTTAAACCAGTGTACATAGCTAATTTTTTGGCACA
>NZ_JAIHOM010000062.1 GCF_026130165.1 Spirulina subsalsa FACHB-351 | reverse complement strand
TTTGCCCTTCACACCTTGTTTATCGACCTCAAACAACTAGATGTATACTAACATATACAGCAGAAATTGTCATGAGCTAGTGATTCCTGAGCCTTAGCTAAAGAGTCGTGCTTCGCTGTTTCTATACTGGTCGGGTTTCATCCCGTCGGTAAAACCGAGGGTCTTCACCCGACATTGCAGATAAAAGCTTTCCGAAACCAGTCTACTGTGAGGATGTGAAATTCCATGAGTTTACAATCATTGACAGGACGCGATTTTCTGCGGATGGCCGATTTAAGCCCCAGCCAAATTACAGACTTGTTACAAGTGGCCTCGGATCTGAAAAGTGGGGTCTTGACCCCCACTTGTTCTAAAATCCTCGGGCTATTGTTTTATAAAGCCTCCACGCGCACGCGAGTGAGTTTTTCTGTGGCTATGTATCAACTCGGAGGACAGGTCATTGATTTGAATCCCAGTGTGACGCAAGTGGGACGAGGAGAACCTCTTTCTGATACGGCCAGAGTCTTAGACCGTTATCTGGATATTTTGGCTATTCGTACCTTTAAACAAGGGGATGTGGAAAGTTTTGCCAACTATTGCGACATTCCGATCATTAATGCGTTAACTGACCTTGAACATCCCTGTCAAGTGTTAGCGGATTTATTAACGATTCAGGAGTGTTTTGGCGGTTTGGCAGGTCAAACTGTTACCTTTTTAGGAGATGGCAATAATGTAGCCCATTCTCTCATGATTGGTTGTGCCATGATGGGGATGAAAGTTCGGGTGGCCACTCCTGTTGAGTATAAACCAGATCCAGCTATTGTTAGTTCAGCCCAAGAATTGGCAGTCCAAGGGGCAGAAATTGTCATCACTGAAGACCCGATAGCGGCGGTGGAAGGTTCTCAGGTTCTTTATACTGATGTTTGGGCTAGTATGGGACAGGAGGATTTAGCGGCTTCACGAATTCCCATTTTTCAACCCTATCAAATTAATCGAAGTTTGTTAGAAAAAGCGGATTCTGAGGCTATTGTTTTACATTGTTTACCTGCCCACCGGGGGGAAGAAATTACGGAAGATGTGATCGAAAGTTCTCAGTCTAAGGTCTGGGATCAAGCGGAGAATAGAATGCACGCTCAAAAGGCTTTAATGGCTTGTTTGTTAGGGATGATTGATTAGCTATCATGGGAGGGGGAAGGGATTAATAAGTCTGTGCCGTCCTCATCCAGAAAAGTTGAGAGGAGTTGGGGTGATTCATGAATTACCCCAACCATCGTCTTTTTTTGTACATTAAAGATAAACTGGGGGTGGGCTTAGGCGAGCGATCGCACTGACGGGGGATTGGGGCTTTCATCTCTAAAACCTCAATCCATTTGTCCCGGAGTGGACTGTGGCAATTTTCGCATCAGATACTTCCCTCTTCTCCTGCAATTTGCGCGACGGGGTGGGTGTTTTTTTTTGCCTTTGGGCAGATTGGGCTGAAGGGCTTGGGGGGATTGGGTTTGAGGTGAGTTGGCTGATTGAGGGTGTCGCGCACCTTACAGGGCAAGGGTTTTAGCCGTTTCTTGTCTTTTCCCGAGGGCTGTGTTATGGTTCTGGGGTGGGTGTCGCGCAAGTGACTCTGGAAAACCAGATAAGGTCACGCTTTCGGACTGCCGCTCTTGAAATGGCCTATAATACCTATTAGGGATTGAAACGGTACGTGGACATTCTTTCTCAGAGTGGAGTAACCTTCTTGAAATGGTCTATAATACCTATTAGGGATTGAAACTTTCTTAATTGTGTATTCTGTTATTGGATCTAACTTGAAATGGCCTATAATACCTATTAGGGATTGAAACAAAGTACTCCCTGCGATCATGTTGAGGTGGTAGTTGTCTTGAAATGGCCTATAATACCTATTAGGGATTGAAACTGCGCTGCTGTGACCTTGGCTTGGGTGGCAATCTGCTCTTGAAATGGCCTATAATACCTATTAGGGATTGAAACATTCATAAAATCGGTGAATTGTTCTCGTAGTTGTCTTGAAATGGCCTATAATACCTATTAGGGATTGAAACATTTCAACGGAGAAGCTGCCGCCCCCCCACCCACCTTGAAATGGCCTATAATACCTATTAGGGATTGAAACGAACAATTACTGCGGGCATCCCTAGGGATGCCCACAGACTTGAAATGGCCTATAATACCTATTAGGGATTGAAACGTTTATATTTATCCTCATCAAGGAAAATATTAAACTTGAAATGGCCTATAATACCTATTAGGGATTGAAACCTGTTACCGCCTTCTTTCGGTCAGCGTTGAGCTTCTGTTCAGCTTGAAATGGCCTATAATACCTATTAGGGATTGAAACAATGACCCGCCGTTGATATATCGGGTCGTTTCCCCCTTGAAATGGCCTATAATACCTATTAGGGATTGAAACTATTAAAATTAATTGCTCTGCTGTTGTATTAGTAAATCGCTACTTGAAATGGCCTATAATACCTATTAGGGATTGAAACTATACGAATTTTTACGCAAGCACCCTGTCACCATTGAGCTTGAAATGGCCTATAATACCTATTAGGGATTGAAACTGAAATCATCTAATCATCTAATCCCTTTATCCTATGCTTGAAATGGCCTATAATACCTATTAGGGATTGAAACTGACAAACGGCTTAGGATCTACGATACAGCCGATCTTGAAATGCGCTATAATAACGATTAGGGATTGAAACTTAACACTGACTTCAATTCTCTATCACTAAATTTTATGGCTCATTTTTTGCCGTCTAATTCTCGCCCCTTGTGGGTGTCTCTCCTGCTTCTTGGACTTTCTAGCGGCTTGTTTTTTGGGGTAGCTGAAAGCATAAAAGCTCAACCCATTTCCACTCGAAATAAGCCCAAATTAGCCTATCCTTTGGCGCAAGTTTCTAATCCTCAAGAGGAACAACTAATTGAGGCGGTTTATCTCAATCAGGAGGCGGAGCGATTATATCATCAGGGGGATGCTCAAGGGGCGATCGCACTTTATCAACAAGCCCTTGCCATTTTCCGCCAGATTAACGTACCTGCGGGGGCTGGGCGCAGTTTACAGGGCATCGGAGAAGTGTATCTAGCCCTCCAACAAGAGCAGGAGGCGTTATCCTCGTTTCAGGAAGCCCTCAAGTTATTTCAAAGCATCAATCATCCCGAGTCCATCGCCTATACCCAGCAATATTTAGGGCAAACTTATGAACAATTAGGCGATCGCACTCAAGCCATCACCCATTATCAACAAGCCCGGCAAATCTTAGAACAACTTCGACGGGGGAATCCTGAAGATCCTCAAAGTATTAGAACCAGTCTCATTTTAACAGAATCCGCCCTCGCCGCTTTAGCCTTTAAACAAGGAGATTATCTCCCGGCTATTACCCGATATCAAACTGTCTTAAACTTACAGCGAGAAGCCGATGATAAAATTGGGCAAGCTTACACCTTAAATAACCTAGGCGTAGTTTATGCCAATGCTAGTCAATACGCCTTAGCCTTAGACCATTATCACCAAGCCTTAAAAATCGTTCGGGATTTAGCCAATAATGCGAGAATCCGCTATTTAGGCGCGGAAACCGCCATTTTAAATAATTTAAGTTCCCTTTGTTTAATCTTAGGAGAAATCAACCAAGCCTTAGAGTTTTCTGCTCAAGCCGCTACCCTCTATCAAACTTGGATCAAAGGTTCAGTTTCTGGCTCTAATATTCCCGGACTAGAATTATTACGAGATGCCCTGAGTCAATCCTATTTAAGCCCCCAAATCATCCACCAAAGTTTAGCCATTCGTCCTCCCTTGGGGGATGAACTCAATGTCAACTTTGCCCGTGCAGGAGAGGCTGTAAATTCCCTCAATTTAGCCCAAATCTACGCCCAACAAGGAGAACTCAACCAAGCCCTAGAATTAACCCAAAACGCCCTAAAAACCTATCAAGAACTTAACCATCAACCCGCCGTTGTAGTGAGTCTTAACCAACTGGGGCAAATTTATCAACAATTGGGACAACTGGAGCGTGCTATGGCGATTCATGAACAAGCCATTCAACTGGCCAATCAGTGGTCAGACGGGGAAAGTAAAGCCCAAAGTTATAGCTTATTAGCTCAAGCTTATAATGCTCAACAAAAGCCCGAACAAGCCCTCAAATTTTATCAACAATCTTTAGCAGAATATTCCCCTAAAAGTGCCGGATCTATTCTAGCACAAAATGAAATCGGTCGTCTACTAATTGCCCAAAAAAAGTATAGTGAAGCCGTCCAAATTTTAACCCTCGCAATGGATAACTTTGAAGCCCTGCGACCGGGTTTAAATGATGCACAGAAAGTCTCTTTATTTGAACAAGGCAAAACCATCTATCAACATCTGCAACAGGCTTTAATTGCCCAAAATCAAGAGGAAAAAGCCCTAGAAATTGCTGAACGAAGTCGAGGGCGGGCTTTTGTGGACTTATTAGCCCGTCTTGCCACATCTCAACCCCAAGTTAATCCCCCCAGTCCCACCGTGGCACAAATTCGCCAAGTGGCTCAACAACAACAAGCGACTTTAGTAGAATATTCCTTAATTGGGGAGAACTCTTTGAACCCTGAATTATATATCTGGGTGATTACTCCAGAGGGAAAAATTACCTTTCGTCAGAGTCGTTTAGATCAGGTTTTAAGCCCTGCTGGACAAGGGCAAGTTCCCTTAACTCGCTTTGTAGAACAGAGTCGCAATATCCTACTCTCTCAACGGAAACAACAGAGTGAACAAAGGCTAACCGACCTCTATCAACTGTTAATTGAACCCATTGCGGATTTACTCCCCACAGACCCCGAAAAAAAGGTTATTTTTGTTCCCCAAGGTAGCTTATTTTTAGTTCCCTTTCCGGCCTTGCGAGATGAACAAAATCAATATCTTATTGAGCGTCACACAATCTTAACAACACCTTCCCTTCAGGTTTTATCCCACACCCATCAATTACCAAAACGACGGGGCGAAGGGGCTTTAATTGTGGGGAATCCTACCATGCCGAGGATTGCAGTGGCCGGGAGTTCAACACCTGTGTCCTTGGCTCCCCTACCGGGGGCAGAAACCGAAGCGAAGGCCATTGCCACCGCTTTAGGGTATTCGGCCTTAATTGGCGATGGGGCAACGGAAAAGGCCGTTATCCAGCAAATGCAGAGGGCCCGTATTATTCACTTGGCGACTCATGGTTTACTCGATGAGGTGAAACAGATTAGTCCGACTCCGGGGGCGCTGGCCTTAGCGGTTTCCCCCCCCGATGATGGCCTCCTCACTCCCCAAGAAATCTTAAGTCTGCGTTTAAATGCCGATCTTGTGGTGTTGAGTGCCTGTCACACAGGACGAGGAAGGATTACGGGGGATGGGGTGCTGGGGTTGTCTCGTGCTTTTTTAGGGGCTGGGGCAAGGAGTACAATTGTGTCACTGTGGGCGGTTCCCGATCAACCTACGGCTAGCTTGATGATTGAATTTTATGCTCAATGGGTGGAAAAAGGCGATCGCGCCCTAGCATTACGTCAGGCCATGTTACACACCCTGAAAGACTATCCCGATCCCACTCACTGGGCTGCTTTTACCCTAATTGGAGAAGCCCAAGATTAAGCCCCAAACATCCATTTAGCTAAGATTTTACGACCCATCAGCCAATCGGTCAGCAACCAACTAACAGTAAAAACTACGGCGGCGAAAACGAGCAGATTCAGGCTAGAGTGGCGGAATATGCCCTCAGTGTAAATCTTGTTTTCCAACATTTGCAGGGCTTCTACAATAAATAGATGTAACAGATAAATGCCAAAGGAACACAGGCCGAGGTTTTTCAGCCAACCTTGAGAGGGGAGATAGGGGGAAAGGGCGATCGCACTCAATAGCCCCAAATACCCCCGACTCCACTCATACAGCACCACAGGCAGGAATTCCCCCCCCCACTGATTCACCCCCCCAAAGGCCACCAACACCAAGGCACAATACAACCCATTTTTCCTCTCTAACTTGGGGTAAATCTTGGGAGAAGCCAAAATCATCGCCATAAAAATATAGGGAAAACAGCGCAACAACCAAGCCACCCATACCCCCAACATCCGTAATAGGGGCGAAGTGTGCCAATCCACCCCTAGGGCCCTTTGGACTCCTTGAAACGCTACCCCCCCCTGAGTGACAAAATTATTCCCAGAAACCTCTAATAGATGGTATAGCAGTAAACTAACCCCTAACCCCAACAAACCCAACCAAACCGGGCGAGAATGACGAGTTAAAGGGCTGAGAGGTTTCATCGCCAAAGTCCCCATCAAAAGTAAAGGCAGAAAATAGAGATGAAACGCCGCCCCCCCCAACACCATCAAACCGATGGGATCTTGTCCCAACTCCACAATCTGCCCAAAATCCCCCTTTAAGGCGTATTTAATCAACTTGTAGAGCAAATATAACCCCGTCCAAAACAGGTAAGGGATCACCAAGCGCGTTAGTCTGGCTTTAAGGGGATAATCCCCTTGACTCCCGTAGATTTTGCGGCAGGAGAGGTAAAAAGACAGCGCCAAAAAGAAAGGCACCGCAAAACTGGCAAAGATACGCATTTGAGTCCACAAAGGCAAATTTACGGTAATGCCTTCGTCAGAGTGGAGGATTACCACCCCAAAAATAGCCATTCCTCGAAATAAATCAATGCCTGTGAGTCGCATTCTTCCCCCCTTCTCACCCACTCCCCCAGTGTAACGAGAGGGAGAAGCCCAGTTAAATTGTAAAGTTTTGTGTTAATTTTGCCCCTCCTGCATCAGGATGGGACATTTTCCCAGAGACAGAGATAGAGAGGTCATCACCCAAACCAAGTCTAAATATGTGTGATTTTGATGAACAACTTAAAAAACTGGCTTTAAATGCCCAACGGCATCCCCTAGGCACAGTTGAACGTCGGCAGTTAGTTGAGCAGTTACTCAGGCTATTAAGTCACTCAGATCAATTAGTCCATCCCCCGGTTCCTGCTCAGTTACAAGGGTCTTATGAGGAAATTTATAATATCGCACTTCAGCGTTTATTTCAGTATTTATATGAAAAAATAGAACATTATAAGCCAGAACGAGCCGGGGTTTTACAGTGGGTTAATTATTTGCTTAAAATTCGCTTTCCCGATGCGATTAAAGAATTGACTAATGATCAAAAAAAGAATCAATTAGTCCGAGAGAATCTAGTTATTAAGCATAAGCTTGAACGAAAACAGCGAGAGAACACCGAAAATTACCCGGTTACGGCTCAGGATATCATTGATTATATTAAGCAAGATCCACAAGATGTTTTTCGGCTGACTTATATTGGCAATAATGCTGAAGCAAACTTTCGTTTTATTGCGTTAAAATTAGTAGAAGGCTATAAATTAGATGAATTGGCAATCATGTTAGATGTAAATCACAATACCCTAAGAAGTTTTTATAACAGAAGTCGTCGCAAGTTTGCATCAGAGATTAGGAAAAATTTAGAGATATAGGTACAGGTACATTCAGGAGCTACTATGAGTCACTTCATACAAGGATTAAAGTTAAATTTTCCCATTACATTGTCAGACAAAAAAACGGCTCAATTGTTTGCCGATCAACAAGTAACACTGGAGAAAAAGAAACAAGTTTATTTCAATGTTTTAGCAGTTAAAACTGTTAGTAATTATTTGCAATGTTTGGGCATCGCTAATTCTCCTGAAGGGGGAGATAGTTGGGATATGGTGATGCAAACCTTAGCAGATACGGCGGATTTAGAGGTGGACAATTGGGGGACTTTAGAATGTCGTCCGGTGTTGCCTCATGCTCAGGTTTGTATAGTGCCTGAAGAGGTTTGGGATGAGCGGAAGGGATATGTAGCGGTTCAGTTTAATCATGAACTACCGGAAAAAATAACCCAAGGGACGTTTATTGGTTTTTTGGAAAAAGTAGCTCAGGTAGAAGTGCCGTTAGAACAATTCCAACCTATGGAAATCTTATTAGGAAAGCTACCGACTTTAAATCAATTAAGTCACTGGTTTAAGCAAATTTTCCCGGAAGGGTGGCATTCTTGGGAAAGTTTGCTCACTTTAGAAAAAAAAGAAGTAGCCTTTGCTTTTCGCAGTCCATTAACCCAAGAAATGCCGAAAAAGGATCAGGTAAAAAGAGGCAAATTTATTGAATTTTCACCCCAAGGGGAACGGATTTCATTATTGGTAGGAATTGAACCCATTGATGAACAGGAAATGGATATTTCGGTGGAAATATTTCCCCGAGGTCACAAGAAAATCTTACCTCATAAGTTACAGATGTTGATTTTGGATGATGAGGGGGATTCTGTGATGAATGCAGAAGCGCGCAGTACAGAACGCTTGGAGTTTAAATTTAGTGGGGAGATTGGGGAACAGTTTGCGGTGCAGTTAGTGTTAGGAGACTCGATTATTACTGAGCATTTTGTGATTTAAGGCTTGCTTTGATCGAGGTTCAATACTCCGTGAATAATTATTAATTATCAATTATTAATTATCAATTATAAATTTTAGGCAGGGGATAGGGGAGGGGTTGAAACTGGGAACACCCTTGTTCAATACTCCGTGAATAATTAATAATTATCAATTATTAATTATTAATTATTAATTATTAATTATAAATTTTAGGCAGGGGATAGGGGAAGGGTTGAAACTGGGAACACCCTTGTTCAATACTCCGTGAATAATTAATAATTATCAATTATCAATTATTAATTATAAATTTTAGGCAGGGGATAAGGGAGGGGTTGAAACTGGGAACACCCTTGACAGGGGCCTTGGGGATTGACGGCACAACGGAGATAAGGCGATCGCGCACTGAACCGACAACGGGGATCTCCTAGCCATGCTTGGGGGGTTGAGGGGGTTTCACAAGGGGAATTAATCCTCACAGGGATCGGCTGATATTGTATAGGACTCTCACAGGCACGAGTTAAACGATCTTGCCACCGTTGGGTTAATTTGCGCCAAAAGAGTCGGGAGAATAAAGCTGGGAATACAGCCAAGCTGAAGATGAAAACAAGTTCAAGCACAGTCTCCTCCTCCAGATTGTTGGATTTTGCCCCATCCTAGCATCAGGTTTTCCGAGAGGGTACCACCCAGTTGACCAAAACCGCCCAAGCGCAAACTAGAAGGATGTTGAGAGAGTCCACATCTCCCAACATCCCAGTTTTTGTTGTTGTGCGGTTTTTAATCGTAAAGGTGAGAGCTTAGGTTAGGCTTCGTTATGCTGCGATCGCAACCGAACTTAGATCAAACTGCTTTAACCGACCAATTCGACGGCTTCCCACTCCGTCTTCAAATGGGTTTCTAAAACACTATTAGGAAAACCCCGGTCAATTTCCCGCATTTCCATTTTCTCAGCTTGCAGCGCTTCTTTAAGGACTCGCATTGCTTCTTTCGGTTGTCCTTGACCACAGAAAAACAGATCGGCAGCAAAGTAGCCATGTTCGGGCCAGGTATGAATCGCAATGTGAGATTCGGCGAGGGTTGCGGTTGCGGTCACACCGTGGGGACTAAACTGGTGAACACACAAATCAATCAACGTTGCGTGTCCAGACTCAATCGCGTCAATCAAGGCACGGCGAATGCGTTCTGGATCATTTAACAAATCGCTCGGTGCTTGCCACGCATCGACAACCAGATGGGTACCCACTTTCTTCATTCTTATCAATTTACTCCATGCGAAAGAGTGTCCATTACTCTATCTTGACACAAATAGGTAAAGTCGCCAGGAATTGACCCTAAATTTTCACTCATTGAGAAGGAATTGCCAATCTTGGGGTGTTTCTGATCTCATCCTAGTGAGACGTTCAATGCCTAACTGGGATATGTTAAATTAACGGACAGAACACAAGCCTGTGCTGTGGGTTGCCTCAGTCTGTGCTTTTTCGTCCTCAACTCCTATTCATTTTTCCTACAGCCTAAGAATGCGCTATTTTCACTTTGATACAGAAGAAGCTCAACACAAGTCCTTTGAACTTCCCGGTGCTAAACCCCACTACAATCCTGATCGTCCCGGACAAGTTGAACATATTGCCTTAGACCTCCAGTTAGACCTTGCCCAACAACGCTTTAAAGGCACTTGTACCATTACCCTAAAACCCATTCATCGCGGAATTAAACACCTCACCCTAGACGCGGTGAATTTAAACATTGAGTCTGTCACTATCGGGGAAGTAGCGCAACCCTTTGACTATGATGGGGAACAGCTAGAAATTGAGTTATTGCAACCCACCACCGAGGAAGCCTTTAAAATTGCGATCGCCTACCACGTCGAACAACCCCAGCGCGGCCTTTATTTTATCGCCCCAGACCAACATTATCCCAACAAACCCATTCAAGTCTGGACTCAAGGCGAAGATGAAGATTCCCGCTTTTGGTTTCCCTGTTTTGACTACCCCGGACAACTGGCCACCTCAGAAATTCGCGTTCAAGTCCCCAAACCCTTCAAAGCCATTTCTAACGGGGAATTAATCGCCACAGAAGAAGCCGATCCTTATATTATTTATCACTGGTATCAAAAACAAGTTCACCCCACCTATTTAATGACCCTAGCCGTCGGGAATTTTGCCGAACTAACCGACGAATGGGACGGCATCCCCGTCACCTATTATGTCGAAAAAGGGCGAGAAGAAGATGGACAGCGCAGCATGGGCAAAACCCCCCGCATGATGGCCTTTTTAAGTGAAAAATACGGCTATCGTTACGCCTACCCGAAATATGCTCAAGTTTGCGTTGATGATTTCATTTTTGGGGGCATGGAAAACACCTCCACCACCCTCTTAACCGATCGCTGTTTACTCGATGAACGAGCCGCCCTAGATAATGAACGCACAGAAAGTTTAGTCGTCCATGAATTAGCCCATCAATGGTTTGGGGATTTAGTCGTGATTAAGCACTGGTCCCACGCTTGGATTAAAGAAGGGGCGGCTTCCTATTCTGAGGTTCAATGGACCGAACAGGAGTATGGTAAAGACGACGGGGCCTATTATTTACTCAATGAAGCCCGCAGTTATTTAAGTGAAGATCGTTCTCGCTATCGTCGCCCCATTGTCACCAATATTTATCGAGAAGCCATCGAGTTATATGATCGGCATCTCTATGAAAAAGGGGCTTGTGTTTATCATATGATTCGCGGCATTTTGGGCGATGAATTGTTTGATAAAGCCATTCACAACTTTATTCAAACCAATGCCCATAAAACTGTCGAAACCGTTGATTTGTTACGGGCAATTGAACAAAGTACCGGGCGCAATTTAGCCTATTTATTCGACCAATATGTATTCCGAGGAGGACACCCGGATTTTAAAGTGTCCTATAGTTGGGATAATGAAGCCAATTTAGCCAAAATTACAGTCAAACAAACTCAAGCTAAAAGTGATTCAACTGGGAGCAATAGCCAACTATTTGATCTGACCATTCCCGTGGCCTTTGGCTATGTGAATGAAGCCAAACAAGTGAGCCAACAAACCTTAATGTTGCGCCTCAATCAACCGGAACAAAGCTTTTATTTTCCCTTAGCTGAAAAGCCCAAGTTTTTCAGCTTTGATGTGGGGAATTATTTCCTAAAAACCGTTAAGTTAGAGTACCCCGTCGCCGAGTTGAAAGCCCAACTCAAATATGATCCCGATCCCATCTCTCGCATTGAGGCGGCGATCGCCCTAGAGAAAAAAGGCGGGCTAGAAGCCGTGAAGGCCTTGGGGAAAGCCCTGATTCAAGATCCCTTCTGGGGCGTGCGGGTGGAAGTGGCCAAACAACTGGCGAAAGTGAAGTTAGATCAATCCGTCGCCGCGCTAATTGCCGGATTACAAGACAACAATCCCCGCGTCCGTCGTGCCGTGGTGGAAGGTTTGAGCAAATTTAAAACCCCCGACAGTTACGAGGCCATCTATCGGGTCGCCGCGGCCGGAGATGCCAGTTACTACACCGAAGCCGCCGCCATTCGGGCTTTGGGGGGCATGGTGACAGGACGACTGAAAGACAAACAAGGGGAGGTTCTCGCCTTCTACCGCCAGATTTTAAGTGAACGGGCCGGCTGGAATGAAGTCCTCCGGGCCGGAGCCATTGGGGGGTTAAGCTCAATGAAAACCGTTCCTGGGGCTGCTAATATGATTGCGGAATACACCGCGTTAGGTGTCCCTCAAGCCCTGCGTTTAGCGGCTATTCGGGCATTAGGGGCCGTTTCCACGGGGCAGAGTCCTGAGCAGGTGGAAATGATTTTAGAGCAACTCGAAGCCCTTTCCCACGAAACATTCTTTTTGACCCAAGTAGCCGTCAGTGGGGCATTAGGGCAAATGCAAACCCCCGATGCGATCGCCATTCTCCAAGCGCTCGCCGACCACACCCCCGATGGCCGAGTGCGACGCATGGCTGAGGAAGCCGTGGGTAAAGTCCAGAAAAAACTGGGTTCCGATAAAGCCCTCAAGGAATTACGAGACGAGTTAGAAAAAATTAAGCAGGAAAACCAAGAGTTAAAAAGTCGTTTAGCCAAGTTGGAGGCCAAAAGTTAAGGAACCTTAGTGAACTTAAAACCATGAAAAAACTCTTCGTGACTGGAGCCAGTGGCTTTCTGGGGTGGAATCTGTGCCGATTCGTTCAAGGGGAATGGGATGTTTACGCAACCTACTCCTCCCACCCCCTCACCCTACCTGGCGTTAACCTCTGCAAAATTGACCTCACCCAAACCTCAGCCTTAACAACTCTGATCCGAGAAATCAAACCCGATGCTGTTATTCACACCGCCGCCGCCTCTAAACCGAACGACTGTCAAACTCACCCCGAAGCCTCCTATCAAATCAATGTGACAGCTTCCCTCCACCTCGCGGAATTATGTGCCGAGGCTGACATTCCCTGTGTCTTCACCTCCACTGATTTAGTCTTTGATGGTTTTAACCCCCCCTACAGCGAAACCTCCCCGGTTTGTCCTCTGAGTATTTATGGAGAACAAAAAGCCGAAGCGGAACAAGGAATGTTAGCCCGTTATCCCAAAACCGCCGTCTGTCGTCTTCCCCTCATGTTTGGAGTCGCCGCCCCCACAGCCCAGAGTTTTATTCAACCTTTTATTCAAACTCTCCGCGCCGAACAGGAATTAAAATTATTTACCGATGAATTCCGAATGCCTGTGAGTGCAAAAACCGCGACAGAAGGCTTATTACTTGCCTTAGAATATATTTCTGGGATAATTCACCTAGGCGGTAAAGAAAGACTGTCTCGTTATGAATTCGGCTGCTTAATGGTAGAGGTTTTAGACTTACCTAGTACGGGTTTAATGGGCTGTTCTCAAAAAGAAGTTAAAATGGCTGCACCTCGTCCGGCTGACTTATCGTTAGATAGTTCTAAGGCCTTTCGTTTGGGTTATAATCCTCCCTCGCTGCGTACTGCCTTAACAGAACTCCGAGGGTTGATATAGGGTTTCCATTTGAGTTTTATAATCCACAAGGGAACAGGGAACAGTATACAAGGGTTACAAGGAGCTTGAAGTATTATAAGAAACTTCTCCGAGAGTTGATCAATGATTGGGAAATGCTATATAAGGGAGCAAATCCCAACTATTTTACTTCAATTTTTATGTTCATATCAGAGTAGCGCTTAATCGTATCGTTAAAGATGCGAGATACCCCAGTCCCATTAGAAGCACTAACTAAAACCACGGAAAATTCAATATTATGGTCGGGACTTGTCACCTTATCACAGGCCTCCCGGATATTATATTCAATCCGTCTGAATAAATTGCGGGCATATTCATCTACACTGGCTAAACTCACCCCCGGAATACAGCCCATTGCTACAACTTTTTCCAGTAAATCAATTTTATTAATGACCAAAGTTGTGCTAATCAAATGATGACTATAAACCGTGGAAAAAACAATTTCTAAAATAGCCGGGACAATATACTCTAAGTGTTGTTCAACCCGCTTACGGATTTTCATTTCTGTATCGACTGATAACCACTCAATTAATTCGTAGGTATCTAAAGGACGAC
Source organism: Spirulina subsalsa FACHB-351 (assembly GCF_026130165.1). Taxonomy (GTDB): domain Bacteria; phylum Cyanobacteriota; class Cyanobacteriia; order Cyanobacteriales; family Spirulinaceae; genus Spirulina_A; species Spirulina_A subsalsa_A. The sequence continues at coordinate 15,044 of NZ_JAIHOM010000062.1, read as the reverse complement.
CATTTTTTTCAATCCGAGGGGCAATATCCACAATGAAATAGACCCCATTGACCACACGCTGTCCGGGGGGGCCAATCACTTTAGGAGACGCATTGAGGGTGTTTTGAGAGGGAGATTGACCTTGATAATCAGAAATGACTACCCGACAACGCCGTTTAGTTTCGAGGTCTAAATATTTTTCGGCGGTGTAATAGGCAAAATATTTAGTGGCTTGTTCGGGTCGAACTTCTCCCCCTAACCAACTTTTAATCAAGGTTGTTTTCCCGCTTCCTCCGCGACCATAGAGATAAAACCGAACAGCTGGATGGCGAAGGTTGGCATCATCCCGAAAGTTATCAATCAAGTCCCACCACACGCGGGTTGTGGCGGCAACGGAGATGATGGGGAACACGGCCACCAGTAAGATACTAATTAACATCGGTCCGGCGGGGGAGCCTGACCCATGAATTAGTACGACGGCTACCATAGCCAAGACGACCAATAACACAAAAATTAATATCCTGCGTCCTGTCATTGTGTTACGTTCCCTGCGTTAACCACATTACGACTACTTGACGATTCCTGAATGTCTGCTCTGGGCGAGTATTCTAGAATCCCTTGTTTCCAGAACCGAGGAAACAGCAAGATGGGATGGTGACATCATCTTAATCTTGATGGTTGCTCAATTGAAGAACATTGTAACCCTGTGGGTCAAATGTCTAGTCTTGTGCTGGACTGATGCAATCCCAAATCTGCTTGTAGATGCTGGGGAGACAAGTTCATTGTATTTTACTCTGAACAGCTTAGAATCTCTTTCTCTCATCGGATGGACAACAGAGTTTTCCGGACGATTCCAGTGTATTTTATAACACGAGAGAAAAATCGGTGGATGCTTTGCCCTAATGAGGCGTTGATCTGGACACGGGACTATGCGGATCAATTATGTTACTCAGGATAGCGTGAATTTCCTAGATTCGTGATCAATTTTCTCGACCTGATTGAGTATCACGCGGATCTGGGGCAACCCGGGGGAGAAGCCCGCGCTGTAACGCCTAAGCGTTCGGTGTCGGGAGTCTGTCACGTTAAGGGGTGTTGTCTTTGCCTAATGCGCCCGGTGTGCCGGGAATGGTTGTTTTAGGGGAACAGGTGAGGATCATAATCAGGAGGGTGAGGATATAGGGGGCGGCGTTGAAGAGGTAATAGTAGGAGTCTATGCCGACGGATTGGAGGGCTGGGCCGAGGGACTGAGAACCGCCAAAGAGGAGGGAGGCGTAGAAGCATTGGATGGGGTTCCAGTGGGCAAAAATGACCAGGGCGACGGCCATGAGGCCTTGTCCACTGGAAATGAGTTCGTTCCAAGAGCCGGGATAGTAGAGGGAGAGGGAAGCGCCGCCAATTCCGGCTAAAGCACTGCCGGCCATAATACTGAGCATTCGGACTTTAAAGACGGAAATTCCCATTGCTCGGGCGGCTTGGGGGCTATCGCCGACGGCACGGATGAGAAGGCCCCAACGGGTGGCGGTGAAGAACCACTGCATGAGGGGGGCGAGGAGGGCTCCGAGGAGGAAGAGGGGGCTGACTTTGAGGGCGGCTTGCACTTGGGGGAGGTTGCTCCAGTTGCCCCATTCAAAGGCGATTAGACGGGGGGCAACGGGTTGAATGAAGGGTTTGCCGAAGAAGAAGGCGATACCACTGCCGAAGATGATCATGGCGATGCCTACGGCAACATCGTTGACGCGGGGCTGTTGACAGAGCCACCCTTGAATGATGCCGAGTGCCATGCCTGCGAGGGCGGCGACGAGAACGCCGCACCAAGGGGCGAAAAAACTACCGAGTTGCTCTTGGGTGAGGTAGGAGACGGCGTAGGCGCTCATGGCTCCTGTGAGGAGGACTCCTTCTAAACCGAGGTTAATTTTGCCGCTTTTTTCGGTTAAACATTCGCCTAAACTGACGAAGAGAAAGGGGATGCTGCCTCGGAGGGTTCCGGCTGCGATCGCCAAAGGAACTCCCCACCATCCTAACGCTTGGGTCATGAGCTACTGGTTTTTTCTGCTAAGAACGCCCCTATTATACGCAGGGGAAGGGGCGCAAGCCTTAATAATACCGTTTTTCTAGCCAAATTCGGACTTCCGGCTCGGTCAGATAACGCTGGCGTTCTCGGGTTACGGGGTCATACACTTGATAGTAGATTTGTTCGGAATTGTCCCGCTCTAGCCTAATTCTGGGTTCATTGTCGCCGACCAGCCACTGCAACAGTCGATGAAGCAGGTCTTGGGCGAGTTTTTGCCCCTGACGGGATGGGGTTGCAGTGGGCTGAAAGGGAACGCTGCTGGAGGACAGGGGAAGAAAGGAAGGCTGGGTTTTCATGGGCTGAACCTCTCGAATCAATCATCTATGTTTGATTATCTGTATTTCTTGAGCAATCGAACAGCAGCAGTTATGATGAATTGTAATCATAACAGTTTACTTTTTAAGCACTGTTCTGGTTATTTTTGAGGAGAACTGTATTGTTTGCTACTAAAATCCCTGAAGTGAGGGCCAGTGAGAGGTTAGAGATGAAAGTGCAATGGCTAGAGAAAACGAAAGAGCAGAATCTCTATGAACAAGTGGCGGAACGGTTACGGGCTTTGATTGGGGAGGGAACGTTACAACCGGGCGATCGCCTGCCTTCAGTGCGCAAACTCCGGCAACAGTTCTCGGTCAGTATTTCGACGGTTTTAGAGGCCTATCGTTTGTTAGAAGATGAAGGGTTAATTACTGCCCGGCCCCAGTCGGGATACTATGTCAAACATATTTTACCTGTCCCTCCAGCGCTCCCCCAAATCTCCACCCCACCCCCTCGCGCCTATGCTGTTGATACGTCGGTCGCCTTTCAGGTGCGGGCGGCCATGCAGCACCCGGAAATTATCCAATTGGGGGCGGCTATATCCTCCCCGGATTTATTCCCCAGTCAAGCCTTAAACCGCCTGATGGGGCAGGTTATGCGCGCTGAACCCCAAAAAGTTCATGGCTATGGTGTTCCGCCCGGTTGTGAGGCTTTGCGCCATGAGGTGGCCAGACGGTTGATGGATGCAGGTTGTTCGGTGGTACCGGATCAGATTCTCTCGACTAACGGCACGACGGAGGCGGTTTATTTAGGGTTACGGGTGGTGACCCAACCGGGGGATACGGTGGCCATTGAGTCCCCTTGTTATTATGGTTTGCTGGAAACTTTGGCGGCGCTTCATCTCAAGGCCTTGGAAATTCCGACTCATCCTGTGGATGGGATTTCGTTGGAGTATCTAGAAACGGCACTGGCGCAGGGGAAAGTGGCGGCTTGTGCGTTGGTGTCGAATTTTAGCAACCCTTCGGGGCATTGTATGAGTGACCAGAAGAAAAAACAACTGGTGGCACTATTAAATCATTATCAAATTCCTCTGATTGAAGATGATGTTTATGGTGAAATTTACTTTGAGGCGGCTCGTCCGAAGGCGATTAAGGCGTTTGATACGGAGGGGTTAGTTTTATACTGTGCTTCGGTGAGTAAGATTCTCTCGCCGGGTTTACGGGTGGGGTGGTTGGTGCCTGGACGTTATCAAGGCCAGGTGGAACTGTTGAAAATTGCGGTGAATGTGACAACGGCGATCGCACCTCAACTCACCGTAGCCGCTTTTCTGGCCAATGGCGGCTATGATCGGCATTTACGCCACCTACGCCGAGCCTATCAAACCCAAATGGCTCGCATGACTCAGGCCATTTGCGAGTATTTTCCCCCAGAAACCCGCGTTTCTCGCCCTCAAGGGGGTCATGTGCTTTGGTTAGAACTGCCCCCCCATTTTGACAGTATGATTTTATATCGGGAGGCTTTAGAGCGACAGATTAGCATTGCACCGGGGATTATTTTTTCCCCCTCGGAGAGTTATCGCAACTGTTTACGTTTAAATTCTGGGTTGCTTTGGTCATCGGAATTAGACCACGCCATCCAGACGTTAGGATTGTTGGCGAAACAGCAACTTGCCCGGCAGTTTTTGGCCCAAACTCATGAGTCCTCTTCTTGAGAAACGAGTTTTTGGCACAATTTGGAGGGAAAAGGAATCAATCAACGTAACCCGGTTTCTAGGTTACGGGTTAAAGTTTAGCGTTAAAACCCGCCCAAGAGGTGGGGGATAGGGCGGACGAGGCTTTGATTTTTTTAGTGGCATTCTTTGCTAGTATCATATCTTCTGTCGGGTCTTGGTGGTGGACAAAGAGAGAAATTCAAAAAAGGCGATCGCCTAATAAACCAAACCTGCCTAAACCAACGGATAAGCCATAATTCCTAGTCGGGAGGATGTCCGATGCAGTAGAGACACAATCGATGATTTGAGGGTTAGACTATGTGCGGAATTTGTGGTGTGGTGTATGGAGAACGCGATCGCCCAGTTGATCCGGGATTAATTAACCGGATGACAACAGCCATCACCCATCGAGGCCCAGATCAAGAAGGCTACTATATCCAGAATAACATCGGTCTAGGTTCTCGTCGTCTCTCCATTATCGACCTAGCTGGAGGACAACAACCCATCTACAACGAAGACAAAACCATCTGTGTGGTCTTTAACGGGGAACTCTACAACTATCCCGAATTGACTCGCTCCCTCACTCGTCTCGGTCATAAATTCTACACCGCCACCGATACAGAAGTTCTGGTTCATGCCTATGAAGAATTCGGCGATGAATTTCTAGAATATCTCAACGGGATGTTTGCCTTTGCCTTGTGGGATAGTCGGAAACAGCGCTTGTTAATAGGACGCGATCGCATGGGCATCAAACCCCTATACTACACCCTCCAAGACAACGCCCTCATCTTCGGCTCCGAACTCAAAACCATCCTCACCTACCCCGGCATCCCCCGCAATATTGATCTCGTCGCCCTCAACGAATACCTCAGCTTTGAATACATCCCCACCCCCCGCAGCATCTTCCAAAACATCGCCAAACTCCCCCCCGGTCATGCCCTCTCCTTCTATGACGGTCAACTGAAAATCTGGCAATATTGGGACGTGAACTTATCCCGCAGCGAAAAAATTAAACCCAAACCAGCCAAAGACTATCAACGGGAACTATTAGGCGTTTTACGCAATGCCGTAGAAAAAGAAATGGTCAGTGATGTTCCCGTCGGAGTCCTCCTAAGTGGGGGATTAGACTCTAGCACTGTTGCCGCCCTCATGACCGAAATTGCCCCCGATCATGTTAAAAGTTTTTCCATTCGCTTTGATGATCCCTCCTTTGATGAATCAAACTACGCCCGTCAAGTTGCCCATCATTTAAAAACCGAACATTACGAATTAACCCTCACCCCTAAACTCACCTTAGACCTTGTGCCGCAAATGGCAAAATTCTTAGATGAACCCCTCGGTGACTCCTCCTTTATCCCCACCTTTCTCCTCTCCCAATTTACCCGCCATCATGTTAAAGTTGCCCTCGGAGGTGATGGCGGCGACGAACTTTTTGCCGGATATTCTACACTACAAGCTCATCGTTTAGTGGAATATTACGAGGCATTACTCCCCGGCTTTATTCGCCATCAATTCATTCCTTGGCTTGTAGATCACTTACCCGTTTCCTTCGATAACCTTAGTTTAGACTTCAAACTACGCCGTTTTATCGCCGGGCGTGGCATCCCGATCATCATGCGCCATCATCAATGGCTTGGTTCATTTAACCTCGAACAAAAACAGAAACTTTTGCAACCTTGGACACAACTATCTGAAAAAGACACCTATCACATTGCCTTTCAACATCAACATAACTCCCAAGCCCAAGAAGCTGTTAATCAACTCTTATATTGTGACCTAAAAATGTACCTCGAAGGGGATATATTGCCTAAAGTAGATCGAGCCAGTATGGCTAACTCCTTAGAAGTGAGAGTTCCCTTACTGAATCACACCCTCGTCGAATATGTCGCCCAAATTCCCCACAGTATGAAACTGCACGGCTTAACCACTAAATACATTTTAAAACAAACCATGAAGAATCACTTACCCCCCCAAGTTTTACGCCGGGGTAAAAAAGGCTTTAATATGCCCGTTGCTAAATGGTTTACCAGTGATTTACGCCCCTTACTCGAAGAAATGCTTTCCCCCACTCGCTTACAAGCAGAGGGCTTTTTTAACGTGAGTTATGTTCAGAAACTATTGCGGGAACACCTACAAGGTAAACAAGATCACCGTAAGTTGTTATGGACATTACTGGTGTTTGAACTGTGGTATGAACACTGGGGTAATTCCGAAAACAAACTCTAAAAGATGCGGTATCCTATGGCATTTTTGAGAGTTGATAAACGATAAGGAAATTCAAAAAATGATGACAGCAAAACCCATTATCTTAAATATTAAAACCGTCAACCTAAGTGATGAGCAATTTTATCAACTGTGCCAAATCAATGAAAACTGGCAACTTGAAAAAACGGCCAAAGGAGAATTAATCATTATGCCTCCCGTGGGAGCAATTAGTGGCAACAGAGAATCAGAATTTAATGGCTTTATTTGGTTATGGAATCGTCAAACAAACCTAGGCAAAGTTTTTAGTTCTTCTACTATCTTTACTTTACCAAATGGGGGCAACCGTTCCCCGGATGTCGCTTGGATATCTAACGAAAGATGGGACAAATTAAGTCAAGAAGAACAAGAAGGATTTGCCAAAATCTGCCCGGATTTTGTCATTGAATTAAGATCGCGTACCGATTCATTAACTCAATTGCAGGAGAAAATGCAGGAATATCTTCATAGTGGGTTAAGATTGGGTTGGTTAGTTGACCCTCAAAATCAACGAATAGAAATCTATCGTCAAAATCAGGCCGTAGAAATTGTCTCATTACCAACAACTTTATCCGGGGAAAATATTTTACCCGGATTTAGTTTAGAAGTACCAAATTTTTGAGAAGACTATTCAAATCCACACTAGGCCGTCAGGTTGACTAGATCACTCCCCCTCACCCTCCACTCAACAGTAAACTGCCGATTTATTAAGAATATATGGCAAAATCTGAAATTAGTGCTATAAAGGAGTATCCATTATTCACAACCGTCTTCGTTTTTAACCTCGTTTCTGGCTCATAATATGAAAGTTTTACTCGTTTATCCCATTTTTCCGAAAAGTTTCTGGTCTTTTGAGCGTACCATCCAACTGATTGGACGCAAAACATTTTTACCCCCTTTGGGATTGATTACCGTTGCCGCACTCCTGCCTCAACATTGGGAACTCAAATTAGTAGATCGTAATGTGCGCGACATCCGGGAAGATGAGTGGGAGTGGGCAGATTTGATCATGCTGTCGGGAATGATTGTCCAAAAACAAGACTTATTAGACCAAATTCGCGAAGCCAAACGACGAGGAAAATTAGTAGCCGCAGGGGGGCCATACCCTACCTCGATTCCTCAAGATTGTCAGGGAGCAGGTATTGATTTTTTAATCCTTGATGAAGGAGAAATTACGATCCCCTTATTCATTGAAGCAGTGGAACGTGGGGAAACATCGGGCGTTTTTCGCTCCAATGGAGAAAAACCTGATGTGACTGGCACACCTATTCCCCGCTATGATTTATTGGACATGAATGCCTATGCGGTGATGTCGGTACAGTTCTCTCGGGGCTGTCCCTTCCAGTGTGAATTCTGCGATATTATTGTGTTATATGGTCGGAAACCGCGCACGAAAAACCCGGAACAACTACTGGCAGAATTACAGTATTTATATGATTTAGGTTGGCGAGATACGGTGTTTGTGGTTGATGACAATTTTATTGGCAATAAACGCAATGTGAAGTTGTTGTTAAAAGCTTTACAACCTTGGATGGAAGAACATCGCTATCCTTTCACCTTTAATACAGAAGCGTCGGTAGATTTAGCTCAAGATCAAGAGTTAATGGATATGATGGTAGCCTGTAATTTTGGCTCTGTGTTCTTGGGGATTGAAACGCCAGATGAAGATAGTTTAGCGGTGACGAAGAAGTTTCAAAATACCCGCAGTCCTCTGAGTGAATCAGTGTATAAAATTACCAGTTCTGGCTTGCGGATTATGGCGGGCTTTATTATTGGGTTTGATGGGGAAAAACCGGGGGCTGGACAACGAATTGTTGAGTTTGTCCAAGATAATGGAATTCCGGTAGCTATTTATAGTATGTTGCAAGCACTGCCGGATACAGCTTTATGGTTTCGTTTGCAAAAAGAGGGGCGTTTATTAGGAGCATCGGCTGATTTAAATCAAAGCACGTTGATGAATTTTGTTCCGACGCGCCCTATTGAAGAAATTACCCAGGAATATATTGATACGTTTTGGCAGTTGTATGATCCAGAAATGTTTTTAGAGCGGACTCATCGCTGTTATCGCATTCTGGCGACGGTAAATTTTCCGAAAAAGCAACGGGAACCCAAAAAGATTCGTTTACAGGCGGTTAAAGGTCTATTAACGCTATTGTGGAATCAAGGGGTGGTGCGCAAAACACGCTGGAAGTTCTGGCCCTATTTGTTTGACATTATGCGCTGTAATCCCGGTGGGGTAATGAGTTATTTAAATGTTTGTGCTTACATTGAACATTTTGCAGATTATCGCCATATTGTTAAGGCACAAATTGAGGAACAATTGACGGTATTTTTAGCACAAAAGGAGCGGCAAGAACAGGTTAAACCGCAGGAAACGGTATCTGGAGGGGTGACGGTTTCTTAGGGGATTGGGCTTCGGGAGTCGAGAGCGGGGGAGCAGGGGAGCAATTATCAATTATCAATTATCAATTATCAATTATCAATTATCTATTCCCTATTCCCTAGCCCCACGAGTAGAGTTATTCAGCAAGCCCTAAGTATTCCCGATTCCCGTTTCGCCGCTAAAGCCGCTCAAAGTGGTTAAAATCAGCCTCACCCACTACTATGGGGAAATATTGCTGTTTCTAAAATCTGTACCATGCTAGATGAGTCCCGCTCAAAGTTTATTGCTGTAAGCCCTCCTAGCGACCCCCAACCGAAGTTTTCCATTAGTTCCCTCGCCATTCGCCGTCATATTGGCACCCTCATGTTAACGGTAGCGGCGGTTGTGGTGGGCATCTTTTTCATCTTAAATCTGCAAGTGGATTTACTGCCTGCGATTACTTACCCGCGTATTGGTTTGCGAGTGGCTGCGCCGGGGGTGTCGCCTAACGTGGCGGTGGAAGAGGTGACAAAACCCTTGGAAGAGGCTTTGAGCGCGACAGAAGGTGTGGTAGAGGTTTATTCTCAAACGCGGGAAGGGCAAATCAGTATTAATCTTTTCTTTCCTCCGGGGGAGGATGTTGATCAGGCGTTAAATGATGCTACCGCAACCCTGAACCGTTCTCGTGGTCGTTTGCCGGATGTTATCGAAGAACCCCGTTTATTTAAATTTGACCCCTCCCAACTCCCGGTTTATGAGGTTGCCCTAGAGTCGGCAACGATGGACAGCCGGACGTTGCGGGTGTTTGCTCAGGAGGAACTCGCCCGGGAATTGGGCATCGTGCCGGGGGTGGCTGTGACGGATGTTTCTGGGGGGGTACAGGAAGAGGTGCGGGTTCAGTTGGACTTGCGACGGTTGCAGGCTTTGGGTGTGACGTTGCAGGATGTTCTCAATAGTTTACGCGATCGCAATCAAGATGTAGCTGGGGGACGACTGGAAGGCGAAGCCGGGGAACCCCTCACCCGCACCATTGGCCGTTTCCGCACCGTCGATGAACTGCGAGACTTAACCCTAGAAGTGGGGGGAAGTGATGAAATCCTCGGCCGACGGCGGATTAGACTGCGGGATGTGGCTGATGTTCTCGATAGTAGCGAAGAACAACGGGTTTTTGTCACCCTTAATGGACGACCTGCGGTTAAAGTGAGTGTCCAGAAACAACCTGATGCCAACACCGTGACGGTGGTAGAAGGGGTTAAACAACGCATTGAAGAATTAAAGGACGGGGGAATCATTCCCTCCGATATGACGCTGATTCCCACCTTGGATGAGTCGATTTTTATTAAAAATGCGATCGCCAACGTCGTCAGCGCCGGAGTCACCGGAACCCTCCTCGCCTCCCTCGCCGTCTTCTTCTTCCTCGGTTCCCTCCGTCAAACCTTCATCATTATCACCGCCATCCCCCTCGCCACCCTCACCGCCGTGATTTTAATGAAACTCTTCGGCCTATCCATCAACGTCTTTAGTTTAGGCGGCCTTGCCCTCGGCGTAGGTATCGTGGTAGATAACTCCATCGTCATGTTAGAAAACATCGACGCAGGCATTGAAAAATATCGTCATCGTGGGCGATTATCCCCCGCCGAAGTGCAGAACATCGCCGAAAACCAAGGTCAGCAAGTCGAGTCCGCCCTCCTAGCCTCCACCACCACCAACCTCGTGGCCGTCTTACCCTTCCTGCTCATCGGTGGCTTCTTCTCCCTACTCTTCAACGAACTCATCCTAACCATTAGTTTTTCCGTCGCCGCCTCCCTCGTCCTCGCCTTAACCCTCGTCCCCATGTTGGCCTCGCGTCTCTTGGGACTGTCCAACAATAGCGGCATTCAACACAACATCATTCTACGCACCTTTAACAACGCCTTCGCCGCAACCACCTTCAACTACACCCGCGTACTCGCCCAAGTCATTCACTACCGGATGATTGTCATTATCCTCGCCTTTGGCATCCTAGGCGGTAGTAGTTTCTGGCTCCTCAACCATATCCCCCAAGAAGTCCTCCCCCAAATCAACACCGGACAAGCCACCCTTGTGGCTCAATTTCCTCCTGGCACTACCCTAGAAACCAATCGTCAAGTCATGGAGGCCGTAGACCGTATTATCCTCGAACAACCCGAAACCGAATACGCCTTTACCACCACCGGAGGCTTTTTATTCGGCACCAACACCAACGCCAACATCCTCAGAAGTTCTAGCACCATTACCGTCAAACCCAACACCGACATTCAAGCCTATACCGAGAAACTCACCCGCACCCTAAATCAACTCAATCTCGTCAATATTCGCCTCCGCGTCTCCCCCGGTCGCGTGCGTGGGATTATCCTCAATAACTCCCCCGTCCCCCGCGCTGATATTGATGTCATCCTCCAAGGCAGCGACGAAGCCACCCTAGAACAAGCCGGACGGCAAGTTTTAAGCCTCCTTGATGAAAAAGTGCAATCTGTGCGCTTTAATCCCGATGCCGACCCCTCTCAACCGGAAGTTCAAATTAACCCCAACTGGGAACGCCTAAGTGACCTCGGATTGAACACCGCCACCATCGGCAACACCATTCAAACCGCCCTACTCGGTTCAGTCCCCACCCAACTCCAACGGGAAAATCGCCTCGTAGATGTGCGAGTGCAACTCCCCACCGAAGCGCGCCAAAGTGTCGCCCAACTCTCACAACTGCCCATCTTCACCGACCAAAACCGACCCATCCAACTGCGGGAAATTGCCACCCTAGATAAAGGTCGCGCTCCCGGACAGATTCAACGGTTAAATCAACGGGAAGTGTTTATTATTGCCGGAAACTTGACCGAGGGAGCCAGTTTAGGGGCTGGTTTGGCGGAAGTGGAGAACGCCCTACAAGAGGTTGAACTCCCCCAAGGGGTGCGCATCCTGCCCAGTTTTGCGGCCGCCAGTAACCGTCAGTTACAAAGTTCCTTATTTGTACTAGGCGGTTTAGCCGTGTTCCTCGTGTTTGTGGTGATGGCCGTTCAATATAACTCCCTCATCGACCCTTTTGTAATTATCCTCACGGTTCCCCTCGCCTTAGCAGGTGGTTTTCTGGGCTTATATATCACCCAGACCCCCATTAGTGCAATGGTCTTAGTGGGAATTATCCTTATGGTGGGGATTGTGGTGAATAATGCCATTGTGATGGTGGAATTGGCCAACCAAATTCGGGACGAGTTTGGCATGAGTCGTTATGCAGCCATTCTCAAAGCAGCCCCCCAACGTTTACGACCCATTCTGATGACCACGATTACAACGGTTTTGGGCTTATTCCCCTTGGCCTTGGGTGTGGGGGAAGGTTCAGAGTTTCTCCAACCGTTAGGGGTGGTGGTGTTTTCGGGTTTATCGGTGGCCACGTTGTTAACCCTGTTTATCATCCCCTGTTTTTATGTGTTGCTCCATGATGGGTTATTCTCTGCTCAGAATCGGTCAACCTCTTATTAACTGGGGGAATAGGGAACAGATAATTGATAATTGATAATTGATAATTGATATTAGAAACCGGGTTTTTGCTAGGGTGTATCGAGAAAACTAGACAATGAACGCAACCGGGTTTCTGGCTAAAGTGAGTCAAAGTTAGTCAATGACATTACACCCGACTCTTGACTCCCCTGCTCCCCTGCTCCCCCATTCCCGGGATTAGAGCCTTATTCAGCAGACGGTAATCACTGTTTGACCATGCCTCATATAATGATCTATAGCCATGTGACTTTAATAGTGATTTACTGATAATTAAACTCAGAAAAACAGGTGGCTGCAATTCAGCCACCCGCAAAACTTCGTGAAAACCGACAAACTTATTTTACCGTTTTTTTGTTTCTCGGAAGTCTGCCATAGGGTAAGTATGGAGTCGGAGCTTGAGTGACCGACCAGGCCTCTAACCTCCCCTGTGGTGTGAAAAGCGCAGCTTACTAGGGACTCAGGGAAAGGCAGAGATTAAAACGGGTGGATGAGAGATCATCCACCACCTAAAACTTCATGAAAACCGATACTTCATTCTAGCGTTTTTTGTGACTTAACTAACCCCTAATCAAAGATTACCAAAAGGATGGCGCGGGACAGTGAACAGTAATCAGTAAGGGGAATTGCTAATTGATGATTGATAATTGATGACTATTAATTCTTAATTGCTCCCTGACCTTGACCAGAGGATATTAATGGTTAATGGGTCACTCATGGCTGCTCTAGATTGGCCTCTCATCTCCCAGCACAAGGCGCGGGGGCGAATCTATTAAAAAACTTATCCGGCAGAAGGGGCGGGTTTTTGGGAGGGACGGGGCGCGTTTAAGGAGAGTTTTTGGGTTTTCTCTTCTTCGGTGACGGGGATAAACTCAATATGATTGAGGAGAGTGGTGACAAAAGCGAACAAGAGAAAGGGTAATGAAAGGACAACAATAATGGCCAAGCTTAAAAAGGCATAGGTTTGACGAGAGCTACTCCAGAGGGCAATTGTAGTGGCTAGACTGATCAAAATAACAATGAGCCAGACAATAATTTGTCCGTAAATATCACCAAATGTTAAGGTGCAATTTAAACGGTATTTGGTTAATTCTTGATCCATAAGGACTCCTCGATAATCTTCGGTGTTACCTACACATTTAAACGATTTTCAAGAATTTTTAACGTTGTTTCAACATGATTTTACATTCAGTCGAACTTCTCTAGGTCAGATTACTTAGGGCTTGCTGTGCCACTTCGTGGAGCTTTCCGCCGAACTGACCTTGCGCCAAAAACAATATGAGTATTATCGCGATTTATTGTTAAGCTTTCCACCCCCTCTAACTCCCCCTTACTCAGGGGGAGAACCGGGAATCTTGTCCCCTCCCCACTATCCCTTACGCCAATCTCGCCTTAACCGTTCTTCAATTTCGCTCAAAACATCCCATTGCGAGGGCGCAACGCTTGCGCCCCTACAACCCAACCTCCGTAGGGGCGCAACGCTTGCGCCCTTGTGTAGGAAGACTTCTAGACACTTTTGCGTAATGGATAGCTTGCAAAGGGGGGAAATTCCGATCCTCCCCCTTGGTAAGGGAGTTTTAGACGTTAAAGAAAGAATTTGTTCTAGAAAATTTACGCTTGGCGTTTAACGCAATTCGTTATACGATCAGGGAGTTGTCAAGCGTAATCAGGGTGTGATCCAAAATTTCAAAGACAAAGAAGCTCAAAAGATATTTGAACGACAACGGTCACGCAAACTTCCATCTGAGATTCAACAAGTGGCATTACGAAAGCTGAGAATGCTTAATCGAGCAGAAACACTTCAGGATCTTCGTGTTCCACCTGCGAACCGCCTAGAACGCTTGGTAGGCAGTAGAATTGGTCAGTATAGTATCCGAATTAATGACCAATGGAGAATTTGCTTTTGGTGGAAAGATGGGGATGCAACAGATGTAGAAATTGTTGACTATCACTGAGGTTGAATCATGACAAAAGATAAATTAGATAAATTGACCCCTGTACATCCTGGCGAAGTTCTGTTAGAAGAATTTCTCAAGCCAATGAATCTGAGTCAAAATCAGGTCGCTCTAGCCTTGCGTGTACCTGCACGTCGAATTAATGAAATTATTCACGGTAAACGTAGAATTACGGCAGATACAGCCCTACGTTTAGCCTATTATTTCAATATGTCCGCCCGGTTTTGGATGGGTTTGCAAATGGATTATGATCTGGATGTAGCTGAAGATGCACGTGGAGAACAATTAAAAATGGAAGTTTGTTCCCTGCAAGACTAACAGTAAAGCAATAGGAAATTACCATGACCGACCACAACACCATTGCTGAAGCGCAACTACGAACGGAACGGAACGGGAACTACGAACGGCTGAGTTTCAATAAGTATTGACCCCATTGGGCGGCTAGTTGGGCATCTGTAAAGGGAATTTCTATGCTTTGGTTGGGCTTGAGTTGGAACTGGAGGGCAATTGAGCCTTTGCCGTCTAGTTTATCCCAGGGAACGGGCTGTTGATTGATTAACAGATTGATTTGTTCTACGTCTTGTAGGGAGAAGGTTTGGAGATTGATGGGGGTTTGGCGGGTGGGTTTGCCCCAGGTGATGCGATCGCCTTTTAAACCCAAGACGGCATAAATATCATACTTGGCCTTGTCAAACTGCTCCGCCCACCGTTCATAGGCGGCCAATTTCTGGTATTCATTCCACCCGGCCCACGCTAGTCCAATAAACGCAGCTAATAAGGGCAACCACAATAATCCTCGTTCCATCTGGGCTTTTATAATGAAATACGGGACTATTTTTTGACCTCCTCACCGGACTAAAGCCACGGTGATTCCCAAACCTCACGATTTGAGTTTCTGCTTCACTCACATCTGCGTACACCACCAACTTTCATTAGTTATGTCCCCGTCTTACGCCATGTCCA
>NZ_JAIHOM010000233.1 GCF_026130165.1 Spirulina subsalsa FACHB-351 | reverse complement strand
TGTGGACATGGCGTAAGACGGGGACATAACTAATGAAAGTTGGTGGTGTACGCAGATGTGAGTGAAGCAGAAACTCAAATCGTGAGGTTTGGGAATCACCGTGGCTTTAGTCCGGTGAGGAGGTCAATCCAAGTTTCTAGGCTTTTCCCGTCTTATCCGGTTCACCTTGGGTGAGTTCAGCTTGAAGGCGGGGAATTTGTTCGAGGATGATAGCGGCGAGGACGGCTACCATAAATCCGGCAATGAGGGACAAGATAATCAGTTGTAACCGCGAGCGAGAGGGTTGTGTAATGGGGGACTCACTCAGGATGGTGATGGGGAGGACTTGCTGTGTAAAGTTGGCTGGATTGTCTAAACTTTGTTGTAAGTAAGTTTGGTCAAATTGGAAGGCGGTGAGTTCAGCTAATTGGGAGGCTCGTTCTGATTGAAGGGCTTCTTGCCGTGGGGAGTCGGTGGGGTTGGTTTGAGTGAGTTGGTTTTCGAGTTGGGTGATTACCTTGTCGATTCGTTCAATGTAGAGGGTGACTTCCCCTAAACTGGTTTGGATATCAGGTTTTAAGGCGTCTTGTAGGTCTTCGTTGAGTTGCTCAAGGACGACGGAGGGGGCGGTTTCGAGGGTGCTGTTGTCGTCGGATTTTAGGGTGAGAGTAATCTTCTGGGTGATTGGATCGTAATTGGATTGTAGACTGAAGGATTCGGGGGTTTGAGTCTGTAAGAGTTCAGTGGTTAATGTGTTGGCTCGGTTGATATCCAGTTTGGGGACTGAACTACGATCTGTGAGGAAGAAGGGATTAAATTGGAGGGAAAGGGTGACTGTTCTTTGATAGGGGGGTTTGGGTTGCAGGAATGAATAGGCTAGGGCCAGGAGGGAGATGGTAACGGTGGTGAGGCCAATGAATTTCCACTGTCGTGTGAGGAAGCGGATAATATCCACTAGGGAAATTTCGTCGGTGTCTTCAATCAAGACGGGTTGGGGTTGAGGGGGTGCGGGGGTTTGTTCTTTCTCCATGCTTTTTAGCAATATTTTTGGGTGATTGCGTTTTAGGTTATCTGTAATGTCGGGTGAAGACCCTCAGTTTTACCGACGGGATGAAACCCGACCAGTATAGAAACAGCGAAGCACGACTCTTTAGCTAAGGCTTAGGGATCACTAGATCACGACAATTTGTGCTGTATATGTTAGTATACACTAGTTGTTTGAGGTCGATAAACAAGGTGTGAAGGGCAAAAAAGGCTATCCTATCCAAAAAAGCTAGGAAGAGATAGGCCTTAAAACATTTAAGAGTAAGTAGACAACGTAAAGGCTTTGTCCAGAGAGAGGCATTGCGCGTCATTAAATCTAACGATTTTATCGCCTACGAAGACTTAAATGTTAAGAGATATCAACGCCGCTATTAACATTTTGAAAAGGGGACTAAGTACGGTAGGGCATACCGGAACTCGCGCTTGGGGAAAGATTCCCTCTGGCTTGGTTGGATACGTCCTGCCAAGTTAAGGAAACTCGTTGAACCAAGAATCCCTCGCTTTTAGCGATGGGAGTGTCAATTAGAAGGTCGGACTATATAGTGAAACGCTCTAAATTTAAAGCTGTCCTAAAAGGACGGGGTTTGAAACCCAAATTTTCGATGAGGGGAAAGAAAATGCGATCTCTAAATGTTATTTCCCAAATTTATGAAGAAGATTATCCTGAATGGTTAGAAATTACGCTGAAGCAGTTGCAAAATCGAGAGTTAGAAAATGTTGATTGGGAACATTTAATTGAGGAAATATCTGCTTTGGGAAATGAGCAAAGACGTAAAGTAGAAAGTTATTTGTTAAGACTTTTGATTCACTTACTACTTTATAATTACTGGGTGTCAGAAAAAGAGTGGTCTGGCAAAGGATGGGAAACAGAAATTGATAACTTTAGATTGGAATTAGATTTGCTATTTGAGTCTAAGGTTCTTTATAACTATTGTGTCCAAGTTTTAGACAAGATTTATCAAAAAGCTAGAAGCAATGCGATTCGTAAATCTCAGCTATCTCCAGATATATTCCCAGAAAATTGCCCGTATTCTTTGGCAGAAATTCTCTCTCCCGAATGGTTGCCTTAGATAGGGGGGGTTGTTCTTTCTCCATGCTGTGTGAAGTTCTCCCCCGCTAACCCTTCGGGTATAACGGGCGACCCCTGCTGACTTTAGGTTGGGTGATTGGTGTTTTAGACTGTTAGGCGGCAGTGTACCGCAATCTAAGGAGTAGAGGAAGATGGGGCAAATTCTTTATCTGCAATGTCGGGTGAAGACCCTCGGTTTTACCGACGGGATGAAACCCGACCAGTATAGAAACAGCGAAGCACAACTCTTTAGCTAAGGCTCAGGGATCACTAGCTCATGACAATTTGTGCTGTATATGTTAGTATACACTAGTTGTTTGAGGTCGATAAACAAGGTGTGAAGGGCAAAAAAGGCTATCCTATTCAAAAAAGCTAGGAAGAGATAGGCCTTAAAACATTTAAGAGTAAGTAGACAACGTAAAGGCTTTGTCCAGAGAGAGGCATTGCGCGTCATTAAATCTAACGATTTTATCGCCTACGAAGACTTAAAT
>NZ_JAIHOM010000279.1 GCF_026130165.1 Spirulina subsalsa FACHB-351 | reverse complement strand
TTGACGTTCTCCCCCGCCTGAAGGCAGGGGGATTCATCGTTCTACGAGTCTCCGTTAGCTGACAGGATTTCTCCAACCAACCAAGAGGGAATCTCTCCCGATGCGTGAATTCGGGCGCGCCCCACCCTACTCAGTCCCAGTTTAAGGATGTTTATCGCTGCGTTCGTGTCGCGGTCGGCAACCAAGCCACAATGGGGACAAACATGAGTTCGAGTCGATAGCGTTTTCTGCACTTTTTCCCCACAACTCGAACAGTTTTGACTGGTATTGTAAGGCGGTACGGCAATCGCTATCTTCCCGTATTTGTCGGCAAAGTATTCGAGCCAACGACGAAACAGCCTCCATCCTGCATCACTAATCGATTTGGCTAGATGACGATTCTTGACTAGCCCTGCCACATTTAAGTCTTCATAGACGACCAAATCGTTAGATTGGATTAGGCGGAGTGCCACTCTTTTGGCAAACTCTTCTCGCTGCCGACTTACTCTTAAATGTTGGCGAGCATATCG
>NZ_JAIHOM010000061.1 GCF_026130165.1 Spirulina subsalsa FACHB-351 | reverse complement strand
AATCGCGGTCGGACAGCCCGTGATTCAAAATGCTTTCGGAGACGTTCTGTCGGGGTCAATTTCTGATTGGCTAGACAAGAGTCTATGAGGAAAGAATCCACTCGCCTTTAGGCAGTGGAGTGTCAAAAAACCCATAGTTTTTGCCTCAATTGGCTTGGGATACTTTGCACTAATGTCTCAGGTGTCGGTGTTTTTTCTCTTCAAAGTCCCCCTGGCAGCTTTGCCTTTGCAAGTTGCAGCTTTAGGATACGTCGGGTGGTACTGGCATCGGCGATCGCGCCGCCAGTACCAAGAAGTGGCGATTTCCTCGCAAACAGGTGATCAACAATCATCGCCCACCCAACAGATTAACGCCAAGCATCCCAATCTCAATTGAAAATCCATCGCATTTTCCCGATTCCCTGATCTTGACCAGAGGAAAAAAGGGTTAACTGATCAAGATTGCCCTCAACCCCATTGCCAGATGCCAATTGTGTTATCACTCCCCCCACTCACCAACAGGACATGATCGGCACCGTTGCCGTAACGTTCTTGACTAAACGCTAAGGATACAACGGCCGCCGAATGACCCCGTAGGGTGCTAACTTCTTGACCCGTGGAGAGATTCCAGAGTTTAATCGTGCTGTCCCAACTGCCACTAGCCAAGATTTTCCCATTGGGACTCAAGGCAATGTCATCTACAGACCCTTGATGACCGGAGAAGGTGGCGATTAAACTCCCGGTATCCACCCGCCACAGTTTAATCGTTTTGTCTTCACTGGCACTCATGACAGTTTGTCCATCGGGAGTAAAACACAAGGCGTTCACGGTGCCTAAATGACCGTTAAACGTTCTCAGACTCTGCCCGGTACTCAGTTGCCAGAGTTTAATGGTTTTATCATCACTCCCACTCGCGAGAAGTTGACCGTTGGGACTGATGGCGAGGGATTTCACCCCGGTAAACCAAGGAGAATGGCCCCTTAAAGTTTGTACAACTGTCCCAGACCGCAATTGCCAGACTTTAATGGTTTTGTCGTCACTGCCACTGATTAGCAGTTGCCCGTCTGGACTAAACACAAGGGACTTAATCGCTCCAGAATGTCCGGTGAGGGGCTGGAATTTGTTTCCGGTGGTCAGTTGCCAGAGTTGAATTACTTTGTCGTCGCTCCCACTAGCTAAGATTTGCCCGTCGGGGCTAATGGCTAAGGATTTGACGCGGGATAACCAGCTAGAGTCTGGATTGCCCAAGGTGCGCACTTCTTGACCGGTGCCGAGTTGCCAGATTTTAATCGTGCTGTCGTCGCTGCCACTGGCGAAGGTCTTGCCGTGGGGATTAATGGCGATCGCATTCACCCCTCCTTTATGGCCGCTCAGATGGTGCAAACACCGCCAATTCTGGGCGGGGACGGTTTCGGGAACACCCCCACTCACCGAGACAGTTTTCAGGACTGGGGTGGGCGCTTCCACCGGGGCAATGGTGGGAGTTGTCACCCCACGCACCGGAGTGATTTCTTCCCGTTTTTCCGCAATGGGTTGTTCTGTGGCGCGGATTAGAGTTTTTAGCTGTTCCACTTCCCCCCGCAGAGCTTGAATCTGGCTAGCTAAGGTGTCTAATTGTGCTAAAGACGCTTCTAGTTCTGGGGGAACCTCTGGGGAGGGATGACCTTGGGGTAAGGATGCAATCATCTGTTCTACATCCTCATGGGTTTGGCGGCGATAGTCTTCGAGTTGTTGTTGCAGTTGTTCGAGCATCTCGCCCTGTTCTGGGGTAGCAGAGGAGTCCAAACGATTAAAACGGTCTTCGAGAGTCGTTAGAGCGGCTTGGAGTTGGGCGTTGATGAAGCCTTCCCACTGACCACTCCCTTGATGCTCCAAAGCGGTAAGACGCTCTTGTAGGGTTTGGAGGGTGTTTTGCACTTGGGCGGCATCTTGGGGGCTGCCTGAGCCTTCTAGAGCCGTGAGACGGTCTTGTAGAGTGGTGATGGTCCTTTGGAGTTGTGCGATCGCCTCCCCCGCACCTTGTAGCTGTTCCACCCATTGGGGCGTACCTTCCGAGGAAACCTGTTCTAAACGTCGTAAATGATCCTTAATCCGTTCCAAATACTGATCAATATGGGAGAGGGAAACCTCCGTCATTTGTTGTTGATTTTCCTTTAACTCCCGTAACTGTTGTTGAGAACGAGTGTGAATTTCTTCCGTTTGGCTCTTAATCTGCTCCAACTGTTGTTTAAGCGGATTAATCGTCTTGTGGACTTGGGCTAAAGCCTCCTTAAACTCCTCCTGTTGTTCTCCCACCTGTTGTTGTAGAGCTTGGGCGAGATCCTCCAACTCCGTCACTTGAGATTCTAAAGGATTCACCAACTGGTTAATATGATTTAACCCAGTGAACTGTTGCTGTTGTCGTAGACGATTAATCCGATGGCGGTTGTCCATATTCAACCCCAACGTAATAATCATCGGGAACACGGCAAAGGCGACTTGTTGGGTAACATAAGCCACACAAGCCCCCACAATTGAACCAGTGAGGGAAATCCATTCCAGGGTTTCTAGCCAGTAGCGTCGGGACATGGCAGGTGATTAAACAAAAAGAGTAAGGTTGTGCTTATTATCAGGGGAAGGGGACGATTTCGCCAAGCCATTGGGGTTTAACTGGATGAATCAGAAGGGGTAAACTGTTCCCAAAGAGGACTGAGTTCCATTTGATCCTGTTCCATTTCTCCCCCTTCCTTTTGTTCTACGGCGCGAATCGGTTCAATCAGCCAATAAGTCATCATTTCTCCTTTGCCCTTGACATCTAAAATGCCCCGACTTTGTAAGAGAAACTCGTCCTTGAGTAACTCATAGGTGAAGGCCGTAACTTGAATCGCCCCCGGTAGACCTTGGGACTCCATGCGCGAGGCCACATTGACCGTATCCCCCCATAGATCATAGGAGAACTTGCGAATACCGATCACCCCCGCCACCACCGACCCCGAATGAATCCCGATGCGTAGACTCAAAGATTCCCCCGTCCGTTGATTATACTCTGCAATACTCGCCTGCATATCTAACGCCATCCGTGCGATCGCCCTCGCATGATCCGGATTCGGTTTCGGCAGTCCTCCCACCACCATATAAGCATCCCCAATGGTCTTAATTTTCTCCAGACCATGCTTTTCACTCAACTGGTCAAACGCCGAAAAAATCCGATTCAAGCGCTCCACCAACTCTTTCGGGGTCACTTGTTCTGAGAGACGAGTAAAAGACACCAAATCCGCAAACAACACCGTCACCTGATCATAATGCTCCGCAATAATCCCCTCGCCAATTTTCAACCGACGTGCGATCGCCTGGGGCAACGTATTCAACAACAACCGTTCCGACTTCGCCTGTTCAATCTCCAACTCCTTCAAACTCTGGCGCACCGATAACTCCGCCGCCTCCAACTGGCGCACCTTCTCCTGTAAACCCGCATATAACTCCCTTAACTCCTCCGTCATCCGGTTAAACGACCGCGCCAAAACCCCCACCTCATCCTCCGTCATCACCGGAGCCAATTGGCTAAAATCCCCCTCCGCCACCTGAATCGCCGCCTCCTTAATCGCCAAAATTGGCCGCGTAATTTTCTGAGCCAACCAATACACCCCCCCCGTCAACAAACCCATCGACACCAAACCCAACGCCACAATACCCCAAGCCAAATTTCTCGCCGGAGTAAACGCCTCCACCTGGTCAATTTCCACCAACAGCGCCAGATTCAAATCCTCCAGCCACATATAGTAACCAATCACCGGAATCCCCCGATAATCCAGATATAACCCCCCACCCAACTGCTGTTCAATCCCTCGATTAATCCCCTGAGAATGAATTCCCCGAGGAAAATCATCCATCCCAAAGCGATTCCCCGAAACAAACGAATTGTACTGATCCACCAAATAAGTCTTACCACTTTGTCCCAACCCCACCCGCTCCGACACAATGCGATCCATCTGCTGTAAATCCAGATGCACCGCCAACACCCCCAAAATCTCCTGATTCCCCTGCCTCAAAGGCGTAGCAATCGTAATTGTTGGTCGTCCCGTCACCGGAGAAGGATACACATCCTGCACATAAGCACCCTTCAACCCCTCAATAAAATAAGTATCCTTGACCCGATATTGTCCCTCGTGGAGCGTCTGGGTAGAAACCATCACCTTTCCCCCCGTGCGGCTCAAAATAAACACCTCCGCCAACTCCGGCCGACTCGCCACCGCCGACCTTAACGCCCGTTGTGTCACCCGATAAGCCTCTTGAAACTCCCCTGAATCCTCCGGTTGCGTTAATAACCCCTCTAGAGACTCCCGAATTTCCGGCAACTGGGCAATGGAAAACGTCGCCTCCCGTTGATTCCCGAGCCACAAAGCCAACGCATCCGCCTTGAGAAACGCCGTCACCCGCAAACGGTCAAACACCAAGCGCGTAATCACCACCCGCGCCCCCCAAAACGTCAACGCCCCAATCACTGTCACCGTTGGCAGTGACAGCAACAGAAAATAGGCAACCAGTCGAGTCCGCAGGCTTTTTGACCAAAATTTCATTGCCCAATGCCTAAATGGGGTCAGACCAAAAAAGAGGTAGAAATGATTGTCCCATAACAATCCTTCTCCCCCTTATACTAAGCCATGACCCCACCAGCCGAATGATTCCCTGAAGGTTTCCCACCATTCACTAAACGTTAGCACCGCATTTTATCTTTAATGTGAGCGAAAGACTCCCGGTGGAAAGAAGAATCCCCCTAAGAATTGCGGAACGCAATTAACGGCGGGAGTGTCAAGGCAGATGTCCATTGACCTCCTCACCGGACTAAAGCCACGGTGATTCCCAAACCTCACGATATGATCAGACAAAATCTACGGTTCCACCCAGCGACCATCGGCTTTAATTAAATTAATCAACTCCGCCACCCCCTGATCTTCCGGCACCCGCTTAATTTCCTCCCGGCCTCGATAGAGGGAAATATAACCCGGTTGTTTACCTACATAGCCATAGTCTGCGTCGGCCATTTCTCCCGGCCCGTTGACAATACAACCCATCACCGCAATATCTAACCCAGTGAGATGTTTCGTTGCCTCACGCACCTTATGGAGAACCTCCTCCAAATTAAACAGCGTTCGGCCACAGGAGGGACAGGCCACATATTCCACCATGGTTTTCCGCAGTCCCAAGGCCTGCAAAATGCTATAACACACCGGAATTTCCTTCTCCGGAGCCTCGGTTAAGGAAACCCGAATCGTGTCCCCAATGCCTTCCGCTAATAGAGTCCCAATCCCCGCCGTAGACTTAATTCTCCCATATTCCCCGTCTCCGGCTTCAGTTACCCCTAAGTGCAGAGGATAGTCCATCCCCAACTCATCCATCCGCTTCACCATTAAACGGTAGGCCGCCAACATCACAGGCACCCGGGATGCTTTCAGAGAAATCACCAAATTTCTAAAGTCCAAGGACTCGCAAATGCGCAGAAACTCTAAGGCCGACTCCACCATCCCCTCGGGAGTGTCACCGTAGGTAAATAACATCCGTTCCGCCAGAGAGCCATGATTGACCCCAATCCGCATGGCTTTCCCCTGTTCCCGCAGAGAAATCACCAAGGGTTCCAAGGTTTCCCGGATTTTTTCGCCAATTTCTTGGAATTCGCCGTCCGTGTATTCCGTGCGATTGGCTTTGGGTTTTTCAAATACATATAAACCGGGGTTAATCCGCACTTTATCCACGTGCTTGGCCACTTCTAGGGCTATTTTCATCCCGTTGTGGTGAACATCGGCCACTAAAGGCACCGGGCGATAGGTACGCGCTAGTTGGGTTTTAATTTCGGCTAAGGCTTTAGCGTGAGCCATACTGGGGACGGTGACGCGGACAATTTCGCAGCCGATTTCATGGAGGCGACGAATCCCCGCGACGGACCCAGTAATATCTAAGGTATCTTCATTAATCATGGACTGCACGACCACGGGATAACCGCCCCCGATGGTAATGTTGCCCACGGGAACAGGACGGGTTTTCCGACGGTGGATGACGGTATCCACAGGAGCCGCCGGGGTAGAAGGTTGAGGGCTTTCTAAAGTTTGCATAAAAAATTAGCGTAGTTCTAAGTCGCTCTCTATTCTCTCACAGGGGTTTCCCTTTATTTGTAGAGTTCTATCTTTGGTATCAGTTGCGGTGTGGGGGAATGGATATTGACTCGGGAACAGGGAATACTCCCGATTCCCCCCTCTTGCCTGAACGGATCAGCCGGGGTTCAGACCATGTTTTTCAAGGACTGGGCGGCTTCATTGAGTTGCTGAGTCCCTAACTTGGTTTGACTAATCCCGGAAGCGGTTTCTTTTGCCCCTTGATTAATGGTACTCATGGCCTCAATGACCTGTTGAATGGCTACCGACTGCTGTTTGATGTTCAGGGAAATTTGCTGATTGCTCAACACCACATTATTCACCGCTTGGGCGACTCCGGCAAAGGCATCGGCGGTGCTTTGGGTGATTTGTACCCCACTTTCTACGGTGCGGGTGCCTTCGTCGGTCACTATGACGGTGGAGTTGATGGAATTTTGAATGTCTCGCACTAAATCATTGATTTTTCCGGCGGATTGTTTACTCTGATCCGCTAGTTTACGGATTTCTGTGGCGACGACGGAAAACCCTCGACCATGTTCTCCCGCACGGACGGCTTCTACGGCAGCGTTGAGCGCTAACATATTGGTCTGGTTCGCTAAATCGGACACCAGTTGAGAAATTGAGCCGATTTGGGTGGTTTGGTCACTTAGGCGGAGAATTTGCTCGGCGATCGCCTCCACTTTGGCCCGCAATAAGTGCATCCGTTCTAAAGTCTGATCCACCGCTTGGGTTCCCCCATCCGCTAACTGTAATGCCTGACGAGCCGCACTGGCAGCCGATTCCGCCTGTTCAGAAGACTGACGAGCCGATACCCCTAATTCGTCCATCGTGGTAGTGGTTTGATTCACCGAGGCCGCCTGTTGACTAGCGGTTCTTTCCTGTTCCTCAATGGTCGAAGCAATTTCACTGGTGGAACTGGCTAGACTGTTGGCCGTGAAGTTCATCCGTTGGGAAATGGTATGAATGACCCAACTCGCAATCCCAACGGCAACCAAAACCGATAAAATCGTGACCGTTACAACGATTGTCACCAGTAAATTTAAACTTTGTTCACTAGAGCGAGCATTTTCTTGGAGAATCTCTTGTTCACGAGTTTTTAAGCGATTCAACAGGTTAGTAATAGCTTCGGATTGGCTGCGTCCCCCATCAACGCGCCACCGCTCAATGGCTTCTGGGGTTCTGCCCTGCTCAACTAAACTAATTAAATTATTGTTAATCTGTTCTAAAGCTGTGAGTTCTGAGCGAATTTGAGCAAAGGTTTGTTTTTGTTGAGGATCCAGCATAATGCGATCCAGTGTTTGTATCTCCTGTTGCGTCGCACTTTGAGCCGTTCGGTAAGAGTTGATAGAAATACTATTGCGATCCAATAAATATCCCCGCACGGCTCTAGACATGACCTGTACATTAAAGCCGAAATTGCCAATAGCTGATTCGATCTGAGTTCTTTCCACAAGGTCATTAGAATTTTTCTGGACAACTTGTGCTTGCACGACAATTAAAATGGCTGAAATAATCCAGAGAAACAGTGGAACGGAATAGCCAACAATAATCCA
Source organism: Spirulina subsalsa FACHB-351 (assembly GCF_026130165.1). Classification (GTDB taxonomy): domain Bacteria; phylum Cyanobacteriota; class Cyanobacteriia; order Cyanobacteriales; family Spirulinaceae; genus Spirulina_A; species Spirulina_A subsalsa_A. Next base: position 22,514 of record NZ_JAIHOM010000061.1, on the reverse strand, counting down.
ATTTCGCAGTCGAAAGCTAGAAAATTTTTTGGACAGGATTAAACTATTGGGCAAATTGAGGTGATGGGATTTATCTTGCATTTTTAACTCCTATAGTTGCCGTTTCTCCTGAATAGAATTTTGGCAACGACTAACAACTGTTTATCTAATTTTGATTCCTGTATTGGCGGAATTACTGAACGGTTTCATCAACGACTAAGTTACCCTTGAGTAACATTTTTTCTAAGTCTAGAATACTCATCATTTTTTCCTGATACACCGCAGCACCCAGAAGATATTCGTCATTGATCGAGTGAATGGCTGTGGGAACGGTGGTAATATTTTGGGGATCGAGTAACAAAACATCATAAATCCCTTCGACTAACACACCAATCACTAATTCCCCGGCTTCAATCACCATGGCTTGTTTCGCAACTTCCCACGGAATGGCTGGTAAATTGAGGACTTGTGCCACATCCAGCAAGGTGACAATTTCCCCTCTCAGGTTGACATTGCCGACAAAATAAGCTGGACAACAGGGAATAGGGGTAACTTGATCAATTTCTGTAAACTCGCGCACAATTTTTAAGTCGATGCCAAAGAATTCTTTACCGAAACTAATCACCGCTAAGGGTTTAAATCCTTTGAGGTTTTGGGTGGTAGTAACTTGTCGTAAATGTTCGGCTCTCTCCTGAAAAATTTGGCGTATTTCAGGGGTAGCACTAGGACAAAAAACTCGCCATTCTAAGAGTCTTCCCTCTTGATCTCGTCCTGCCATTTCGTCGAGTTCTTCGGCATTAAGAGACAGGGCTTTTTGCATAACTTGAGTCGGATGGGCTTCTAAGCTGCGCACTAATATCTCGACATTAAGTAAACTAATAATGTCATTTTTACTGTGAGCAATTCCCTTATATAAAGGAATAGTTTCTTCATCTGAATCTTCAGTCGAGTAGCTCAGTTTTTGGGTAATTTCTGCTGGAGGAATCGCCCGAACTTCTAAGACTTGGTTAACAATGATTCCTAAGCGGAGCTTGTGAAATTTTAGGACAATTAAACTATCTGTAAGTTGATATTCTGGGGGATGATATCCAAAGCGTAAATGAAGATCCATCACGGGAATAATATCTTCACGCAAATTAATAACTCCCACAATTTCCCTCGGGGTGTCGGTAATGGGGGTTAATTCTGGTAAGAAAAAAATTTCTTCAATCAGACTCGTTTCAATTCCGTATAAAGATTGATTCAAACGAAAGAGTAAATAACTTTGTTCGAGGAGATCGACTGGGACAGATTCTAAGGTGTTAATCATGGTCACTTAGGGTTACTGATTACAGACCGACTGTTTGGGTTATCCATCCATTAAGGATGAGGGTTCAGGATTGACAGGATTAAAATTAGCTGACCAATTTGTTAAAAAGGTGTCGGTCAAAAAGTTAGATGACGACATCCGGTTAAGATCGGATTCTAAATAGGGGGAGCGGGCAGTGGAAGGGGTGGAGAGTTGTTTTTGTAAGTTTAAGGCAGTTTGATACATTTTTTGCGCCCGTTGTTGATTTCCCTCTTGTTCATAGAGATGACTTAGTTGGTAATAGGCATCGATGGCGTTGGGATCTAAATAAATAATCCGTTTATATAAATACTTCGCTTCTTCAGTATCTCCTTTTTCTTCGGCAATATGGGATAGCAGGTAATAAAATGCAACAGAAAGGGGATCTTTTTCTAAGGCTTGTTGACAAAAGTAACAGGCTTGATCATATTGCCCCGTATTGGCATAAATATGGGCTAGGAGATAATAAGCAAGGAGGTTATCTGGGTAATTTTTCAACACTTGATTGGCTTTTTCTATGGCCAGAGGATACTGTTTTTCTTGGAAGAGTTGATGGGCTTGTTGCAGGAGTTCTTGGGGTGAAATGATGGTAGGTTGGGGGGGTTGGGGTTGAGGGGGTGGGTTGACGGGATTTATCACATAACCATTAGGTGGGGTGGGATTGGCGATGGGGGTGATGCGGGGGGGCGGCAAGAGGGGGGGAATCAGGATTTCTTCCCTGGGGCTGTGGTTGTAGGGTTGTTTTTGGTAGAGGATGGATTCGGAGAAAATTTGGCTCTGAAATCCGGTCATGTTTTGACCATAAAGTTCTGCATGGCCGGTGAGTAGATATCCCCCGGGTTTCAGGGCTTTGTGGAAGCGTTTCAGGACTTGGGCGATCGCATCGGGTTGAAAATAGATAAAAACATTGCGACAAATAATCAGATCAATATCTCCAGAAAATTCAAGCTTATTATTGGGACTGGTTTGCAGGAGATTCAAGAACTCAAAGCGGACGAAGGAACGGATATCCTCGCGAATTTGATACCCCTGTTTATAGGGAGAAAAATACTCTTGTTGAATCTGGGGTTTAATCATGCGGAAAGACCAGGAGTTATACAATCCTTCTCGGGCCCGATTCAGGGCTTGGTAATTAATATCTGTCCCCAAAACAAGGGCATTCCACTGATAGCGGTTGGGTAATAGTTGATCTAAAAGGATGGCGAGGGAATAGGGTTCTTCTCCGGTGGAACACCCAGCACTCCAAATTTTTAGGGTTCGGTTTTGGTTATTCTGTCGAATGAGTTGGGGGATAATCTGCTCTTCTAGCAGGGAGAATTGACCCTGATCTCGGAAAAAATAACTCTCAGTATTAGTTAACAAAACAGCGAGTTCTTGCCATTCCTGAAACGCATTGACGTTGTGTTCTAGCAGGAAATGATAGTAGTCTTCAAAAGCAGAAATTTGTAACTGTTCCATCCGTTGAAACAGTTTTCGGGTGAAATGGGTTTTGTCTTCCAGTCTGACTTTGATTCCTGTGTAATGGGAAATTAAGTCCGTGAATTTGCTAAATAAGTCAGGACTGATGTCGCTAGAGAACGGCATTGAAACTCCTTGGATGGTGTACTTCAGTTAGGTTGGCTTAATCTAAACTCCGATTGGATTTCAGCTTTTACGATGGCTAGGAGGGGGTTGTATGGGAATCTGAATTACAAACTGGGTGCCTTCGTTTGGTTTAGAAATACATTCAATTTTGCCGTGATGTTTTTCCACTACAATTTGATAACTAATGGCGAGTCCTAATCCAGTCCCTTTCCCTACAGGTTTGGTCGTAAAGAAGGGGTCAAAAATATGATGCACGGTTTCAGGAGACATCCCAACACCGTTGTCGGTGATGCGGATTAAAACATCTCCATACGTTAAGCCTGTTTGTCGGTCAGAATGGGGATGTTGAGAGTCTGGGATAACTTCTGTACTAATGGTAATACAATGAGGTTCAGGGCTATTTTCTAGGGCATCAATGCTGTTACTGAGAATATTCATAAACACTTGGTTTAACTGCCCAGCATAACATTCAACTTGGGGCAATTTTCCGTATTTTTTGATGACTTGGATTTCGGCTTTTTCTCCTTTGGCTTTTAAACGATTGTGTAGGATTAAGAGGGTGCTATCAATGCCTTCATGAATATCAACGGGCTTCATGTCGGCTTGATCGAGTCGGGAGAAGTTCCGCAGGGAGAGGACAATCTGCCGGATGCGTTCGGCTCCAATTTGCATGGAAGCGAGGGTTTTGGGTAGGTCTTCTATGATGAATTCTAAGTCAATTTCATCGGCGAGTTCTTCGATGGTTTCGTTGGGTTGGGGATAGGTTTCTTGGTAGAGGCTGACCAGTTTCAGTAAATCTTCTACATATTCACTGGTGTAACTTAAGTTCCCGGAAATGAAGTTTACGGGATTGTTAATTTCGTGGGCGATGCCTGCTATCATTTGACCCAAACTGGACATTTTTTCGGTTTGGATGAGTTGGGATTGGGTGCGTTTGAGTTCTTGAATGGTGAGTTCAAGTTGTTGGGCTTGGGTTTGGGCGGCGAGGGCGGCGGCGCGGGTTTGGGCGAAGAGTTCGGCTTGGTCAATGGCGAGGGCGAGTTGATCGACGACGGCTTGTAGGAGTTCGATGTCGGGTTCACTCCAGTGGCGGGATCCGAGGTCGTTCATGCAGGCGATCGCACCGAGATGATTGGACCGGGTTTTGAGGGGAATCAGCAGGATGGACTGAATATGAAAGCTTTGCAGTAGTTCGAGAAAGTCCGCGCTTTGGGTCGTCTCTTCGCCGAGGAGGAAGGGTTGATGGATGTCGTCAATCCTCAGCAGGTTGAGGCTTTCGATTTGTTGGGCGAGCCAGAGTAGTTTTTCTGGGGGACAGTTGGCGATCGCACTGGCGGGTTTATTCGTGCCTCGGGCTTCGTGGCTGACGGTGAGGCTGAGTTGATTTCCTTGACTCCAACACCAGAGATAACTACACCAGTCTACTTGTAGGAGGTGGCGAATTTCTTGGACGGCGGTGCCGAGGATGGTGTCTAAATCCAAGGAGTTACGGATTTGGTTCGCCAGACGGAAGAGCAGGGCTTCCCGCCGTGAGAGTAGGGCTTGACGGGCCCAGCATCGGTCAATGGCAATGGCCAAATGGTCGGCAATGGTGGCAATGGCTTCGTGGGTGATTTTATCGAGGGCTTGGTAACACCACAGGGCAATTACCCCCACGAGGCGATCTTCTACGACCAAAGGATACCCCACTAGATGGAGTTTAGCCTTGGTGTTGTTCCGTCGCCCGTCCATCTGACAAAACAGGGGATCGGGTTTGACTTCAAGGTTGAGTGGGGCGGTTTTTGGGCTAATTTCTCCGAAGGGGGCAAACACCAGATCATGAATGGGCTGCCGCGACAGGGCTAGAGAACCCAAGATCGAGTTACTGGTAGGCAGGTAGGTCACGGTGAGCAGTTCGTTTTGTGCCAGGGATGGGTCTGCATCGGGGTGGAGGGTGACGGCCTGAAGTTCGAGGGTTTCGATTTGGCTGTTATAGCTCCAGATGGCGGCTCCGGCGGTGTTTAACTGCTCTACTAACACCTCGCTGCTGACGGTAAGGCTCTCTTTGATGGAGTGGGCATGAACGAGGGCGCGACCAATTTCGGCTTCTAAGGTGGCGAGGCGCGATCGCTCAAATAACATCGCCTCCACTTGACGGCGCTCTGTCGTATCCCGCAAACACACAGAAATTCCGTCTAAATAGGGGGCAAGCTGCACCTCCACCCAACGCCGCCCCACCGGGAAAAAGGCCTCGAAATGAGTCCCTTCATGGGAGCGCACAACTTGCCGATATTCCTGCTCAAAGGTGGTTTCTAATAATTCCGGGAAGACTTCCCAAATACATTGATTTAATAACTCTCGTTTCGTTTTGCCTAATAGTGTCTCGGCCGCACTATTTAAGGAAATAAATCGCCATGCGCCATCTAACACAAAAAAGGCATCGCTAATGGTCTCTAAAATTTGGATATTCATGAAGCTTACAACCATCCCACATACTCCCGCAATTGACTGTCCCTCTGACCCTAAGTTTCCCGAAACTTAGGCGAGGCGATTAGCTACCTTAAAACTAAAGTTTGGCAGATGACTCTGAATTGATTCCGACTACACATCCTGTCCATGACCTCGTTAAGAAGAACTCCATTGAACACTAGAGTTAAAACCCTACAGTTACAAACCACAAGTTGACGCTGCAAGATTACTCAAAATCATAACTTTCAGTTACTATTGAACCTTGATTTACTCTCTTAAATTGTTGCATTTCGTTAAAACTTCTTGACGTTGTGACAAATCAATAGTACCAACCTAACCTATCACTCAGTTAAAGACAAAAAGTAAACAAAAGTTTAAGAGCAAGACTCAAGACAACAAGATGTGCTTTGCTCAACCAAGCGTGATCCCCTTTTGATCTTATACTTCCTATTATTCCTCATCTTCGGCGTGATCTCCAGTCTGATCTGAGTACCTTAATTGAATCTTTCAGAACTTCCTCAGAAAGTCTAAAAAAATTATCCGTTTTTTCATCTTGCCAGAGATAAAACCTACTGATTTGCCCAAACTGTCACAAAAAGTTACATCCCAAGGTCAAAAATAAAGTCTTGTGCCTTTTTTTTGAGACAGGGTATAGAGTCGTGAGACATTTGGGACAATAGAGTTATACCCAAAAACGGATTACCAATCACAATGCAAGAGCATCCTGGCTGGAGGGATTGAGAATGTCTGGAACTGCGAGTTATGGTCTAACCATTTTGGCTGTTGATGACAGCCCCATTATGCGCAAAATGTTACAACAGATTCTACAAACGCAATATAACGTTGTGGTGGCTGATAATGCGGTAGACGCTCTATCGGTCATTTACCATCAGGCGGTAGATTTGTTGTTGTTGGATGTCACCATGCCGGGGGTAGACGGCTTAGAACTCTGCCGCACGGTGCGAAGTTTGCCCCAATTTCAGGCCTTACCCATTATCATGCTGACGGCTAGAGATGGGACTTTTGATAAAGTCCAAGGGCGTTTAGCAGGAGCAACAGAATATTTGACGAAACCTTTTGATGAGCAAGAATTGCTGAGTACCTTAAAAAAGTTTCTGGGAGATGATAACAATTAGCGGCTTCAGTTGTGAGGGATTAGCACGGCAATCCATCTTTAGGGTGAACTACCCACACCAATCAAGCATGGGTATGGTGTGGGCTTCTGGTTTCATTGACTATCGCCCTTTGGTCTTGTAATCGAGAAACTTGACGAACATTCCCCATGCCACAAGGGAATAGGGAATTAATATAACATTAAGCAACGATATTAACTCAGGGAACGACTTGGAGAAGAGGTAGAAACAGGAGAATCACTGGGCTGATTTTTTTGGGAGAGGAGTTCTAAAATAGACGCTTTTTCCACTAAACCTAAAACCTTGCCTTCCGCACTCAGAACCGTGAGTTGTAAGGTTTTCTTTTCTTCAATCCGTTTGACCACTTCTAGGAGCGATTCGTTGGCGGAGACGGTTTGGCTCATATCCGTTGGCTGCATTAAGTCCTGAACTCGGGTTTCTGTCCAGAGGGAAGTGGGGACTGTTTTAAGTTGGTCAACGGCCAATTCTCCCATGAGTTCTCCTGCTTCATTGGTGATGAGAAAACGACTCCACGGATTATGACCAATGACATAGTTATTGACAAACTCCCGCAGGGTTAAGTCGGCAGAAACGACGGGACTATTGGGGGTAATGGCATCTTGGGCGGTGTAGTGGTCAAGGGTTTCTTGCACTTGGGCTGATTGGGCCGAGAGTCCGGCATTTTGCAGCAGGAATAGCCCGATTAAGAGGGTCCAGAAACTGCCATAGGAGCTAATCCCTAAAATGCCGAGTAGCCCTAACATGATGCCGAAAATCCCCACTCCTTGACCGACGCGACTGGCGTAGAGTAGGCCTTTGTTGGGGTTGCCTGTGACTTGCCAGACGAGGGCTTTGAGGATGTTTCCCCCATCAAGGGGTAGGCCGGGGATGAGGTTGAAAATCCCGAGGACGAGGTTAATACTGGCGAGGAGAGAGAGGAGTCCGGTGAGGGGGAGGGGGAGGGGTAAATAAACGCCTAGGAGGGTAAAGACGATACAAAGGAGAAAACTAACGGCGGGGCCGGCGATGGCGATGAGGAAGGCTTTAAAGGGGGTGTCGGATTCTTTTTCCAACATGGCTAAACCCCCAAAGAGGAATAGGGTGATGGAACGCACTTCAATCCCTTGGGAGAGGGCGGCGATACTATGGCCTAATTCGTGGGCAAGAACGGAGGCAAAGAGTAGGAGGGCGGTGCTTAAGCCTAAGAGAGTGGCCATTAAGCCGTTGATTTGGGGAAAGTTGGCGAATTGTTGCCCAAATAACCAAGTCCCGAGGGCTAGGACGATAAACCATGAGGGATTGATGAAGAAGGGAATCCCTAGGATGCTGCCGACTTGGATATTGTTACTGGTGCGATTCATGCTGGTTTGTGCCTCTGTTAACTTCCCACTTCTATAGTAGCGCAAAGCTTGGGGTTGCTTTTTGGGTTATTTTGTGGTAATCAGGGTAAGAAATCACGAGAATGGCGGAAAAGTGGTGAATCTTGGCAGAAATTTGGGCGGGTGTTTGGGGGTGATGGCCTCTAGTGTGGTGGTGGTGAGTCCGGTGTGGGCGGAATCTCAATTGTTTTTGGCCTATCCTCCCCGGCAACATCAAACCAGTGCAAGCCAAATCTTTTTTATTGGTTCTGCGCCGCCTGAGGGGACGGTGACGATTAATGGGCAAGGGGTGGAACGGAGTCCGGGTGGGCATTTTGCGCCGAGTTTCCCCTTGCGTTTGGGGGAAAATCAGTTTACGTTGCGCTACGGGAATCAAAGTATTGGGGTGACGATTACCCGGGTGTCGAGTCAGCCTGTGTTGAGTCCGGGGAGTCCTTGGGTGCCGGAGTCGTTGCGTCCGAATCAAGAGATGGCTCGCTTGCCGGGGGAGCGGGTTTGTTTGGAGGTTTTGGCTCAACCGAATTCGACGGTGGGGGCGCGTTTGGGGGGGGAAAGGTTAGTTTTGACCCCCCAACCTGTTCAAAAGGCTTTACCGCCCAATGCGGCGGCTCTGGTGGCACAAAATGAACCGACTCCTCTGGTGTTAACCCAGTATCAGGGCTGTTTGGAGGGCGATCGCCCGGGTTCATTGGGGGTGCCTGTATTTGAGATTACGACCAATGGCACCCCTACGGTGCAGGAGGGGGCGGGGACGATTCGCATTTTAGACCCGGAACAGTTGCAGGTGGTGGAGGTGATCGTTCCCCAAGGGGTGGCACGCACGGGGCCGGGGACGGATTATTCTCGCCTAACGCCTCTGCCTCAAGGGACGAGGGCGGAAGTGACGGGACAGGAGGGGGAATGGTTACGCTTGGATTATGGGGCTTGGATTCGGGGGAGTGAGACGCGGGTGCTACCGGGGGCGATGCCGCCTCAGTCGCGGATTCGCAGTGTGCGTTCTCGCCCTCTTGCTGGAGCAACGGAAATCCGTTTTCCCCTACAGGTGCCGGTTCCGGTGTCGGTTCAACAAGGCGATCGCACTTTTACCCTCACCCTCCACAATACTATCGCCCAAACCGACACTATCGCCGTCGATCATGACCCCCTCATCCAGCGTCTAGACTGGCAACAAATCACCCCCAACCAAGTCGCCTACACCTTCCACCTCAAAACCGATCAGCAATGGGGCTATGATCTCCGCTACGAAGGCAGCACCTTAATCCTCTCCCTTCGTCATCCCCCCCAAGTCGGGGAACAACTCCAAGGAATGCGCATTCTATTAGACCCCGGTCATGGGGGTGAAGAATTAGGCGCTCGCGGTCCCAATGGCTACCCGGAAAAGTCGGTCAATCTGACCCTTTCCCTCCTCTTGCGAGAGGCCTTAGAACGACGAGGAGCTACTGTATATTTAACCCGAGATCAGGATGTTTTTTTAGGACTCGCGGAACGAGTGACAATCATTAACCAACTCAAACCCGATCTCGCCCTCTCCGTCCACTACAACGCCCTCCCCGATGGAGGAGATGCCCTCAACACGGCCGGAGTGGGGATGTTTTGGTATCACCCCCAAGCCCATGATCTATCTGTTTTTTTACATGACTATTTAGTTGAAAAGCTAGATCGTCCCTCCTACGGGGTGTTTTGGAATAACCTCGCCCTCACTCGCCCCCATACTGCCCCCTCCATCCTCTTGGAATTAGGGTTTATGATTAACCCCACGGAGTTTGAATGGATTATGGACAGTCGGGAACAACGCCGATTAGCGGATACCTTGGCCGAAGGGATTATGACCTGGTTTCACTCTCTCCCATTAGGGGAGGGGACTAACACAAGTCCTCAATGATTTGACGATATTCGCTCTTTTGTTTGACTCCCCGTAACTCCACCAACATTTCTTTATCCTGAAAAAACTGGACAATGGGGGTGCCGACAATCTGGGCATCATCGGCAATTTCGGGGTCCACATCCACATCAATCTCGACAAAGTGGATTTTGCCCTCAAATTCATTTACAACGGCATCCAGAATCGGTTTAAGGGTACGACAGGGACTACAGTGGGCGGCCATGTATTTCACCACTAAAAGGCGATCGCTTTCATGGAATAATCTCCGTAAAGCATAGCCCCCCACGTGCCTTGTCTCCTCCAGAGAAAAGGTGACTTGAGAAGGATTAATCGCCTTTTGCTCCTCCGGTTTAACATTAGACTGACTCATCTTTTTTCCCTTAACTCATAACAAATCCATATTCTCAGCATAGCATTTTCCGGTTTTTCCTCCTAATCTTTTGCAAACTTCAACAAACCCGATAGGATAGAGAAAGCGTTTTCAGGGGTTAATCCACCACAATGAGTGACAATAAATCTCAACCCATTAATCCAGAATTGATGGATAAAATCCGCCAACAATTTGATTTCGGTCCCTATCCTAGAGTGGCCTTAGAAGTAGACCCCAAACAATTTATAGATCGACTTTATACCCACAATCTCACCACGGCCCATTACCTGCGCAATCAACAAGTTATTTCCTCCGAAAATCGGACTATTTTAGACGTAGGTTGCGGCACAGGATTCACCTCATTAATCCTCGCCGAAGCTAACCCTAAAGCCCAAGTCATTGGCATAGATATTTCCCCTAAATCCATCGAATTGGCCCAGAAAAGAATTGAATATCACGGCAAGCAAGACCAGTGTGAATTCCATGTATTATCCCTTGAACAACTCCCCCAATTGCCCTATGAATTTGACTACATTAACTGTGACGAAGTTCTTTATATACTACCCGATCAAGTCGCCGCATTAAACCAGCTAAAAGCTCAACTTAAGCCCACCGGAATTATCCGAGCAAACTTACATAGCTATGCCCAACGATTTAGAATCTTTCAAGTTCAGAAAATGTTTAATATGATGGGCTTCATGGATAAAGAAGTGGATGACACCGATATAGAAACAGTCATCGATATCATGCAGTCCTTAAAAGATAATGTAATCATTAAAACCTCTACCTGGTCAGAAGATTATGCGGACGAAAGTAAACGGAAAGAATTAGTCATTGAGAACTATTTATTTAAAGGAGATAAAGGCTATGAAGTTGCCGATATTTTTAACTTTTTAGACCAATCAGACTTAGAATTTATCAGTATGATAAACTGGCGACAATGGCAACTCATAGACTTATTCAAAGAACCCGATAATTTACCCCTATTTCTTTCCCTGAGTTTGCCAGAAATCACCATTCAGGAACAACTCCAACTCTTTGAAATTTTGCAACCCATTCATCGACTGTTAGATTTTTGGTGTGGTCATCCGGGGGCAGGCATTGAGTTTTTACCAGTGCCAGAATGGAGTGATCAAGATTGGTATAATTGCCTTGTTCATCTTCATCCCCAGCTTAATCGAACAGAAGTTAAAGATGCTTTAAATATTTGTTGTCAAAATCAACAATCCTTTCCAGTGCATTCCCATCTCCCCATTGCAGGAAGTCAACCCATTTCCCTGGAAATTACCCTAGCTACTTGTTTATTTTCTCAACTCCTGACTGCACCTCAATCTCTCCCCATACTAATTGAACAGTGGAAGCGACTCCATCCCGTTGATTTAGCAACCTTAGAACCTACATCTAATGAGGCTAGTTTTGCCTTAATGAAAAAGACACTCACAGCCTTAGAAAGTTGTGGTTATGTTATGTTAGAACGGGCTTAAACAACACCAAACCATCATCTTGCAACCCCAAACATTAGGAAAGGTAGACACTCCATGACTGAAAACGATGCCAAATTGCTAGAACAACTGCGTGAACAGTTTGATTTTGGTCCCTATCCGAAAACCCCCTTAGATGTTGACCCTAAAACATTTCCCAGTAAACTCTATATAAATAATCTCATAACGGCTTATTATTTACGCAATCAAAAAGTTATTCATTCGCAAAGTAGAACCATCTTAGATGTAGGGTGTGGTTCAGGATTTACCTCCTTAATTTTAGCAGAAGCAAACCCAGAAGCCAAAATTATTGGCATTGATATTTCCGAAAAATCTATAGAATTAGCTCAAAAGAGAGCAGAATATTATAACAAACAAGAGCAATGTGAATTTTTTGTCCTTTCGGTGGATGATATTCCTTCCTTGTCTTGGGAGTTCGATTATATTAATTGTGATGAGGTGTTATATCTTTTACCTGATCCTTTACAGGCATTACAAGTCTTTAAGCAAAAACTAAAACCATCAGGAATTATCCGTGCTAATCTGCACAGTGCTGCCCAAAGAGTAGATATGTTTAACTTGCAAAAGTTTTTCTCAATGCTCGGTTTTATGGATAAAAATATTGACGATAATGATATTGATGTTGCTTTGCAGGTCATTCATTCCCTACAAGATAATGTCCCAGCGAAAAAAACTACTTGGTCGCCAAATTATGAAAAAGATCCGGCAGTAAAAAAAGAGTTTTTTCTGTGTAATTATTTACTCAAGGGAGATAAAGGTTATAATATTAACCAGATGTTTGACTTGTTGCGGCAGTCTGATTTAGAATTTATTCGTATGGTGGACTGGCGACAGTGGCAATGGTTAAATTTATTTAAAGAACCGGATAATTTACCCGTTGTTTTGGGGGTAGGTTTAGTTGAAAAGAGTCCGGAGGAACAACTGAGAATTTTCGAGTTATTAAGTCCTATCCACCGATTGTTAGATTTTTGGTGTGGTCATCCGGGGGAAGGGGAAGGGTTTGTACCTGTTAGTCAATGGTCAAATCAGGACTGGTATAGTGCTATAATTCACTTACATCCTCAGTTTAATACGGAAAAAGTACGCACCGGATTGCGTAATGCTTGTCGAACTTTACAGGACTTTACTATTAGTGACTACGTGCCGATTGCGGGAGGTGTTCCCACGTCAATTGATGTTACTATTGCCGCTTGTTTATTGCCTCCTTTGCTGGAATCCCCTCAAAGTTTAGGGAGTCTCATTGAACGGTGGAAAACTTTACGCCCCATTAATTTAGCGACTTTAGAGCCAACAACAGACGCGGAAGCTTTTGATGTGTTAAAAAGTACGTTAACGGGCTTAGAAGCCTATGGTTATGTGTTATTAGAGCGAGCATAAGAAGGGGTACATCTCATGGAAAATCAGGATAAAGAGTTATTGGAACGGGTGCGGGAACAGTTTAATAGTTTACCCTATCCCTCTAATTCAATTGAGGCAAGTCATGAAAGGGATATTCCGTTTTTATATATTCATAGCTTGGTGACGGCTTTTTATGTACGCAATAAACAGGTGATTAACCCGGCAGATAAGGTCATTTTAGATGCGGGATGTGGGAGTGGATATAAGGCGTTGGGGCTAGCCCAAGCGAATCCGGGGGCGAAGATTGTGGGGGTGGATATTTCGGAACGCTCGGTAGAATTAGCGGAGAAACGCTTGCGCTATCATGGCATTGATAACGGGGAGTTTGTGGCGTTGGCGTTGGAAGATTTGCCTCAGTTAGGGCGGCAGTTTGACTATATTAATTGTGATGAGACGTTTTATTTGGTGAAAGATCAGGTGGCGGCTTTAAAGGCTATGAAAGCGGTGTTAAAACCGGATGGTATTTTGCGGATTAATTTACATAGTTTGCATGGTCGAACGGTGGTTTTTCGGGCGCAAGAAGTGTTTAGAGAAATGGGGTTATTTGATGAGAACCCGGAGGAGTTTGCTCTGGGGGTGGTGCGGGATATGATGAACGCTTTAAAGGATGATGTTTTACTGAAAAAAATTAGCTGGAAGGAGAATAGTGAGGCGATTTATGATGATTGCTCTATTATGGTGAATTATTTGTTAGTGGGCGATCGCGGTTTCACCATCCCAGAGTTGTTTAGCTTCCTGCGGGCGGCGGATTTGGAGTTTATCGAAATGGTACGCTGGCGCAATTGGAATTTTAACGCCCTGTTTAAGGAACCGGATAATTTACCCGTGTCTCTGGGGTTAATCTTCTCGGAAGCGACGCTAGAGGATAAACTCCATTTGTTTGAACTACTCCACCCCGTCAATCGTTTACTCGATATTTGGTGTGGTCATCCCCAATCTCAGCCTCCCGCGCTGCCTGTGAGTGAATGGACTCCCGAGGATTGGCAAGGGGTGACGGTACATTTACATCCCTTACTGAAGCGGGAGAGTTTTGAGCAGGCGCTGTTGGAGAGTATCCAGAAAATGCAGCCTTTTGATATTTACAGTCATTTCCCCCTCGGACAACCGGAAAGTTTTATTGATAGTACCATTGCCGCTTGTGTGTTCCCGGCTTTGTTAGAACAGCCTCAATCCTTAAGCGCGTTAGTTCAGCGTTGGCAAGTGCTGCATCCTGTTCATCCGGCCACCCTTCAGCCAATGGGTACGGAGGAGGCAAGGGAGTTATTGCAGCAGGTGTTAATTACCCTCGAAAGTGGGGGGTATGTGTTACTGCAACGGGAGAGGCACTAGGGACTTTAACAAAATGTTGCGGGATTCCCCTTCCTCCCTTGCAGGGAGCAGGGTGGGGTAGTTCACTCAATATCCCCCAACTGTTGCCAAGCTAAACGGGCTGCACCAATGGCTCCGGCATTATTGCCTAAAGCGGCTAAGAGGAGATGAAAACGAGTGCGAGAGGTGGCGAGGACTCGTTGTTCAATTTCCGCTAGGGCCGAGGGGAAAAAGAACTCTGCACTGGCACTGACTCCCCCTCCAATCACGGCGGCCTCGGGGGTGAGAATGTAGAGTAAATTGCTTAAACCAATGCCTAAAATCCGACCGTAATCTTGCCAAAATTCTAGGGCTTGGCGATCGCCCTTGTTCGCTAACTCCCCCAACTCGGCCGGATCCTTCCCCGTCGCCCGTCGAATCGCCCCGATGGACAAATGTTGCTCCAACGAGCCACGATTCCCACTATTACAAGGCGGCCCCTCGGGATTAATGGTCATTAACCCCAACTCCCCGGCCGCTCCATCATAGCCTGTGAATAACTGACCATCTAGGATAATCGCACCCCCTACCCCTGTCCCCAAGGTCAATAGAATCGAATGGCGAAAGTTAGCCGCCGCCCCAATCCACGCCTCCCCCAATCCGGCACAGTTGGCATCATTGGCGATTACTGTAGGGAGTCCTGTTTTTTCTTCTAATTCTTGGGCTAAGGGAACATTCTGCCACCGGACCAGATTAATCGCCACTAAGGCCACTTTTCCCGCCACATCAGCCGGTCCTGGAACCCCCACCCCAAGGGCAATGGCTTGACCTTGATTCAACTCTTGCACCGTTTGCGCGATCGCCTCAATCACCCGATGGGGTTCCGACGGTTGCGGAGTGGGAATCCTGCGGAACTCCAAACAAGTCCCATCGGCTAAAAACCGCCCAAATTTAATAGCCGTTCCCCCTAGGTCAATACCAATTACTTCCGGATTATCTTGTGATTTCATTTTGGTTATCTCAGGATTTTCTTAAACTTAGTTTAAGGTTTTTCGTGTATATCTAAAAGGTTGTTTTGTCGCCACTCCTAGAATTCTTGTTCTCAGTTGAGGCCTGAAGTCCATTAACAGACCTTTGAGATTCTTTCCACATCACTGTTAGAAATTCCTTTTGTTGTCCGTTAGTTTGTATTCCGGTCAAACGGTTGACTTGCCGTTTTATGGACTCTAAACCTGAAAGTTTTGTAACCGAAAAATGAACTATCTACTTTAATTTTTGTGAAGATATACCAAGCTGTACACAAAGCCTAAGAAATAGGGAAATATAGAAGATAACGAGCCTTTTATTTTGGTCAATTTTAGCCATTCCCCCCCCAACTTCGTCCTACAAACAGTATCCCTTGCTACAAGTTATAAAAACTAAACACAATGAATAACTCTGGGAATATTTCCCCAACACCGACTATGAAAAATAGTGATGATAACTTTTATGCCATTGTCCGGGATCACGTTGACTTAATCTGTCGTTATGACGTAGATGGAACAATTTTATTTGTCAACGATGCTTACTGTAAGTATTTCCAGAAATCCCGTTCTGAGTTAATTGGACATTGTTGGATTCCCAACATCCCCCACGATGATTTACAAATTCTTAATCAACAATATGAAGTCTTAACCCCAGAGAACCCCGTCTTTACCTGTGAAGTGCGGGTCATTCTCAATCATGGCGAAATTCGCCATCAAAGTTGGCGCAACCGGGGCATTTTTGACAAGCAAGGTCAGTTAATTATTGTGCAGGCGGTCGGACGAGATATTACCGAATCGAAGCGTTCCCAAGAAGCCTTACAAGCGGCTCAAAATCGTCTCCAGCATCTACTTTCCTCCAGTCCCGTAGTCATTTATACCCGTCACCCTAACACCCAAAGTCTGACCTTTATTAGTGATAATTGTCAAGACATCCTAGGCTATTCCTCCCAAGACTTTTTAGCCTCTACAGAATTATGGGAACAACGGATTGATCCGGGCCATCGGGAGCGTGTTCTGCAAGCACTGAGTCAGCTAGAACACCAGCAACACTTGATTTTAGAATACCGTTTTCTCCACCCCGATGGTTCTTCGAGGTGGTTACGGGATGAAATGAAAATGATTCACGATCCCCAAGCCAATTTAGTTGAATGTATCGGCTCCATTGTGGATATTAGCGATCGCCACGCCACCGAGGAACAACTCCATCTCTTCAAAATGATTGTCGAAAACTCCCAAGAAGCCATTGGGGTGAGTGATCCTCAAGGGAATATTATTTACACCAATCCCGCCCACAATAAGCTCTTTGGCAATCCTCCCCCGGAACAACTCAGCTTGAGCTATCGTGACTTATTAACCCCCAAAACTCAAGATTACCTAGAAACAGTCGTCTTCCCCCTACTCAGTCAAGGTCAAGATTGGATTGGTGAAATTGACGCTCAGGACTTGTCCGGGCGACAATTCCCCCTCTGGCAACGCATCAACACTATCCAAGACGATCAGGGGAAAATGATCTATCATTTTGCCTTAATGCACGATGTGAGCGATCGCAAAAAAGCCGAAGCCGCCATTCTCAACGCCCTCGTCCGAGAAAAAGAACTCAACGAACTCAAAAGCCGCTTCATCTCCATTGCCTCCCACGAATTCCGCAATCCCCTCACCAGTATCCTCTCCTCCGCCCAACTCCTACAAGCCGGAGACTGGAACGATGACGAAGAAACCGAACTCTTCACACAAATTGAAGAAGCCGTTCATCATCTCACCCTCCTCCTCGAAGAAATGAAAACCTTCAATCAAGGGCAAATCGGGAAACTCCAATGTCGTCCCGTTTCCATTGAACTCATTAGTTTTTGCTCCCGTCTCATCTTAGAACTCGAACGCAACTATAAAAGCACCCAAACCACAGAATTTAACCTCGAAACACCCAACCATTCCACCCTAAACGTTGAAATGGATGAAAAACTCTTGCGGCAAATTCTCACCAATCTGCTCTCCAATGCCCTTAAATACTCTCGTCCCAATCATCCCATCCGCTTCAGCCTCACCAGTTCAGAGCATAAAGTCATCTTTCGCATTAGTGACTCTGGCATCGGCATCCCTCCCGAAGACTTACCCCATATTTTCCTCCCCTTCCATCGCGGTAATAATGTTAACGCTATCCCCGGCACAGGTTTAGGCCTCGCCATCGTTAAACAAGCTGTCGATTTACAAGGAGGTGAGATAGCCGTAGAATCTCACGTCGGACAAGGTACAACCTTTACAATTACCCTTCCTTCCCATACAGCGAGTTGGCGGAAAGAGTGACCCTAAATATCATGCTCTAGGGGAGATTATCACCCAATAAAGCTAAATTCGCTACCATAGAGGAGACGAGGTAAAGTAGGATAATGCCCAATGTCGATGAAAACCATTCTGGTTATTGAAGACGAAAAAGCCGTCCGAAATAACATCGCCAAAATTTTAACCCTTAAAGGGTTTGCTGTGATCAGTGCAGAAAATGGTCAAGTGGGCATTCAACTCGCCCAAGATCATCAGCCCGATCTGATTGTTTGTGATATCCTGATGCCTCAGATCAATGGCTATGAAGTCTTGGCAAGATTACAAGATGATGTGAAAACTCGTACAATTCCCTTTATTTTCTTGACCGCAAAAGTCGAACGATCTGAACAACGTAGAGGAATGGCACTCGGGGCGGATGACTACATCACCAAACCCTTTACAATGGATGAATTAATGGACGCCATTGAAGTTAAATTGAAAAAGAAGCTCGATTTTGACGCTAACCTTGCAATTCTAACGGAAGAATTGCATAAAATAAAACAATTTTTAGAAACCAAAGAAAGGATTATGCAAGGGTTTAACCAAGAACTCCGTCGTCCCTTATCTAATATAAAAATGGTTCTAGAATTGCTCAGTCAATCGCCGAAAGAGTTTCAGCAAAAAGAGTATATTCGGATCTTGCAAACCGAATTTAAACGAGAAATCTCGCTGTTGAATCAATTGGAAGAATTGCAAAAAATTATCAACCCAGAAAACGCCCAGATTTTAGCACAATTGAACTTGCTAGACCGACAACAAGACCATTCGCTTTAAGACGCTTTTAAATCCGGATTAAAATCCAAGGGAGTCCCAGATGCTTTTAAGGGGGGACTTGATAAGTTTAAATAACCAACTTTCCCCGAGGGATAATGGACTAAAGGGTGAACCTCAATGATTGGCATTTCTTGATAACAAGACCGACAAAACCAATAAACTCGATTTTTGCTCGCAAAACGTAGGAGTTGAGTGCCACAGCAAGGACAAGAATACATAAAAATTACCCATGAACCCCATTAAATTGAACTGAGATCAGACTGTAAACAATGATGTGTAACCCACTGTAATTGATGGTAGAGATAAGACTGTTGAATGGCAATGCTGACAGCAACGGCTAAATCTTGTAGTCCTTCCACTTCCCACGATTGCCACTCCCTTACATCACAACACTGATGTAAAATTAATAAACCCCAAGGATTTTGTCTTAACAACAAAGGGACTAGGACTTGAGATTTAATATTAAAAAGCTGAAGGATTTGACGTTCATCGCTGTCTAGTTGAATTTGGGCTAAGTCAGGAATCACTTGTGCTTCAAATCCTGCGGGTTTTAAGACGGCAGAACTCCCCCAGAGGGGGAGGCGAATATTCCAATCTAAAAGGGAGGTGTAGTCAGGGGTGTGAGACTCGCACATCACGAATCCCCCCTGTTGGGTATCGAGACGGTAAATCAAAGTGCGATCGCACAATAACCAGTGATTAATGTCTTTCACTAAATCCTTGAGAATCAGACGCAACTCTAAAGAATTTTGGATGGAATGAGACAAATTCCGCAAAATCTGTTCCCGCGTCTGCCGAAACAAAGGAGAGGGCAAACACTCCAGAGAACATTCAGAAATGGACAAATCTGGAGTGATGGAAAAGGTAGAATTCATAGGAATCCTCAAAAGAGCTAGGCATTACGCAACACTTTCGGCTGCATTGCTCAGAAATTGATATTGATCAATCCATAACTTTTGCTTCAACTGAAGCAAAGGAATGGCTTCACTAAATAAATATCCCTGAAACACTTCACAACCTTGTTTTTTTAACCAGTCAGCTTGAGCCTCAGTTTCCACTCCCTCCGCCACAACTTCTAAGCGTAAATTTTGGGCGAGTTGAATAATAGACTGGGCAATATAACGTTTATTCTGATCTTGGTCAAGATCCTGAATAAAACAGCGATCAATCTTGATGCGTAAAAACGGAAACTGTAACAAATAAAATAAATTAGAATACCCTGTGCCGAAATCATCCAAACACCAACGCACCCCTAGATCAATTAACCGTAGCATGATCTGCTGTGCCTTCTCTAAGTTCAGGATGACGACATCCTCCGTCATTTCTAACTCTAGAAAATTTGGATCTAGTCCAGTCTTCTCTAAAACCTCCTCAATATATTCCACAAAATCCGGCTGATGAAAATGTAAACTAGATACATTCACTGCCGCAATTACAGGATACCCTAAATCATGGAGGCGCTTGGTTTCTTCACAGGTTTTTTTTAACATCCATCGGTCAATGGTCACAATCCACCCCGTCGCTTGAGCTAAGGGAAGAAACTCTAAAGGCTGAATTAATCCCAAGGCTGGATTTTGCCAACGTACCAGAGCTTCAAAGCCAGAAATTTGATTGTTTTTAGCCGAATATTGAGGTTGGTAATAAGCCACCAATTCTTGATTTTGGATAGCTTGTTCAAGGTAAACAGAAAGTAACATGATGATTGTGATTGAGCAATGAACAATTATATTAAGCAGACAACGCAGTAAAACTCGCAGCATAGGTAGGAATTTCAACACAAAACTCTGTTCCTGTTCCCACTTCAGAAGTCATGGTGAGTAAACCTTGATGACGTTCCACCACGATGGCATAGGAAAGGGATAGTCCTAAACCCGTCCCATGACCTACGGATTTTGTGGTAAAGAAAGGGTTAAATATTTTGTCGCGAATATGTTCGGGAATGCCCACGCCATTATCTTTAATCCTGACTCGGACTGCACTGGCTGTCTGTTCAGTGGTTATGGTAATTTTTAAATCTTGTGTCTTGCTAGTTTTTCTAAGGTTTTGTGCAGTTTCTGCATCCTTTTGCCGTAACGCATCAATGGCATTACTAATCAAATTCATAAAGACTTGATTCAACAGTCCAGCATAACAGTCTACTGGGGTAATATTACCGTAGTTTTTGATGATTTTAATGGCAGGCTGTCCATTCTTTGCTTTACAACGGTGTTCTAAAATTACTAAGGTACTATCTAACCCTTCATGGAGATCAATGGTTTTTTTGTCCGATTGTTGTAAGCGAGAAAAATTTAGGAGGGACTGAATAATCTGACTAATTTTTTCCGTCCCACTTTGCATACTTAAGAATAAGCGGGGTAAATCTTCTTGAAGAAAGTCGAGTTCAATCTGCTCACAATATTGAGTGATATCGGGATGGGGTTCTGTCTCGTGAGCTTGATAGAGTTGGACAAGGTGTAATAAATGGGTGATATATTCCAAGGCGTACTGTAAGTTACCTTGAATAAAGCAAACGGGATTGTTTAATTCATGGGCAATACCAGCCACCATTGTTCCCAAGGCTGACATTTTCTCCGCTTGGATGAGTTGTGCTTGGGTTTGTTGTAAATGGTCTAAAGTCTTTTTTAATTCTTGGGCGTTTTGCCGTTCTTTCACTTGAGCCACTCGTAAGTCGGCTTCTAGTCTTTTATCTTCGGAAACATCCCGAATGACCATTAAAACTTCGTTTTCTCCATAGGGGACATACTGGGTTTTGTAGTAAAACCATTCCTCTTGTTCTTGCAGGACGTATTCCCCCGTTTGGACGCTCTGGCTGTTAATAGCGCGCTCGATATGGTAGGTGGTATAGATTACGATGTCTTCTGACCAGAGAGCGCTGATGTGTTGACCGAGATATTCCTGCTCAAGGGTGGGGGTAGAAGCAGGGGGAAAATAATTAAGAATTGTGCCATGTTGATCGACTCTGATGATTAAATCGGGCAATGCAGCGAGGAGACTGTACTCTTTAGCCTGACTTTCTGTGAGTGTCTCGTTTTTGACACGATCCTTTAAGTGTATGATCTTGTCTTGAGCAGAGTTGTGTTGTACAATACAGAGTTGTGGATCACTGGGGTCTTCTGTGGCTTTAATCGTGCGCTGAGTTAAGGATGAGTTAGAAGGAGCGCGAACTAGGTCGGGCGGAAGTAATAATTGGTGCTGGTATAAAGCATGATCAGACATAACAAATAAGCTCCCTACATCTGGCTTCACGATACCAGTTTGGTTTCTTTCAAACATCCGAGGGAATCGTGATTTTAGGTGGGTGCTAATCTCTGCAAAACCCCTGAGTTTTAATTCAGTGGAATTACGGGTTTCATGTCAGAAGTATTACTGAGGTGAAATAGGAATCTAAGGTTGATTCGATGCAGTTGTGAAGGTGTTAATATTTTATAACCTAAATCGGCAAAAAAAGTAAATAAAATTTACGGTGTATTTAGAATTGTGTCCGAATCAGGGGGGGGTTGGGTGATGCGTGATGGTAAGGTATTGGTCAGGCTTGACAAATAGCCAGCCTTGGGTATTGCTTGTTGGGTTGCGCTGGCGCTTCACCCAACCTACGGACTACATTCAGATAATTAAGAAAACTCACCCCACGCTAATTTAGCGGTATAGCGTGGGGTGAATTGGTTTTATCGCTAGTTTAACAAAATGTTGCGGAATTCCCCTTCCTCGCTTGCAGGGAGGGGATGAATAGCAACCAATAAACCAACTGAGCGATCGCGAATCCTCGGATGAGCAGCTACAATATTATCGGCAACAGCAAATCAAGATAATGTATAAGGCGTACAAGTATCGCATCTACCCAACCGACGACCAAAAAGCCTCTCTCGCCAAGGCCTTTGGATGCTGTCGTTGGTATTGGAATTTTGCACTCAACCTATGCCAACAAACATATCTCAAGACAGGCAAAGGATTATCTCGTGGATATATCCAGAGTCTGTTACCAGGGTTAAAAAAGGAATACCCTTGGCTAAGGGATGCCTATTCCCAGTCCTTGCAAGTTGTTGCTCTCCATCTTTCCACTGCCTATAAAAACTGCTTTGAGAAGCGGGCGCAATTGCCCCGTTTCAAGTC
>NZ_JAIHOM010000232.1 GCF_026130165.1 Spirulina subsalsa FACHB-351 | reverse complement strand
GGAATCCATCCAGAGTCTAAGACATTTATTCCGAATGAACTGTCCTATTCTAATAGCTTCTAGGATAGCGACTTGTTGTTTTGGTTTAGCTTTAACCTTAAACTCCATGACTCGCATTGACTCGACCTCTCAATGTGTTATATTATCATTATATCATCTCACCGTACAATCTGCCAATAGCTATGGAAGCCAATTACTCTAAGACCCGCAGGGCTACGTTTAATCTTACTGTTCATATTGTGTTGGTGACTAAATATCGGAGAAAAGTATTCCAGAAAGAACATTTGGCGACGTTCTACTATTTCTTGGTCGATCATAGCAATATGAGCCGCCGGACCGCCAAAGGCAATAGTTCCTAAACGGAGAAAGATGAGGGCTAAATCTTTTAAGGGGGCTTTTACCGGCTGAGAGATTTTGCTTGAATCGGTCATGATTACGGTCGCTATATTTACATCTTTTTGAGGTAGAGTTATTCAGTAAGCCCCTAAGTACCGCAGGGCATTCGGGAACTTGGTTCTAAAAAGTGATTAAACGGGGAGTTTAAGACTCGCGACGGGTTAAATTTTGGCGGTTGCGGCGGGCGATTTGTTGACGCAGGAGGACGGCTAAAGGAGAGCGTAGGATGCCTTCTTGTTCCAGTAAGTAGAGGGTTTCTAGTTCGCTCAGACGGGTGACGCGCTCGATGAGGGATTGTTGACGCTGCCGGGCGAGGTGGGGGGTGTATTTGGCGACGGTTTCCAGTTGTTGGGTAGCGATGACGCTATCTTCTTGATAGGTGTTGGCACAGCGTTCTACTAGGTCGGCGCGCAGGTCGGTTTCAGCTTGGAGTTGGCGCAGGGTTTGGGCGATTTGGGCGCAAACATGGGCGATCGCAAGGTCGGCCTCATATTTGGCATCAGCGACCGTTTGACGGTGGTTTTGGAGCAGTTGGGGGCGGAAAATAAGCCATCCCAACACCCGGTACAGCCACCTTTGCCAAGGGGTTTCGCTGGGGCGGACGGAGAAGAAGGGAGGGGGGATAAATCCGGCCTGGATGGCATCGTGTTTCAGCAAAATTCGCAGTTCTAGTTTATCGAGGGCGAATTCCGAGAGTAACCCCCCTTCATAGAGTTGTTGATACCCAGCCCGTTCGAGGGTGAGGGTGTAGAGCCAAAGGGTTTCAGGGATTTGCAGGACATGACGGCGATCGCCCCACAAACTCTCTAACGCCTGAGATCCTTGATACACCCCCTCATTGTAGTTTTGGGTAAAGTGTTGAATCACCGCCGGATCTAGGGCGGAAATTTGCTTAAGCAGAGGAATTTGATTCAGGGCAGCCCGTTGACTGGTCAGCAAGGCTTGAGCTTTTTCCACTTGCTTCAGTAAACGAGGGGATTGTAGCTCCTGTTGCCGAATCACCCAACCTAGAAGCGGGGGAAAGAGCAGAAACCGAACTAAACTCACCCCAATCAAGAGAAGCAGAATCACATCACGCTGTTCTAAGGTGGGGGGAAGATTGAGGGCGAGTAAGAAACCCACGGAACTCGGGAGTCCCGTTGTAATCAGTAGCGTTTGTTGAGGAAAGGCGATCGCACTTAAATCCCGAATCTTATTCAACCCCGCGAAAAACCCCCACAACAGCAAAGGACGAAGCAACAAAGTTAACACCACCGCGCCCCCCCCTACCCAGAGCAACATCAGGTCAGCCCCCCCAGACCATCCCTGAACCACCCGCCACCCCAGCACCAACGTCACCCCAGCCCGAGCCAAATTCCCCCCATAGTCCCAGAGACTGTGTAAATAGGCCCGATGGGAGGGCGCGAGATTGTGGGCTAATCCCTGTTGGGTGACTAACCCCGCACTAACCACCCCTAAAGCCCCCGCCCCCGTTCCCCCCAATTCCCAGAGGGTATATCCCCCATAAACCAGAAACAGAGACAACAGGGCCATTGTCCAAGGTTGCTCCTTAGTCCATAACAACAGCACCGTCAGCAACACCCCCCCCAAACTGCCCCCAGCAATGCCCAACACCAGCACTTGACCCAACCCCATCCATTCCGCCCCCGTCAAAGCCTCAAAACCCTCCCCCCTCAACAGCAAAGGCAACAACAGAATCAGAGTGAGTTGATTATATAACCCTTCCCCCTGAGCCACCGTCTGGACTTGGTGCGGCGTATCCAGACGTTTTAACCGCTCTAAGAGTCCCGTCGGGTCCGTGGCTGTTACCAGTCCCCCTAAAACCAGAGCAGGGGTCAAATTTAACCCCGTCAACTGTGCCAAAATGACCCCAAACAGGCAGGTTGAGAGGAGAAAACCTAAAATCGCCCAGATTAGGGTCGGAAAGCGATATTGGCGAAAAAACGAGGCATTGAGCGTAAAAGCTCCTTGAAATAATAAGGCAGGTAAACAGAGCCAGAGTAGGAGATGGGGGGTAAATCCGGGGGGAATTGGTCCAGGGGTAAGCATCCCTAACCCCAATCCAACCGCCAAAAACAGCACCCGAAACCCCAAGGGCAACCATCGGCAGACCATAGCCACGACCGTCGCGAGGAGGAGCAAACCAAGCCAGAGCAGGGGAGGAGTCAACAGGGTAGACACATTCATAGGGCTTACTGAATCAGTCGGGGAGCGGGGGAGAGGGGGAGCAG
>NZ_JAIHOM010000231.1 GCF_026130165.1 Spirulina subsalsa FACHB-351 | reverse complement strand
ACCACGATTATCCATCCAATAACGAAGGACTTTATTTCGGACAAATTGGGATGTCCTAATTGCTTCATTAATGGCGGTTATTTGTTGTGGTTTAGGGTAGACCTTAAACTCGTAGACAAACACGGATTATACTGAGTTAATGGATATCAAGTGTTATAATAACATGGAATTGAAAAATGGGTAATAAAAAGCCGTCCTGAAGGACGGGGCTTGTATCCCATTATTTTCGGTCACACAAACAAGCCCAGCTTCTAGGCGAACGTCAGTTTTCCTAGCTTATCGAAAAATTGGGTTTAAAATCCCCCCTTCTAGGGAGACTTTACTTGACAAGATTGGGAAATTGATAATTGATAATTGATAATTATTAATTGACTCTCCGCTCCCCCGCTCCCCTATTCCTCCGCATAATCTTCCAAGTCACGTTGAGAAAACTCAGCAGTCAGCCCCTTTTCGCCGTATTGTGGCCTAGAGAATTTATAACTCAAATGATATATTTTGATAATGAATCCGCCATTTTACGGATAACTTTACAAAAACTTCGTACAAAACCCCTATTTCTTGATGAAATCTTGTTTGCACTGCCCCGAAAATCGGGTTGTAATAAGGACAGGCGAAAAGTTAAACCCTTATTTGCTACAAGTTTTTACCGTTTCTGAACTAGGGCTGACACTACTCACTCAGGAGAACAACACCATGAAAAAATTTATCTCTACCTTACTCGTCTCTTCCGCGATCGCCGCTACTGGATTAGCCTTCACTGCCCCAGAAACCCTTGCTCAACAAGTGGGTCAAACCTGTGACGTGAACAACTTCGACCCCGCCGCTTCCATGTGTGAAGGGTCTTTTGATGGCAATGATGTGAACTTCGCGGCTGAAATCAATAATGTCTTTGGCATTGCTGATTTAGGCTTAACTTGGAACTTAGATGCCAAAATCGATATTACACAAGATGGCGGTGGTGTATTATCTGGACCCAATAGCCTTGATTTCGGGGCTTCTGTTCTCTACAACAACAGCACGGAAGGCAGTAAAGGGACTTGGAGTTTTGGCGAAGGTTTATATGATGAGGCATTCGTCATCGTTCTGAAAGCGGCCAACTCCTTCAGTGCTTATTACTTTGAAGCTGGCACCTCCATTGCTCAAGGTTGGTGGGATACCATTGGAACCTCTGCCAACGCCAACAATGGTAAAGCTGCCGAATTGTCTCACATCTCCCTCTACTTAGCCAGTTCTCCTGATCCTGATGATGACACCAGCGTACCTGAACCCGCTACTTTATTAGGTTTAGCGTTGGTGGGTGGTGCCTTTGGTTTAAGCCGTCGTCGGTCTGCCTAGATTTTCAGTTGGGCCAGGGGGGATCATATAATGTTGACCCCCCCACGGCCTGAGTAACTTCTCTTAACAAAGCTTTGGCGAAATCCTGAGAGAGGAGTTTTGCCCCAAGTATCAAAACGGTTCAACGAACAGAGGGTTAGAGTTATGGCTCTAACCCTCTTATTCTCAGTAAAAACTCTGAATTAATTTCTAAACTGAATACTCTTAAAAATGGTTGGTTTTACTGAAAAAAATTAAACCTAGAAATCTCTTGACAAAAGCTTTGCACAACACCTCTATTTCTTTACGCAATCTTGTTTGCACTGTCTCGAAAATAGCTTTCAATAGAGATATAGGGAAAAGTTAAATCCTAATTTGTCTTAAGTTTTTATCGTTTCTAGTCACAACAAGCTCTACCAACTCAGGAGAACACCATGAAAAAATTTATCTCTACATTACTCGTCTCTTCTGCGATCGCCGCTACTGGATTAGCCTTCACCGCCCCGGAAACCCTTGCTCAACAAGTGGGTCAAACCTGTGACGTGAACAACTTCGACCCCGCCGCTTCCATGTGTGAAGGGTCTTTTAGTGGCAATGATGTGAACTTCGCTAGCGAAATCAATGATGTCTTTGGCATTGGTGATTTAGGCTTAACTTGGAATATGGATGCCAAAATCGATATTACAGAAAATGGGGGTGGTGTATTATCAGGTCCCAATAGCCTAGATTTCGGGGTTTCTGTTCTCTACAACAACACCACGGAAGGAAGTCGAGGGACTTGGAGTTTTGGCGAAGGTTTATATGATGAAGCCTTTGTTATCGTTCTCAAAGCTGCCACTTCCTATAGTGCTTATTTCTTTGAAGCTGGCACCTCCATTTCCCAAGGTTGGTGGGATACCATTGGAACCTCTGCCAACGCACGCAATGGTAAAGCTGCCGAATTGTCTCACATCTCCCTCTACTTAGCCAGTTCTCCTGGTGGTGGTGATGACACCAGCGTACCTGAACCTGCTACTTTATTAGGTTTAGCCTTAGTGGGTGGTGCCTTTGGTTTAAGCCGTCGTCGGTCTTCTTAAGTTGCCATTCTAAGATGGGGGACAGTCTCCCGCATCTGGTTGAAGAAAATTCAATAGGAAAAAAAGGGTTAGATACAATCAATCTAACCCTTTTGCTATTTCAGCGTGAACTCTTGACCTCCTCACCGGACTAAAGCCACGGTGATTCCCAAACCTCACGATTTGAGTTTCTGCTTCACTCACATCTGCGTACACCACCAACTTTCATTAGTTATGTCCCCGTCTTACGCCATGTCCACA
>NZ_JAIHOM010000060.1 GCF_026130165.1 Spirulina subsalsa FACHB-351 | reverse complement strand
AATCGCGGTCGGACAGCCCGTGATTCAAAATGCTTTCGGAGACGTTCTGTCGGGGTCAATTTCTGATTGGCTAGACAAGAGTCTATGAGGAAAGAATCCACTCGCCTTTAGGCAGTGGAGTGTCAAACAAAACACAATGGGGACTAGCAAGCCCCGTCTCTTGAACGCAGAGGTTGTTCAGAGATTTCAGCTACTTGTGTCAGTCCGTTAGATCAAAAACTTCCCTACTTGCGCTCAGGATGATCACTCTCCGGTAATAATGCCCCCAACTCATTAATCTGTCGAATCATTTGACCCAGACGAGCGGCACTTTTTTGATTAAACTCAAACACTAAACGGGGTAAATTCACCGTCTCGTCTCCTTGTTCGGCGGGAAGAGCCGCACTTTTTTCAATGCGACCTTTTACTAATAAATCCCCATACTCTTCATTCAACTGTTCCACTGTTTCATCCGACAGTTCGGAATTAAGACGCATCACAAACAAATGATTGACATAACGACTCGAATGATACACCCGATAAAAATTGCTAATGGCGGCACAAGCTTGGTCTAAATCGTCCGTAATTGTATAAATACTCGGATCATTCGGACTTACTAAACCATTGGTAATCAGATGATCCCGAATATGTCGGTCAAGGGATTGCCAATAGTCTCCCCCCGGATTGTCAATAAATACAATGGGCGCTGGTCCATATTTTCCCGTCTGGGAGAGGGTCAAACTCTCAAAGGCTTCGTCAAGGGTGCCAAATCCGCCCGGGAAAAGTGCGATCGCATCACTTTCCCGCAAGAAAAATAACTTACGGGTGAAAAAATACTTAAACTGGACTAATTTGGGATCATCTTCAATGTAACGATTTGATCCCTGTTCAAAAGGCAAGTTAATATTTAGGCCAAAAGAATTTTCACGCCCTGCCCCTTCATTCCCCGCGGCCATAATGCCCTCTCCGGCCCCTGTGATCACCATAAAGCCCTGTTCCGTCATCCGACGGGAAAAATCTACAGCCATGCGGTAAATGGGCTTATCCACCGGAGTACGGGCCGACCCGAAAACACTCACTTTGCGAATGTGACGGTAGGGGTAAAAAACCTGAAAGCCCCCTTCCAAGTCCTGCATGGCCGCGCTAAGGATTTTCCAATCCAAGCGGTCTACTTCCTCCCCTGTCAAACGCATCAAGACCGTTAAGGCCCGTTGAATATATTTGCCATGTTTCAGGTCTGGTAAGCGGTTCGCCAGATCATGCAGGGCAGCAGCAAAGGATTCTGAATCGGAATAAGATGAAGGTGACACAGCCATGACGTCTATTATTTTGGCGAACTCCTATTATACCTGAATTTTGAGGACAGGGGGCCCAACAAAAATGCAAACAAAAATGCAAACAAAAATGCTTAGTCTGAAAACAGCCCAAGCACTTTTAACAAAAATATACAAAATGGGGGGATGAGAGCAACTGACTATTCCCCCTAAAATGCGGTCGCGAAGCGTCTCGGAATGAGAATCGCTTTTTCCCTCTAAAGATGTTTTTCCAAAGTATTGGAGAGTGTCGTTTTCGGAACAGCACCTACTACCATATCGACCCGTTGACCGCCTTTGAAAATCATCAAGGTGGGAATACTGCGAATTCCATACTGGCTGGCAACATTAGGGTTTTCGTCAGTGTTGAGTTTTACAACTTTGACTTGACCTTCGTATTGATCCGCGATTTCATCGACAACAGGTGCAACCATCCGACAAGGACCGCACCAGGGGGCCCAAAAATCGACTAGCACCGGAATCTCACTATCTAGAACGACTTCCTTAAAGGTGCTATCTGTAACTGAATCTGCCATAACACAGGATTCCTTGCCTATCTTCTAGCTTTTTGACTTGTAGGAAATTCTACCATAGCAATACTTATCCACTTTGGGTCAATACAGTATACAATCAACATAATTTAATAATAATTCGTCTGGATATCACAAAATGTAGATTTTGTCAAGGAAAAAACGAATTAGAGCCAAAAAGGCATAAAAACAGTGAGGACAAGGGTTAAGCCCCCTAAAGGCAAAGCCCCGGCAAAAAGAAACCGCCCGAACTCTGTCCGGGCGGATAAGTGGTGTGAGGAGTGAACGGAAACATTTGTCTCCGCTTCTTCTATTGTAAGCGACAGGTTGGTTTTTTCCATTAATTTAAGGAAAAAACCGATTAGTCCTGTTTAGAGTGAGGATCAGAATACCTTAGAGTTTGTGCAGGAGTTGAGTTGCGATCGCCTTAACCCTCACCTGGGGCCAACGATCCTCGGGGTTTAAAACCACAAGTAAAACAGCTTGGCGATCGCGGCGAAACAGCAAAACCTCCCCCTCAAACCCTTGATGGACAAGATTTAGGCTCACATTCATTCCCGTTGAGCGATCGCCCACCCCCCGCAAATCCCGCCGATACTCATACCCCTCCCAACTCACCCGCGCCCCCCCCATCTTCCCCGCCAAATTCCCCCAGAAATCCCCCCGTTGCACCGGATCATCAAACCGCTCCAAATAGGCATCAAACCGCCCCACATCCTCCACCCATCCCACCATCCCTAACACCAACTCCAGCCTCCGAGGATGGAAATACACAAACACCTCCCCCCCCTGCCATCCCCCCTCCTCCAGCACCCCAGCCAACTGCTCCACCCGTCCCCCCACCGGACGCAACAGCACCCTCGGCAACTCCTGAAACCCCCCCGGTAACTCATCCAAACCCAGCAGAGCAACCCCTTCCTCCCCCCCGATCGAGACAGCAGAGAATAAGGGTAGACTATAGGCAGGACTGCCATAGCAATTCATCAACACAACCAAACAGAACACCAGTAGGGTTTTCATCACAGCAAATAGGGGTATGGATAGGGAAGCTTTACTACAAAATTACCAGACCGGAGAAACCGACTTTCACGGCTTAGACCTCACAGGCATCGACCTAAGTTTTCTCATCCTCACCGGAATAGACCTGAGCGAAGTCAACCTATTTCAAGCCAACCTCAGAGGCACCGACCTCAGCAACGCCACCCTCATGAGCGCCTCCTGTATCGAAGCCGATTTTGAGGGCAGCAACCTCAACCGCGCCGACCTCAGCATGGCCGAACTCCTCCGCGTCAACCTCAGTGGCGCTCGACTCAACCTCGCCTTCTGTAGCGGAACAGACCTCAGCCAAGCCGACTTAATGATGGCACGCCTCATCGGCACCGAATTAGTTGGAGCAACCCTCCACCATGCCAACCTCATCGGAGCCAGTTTAATGGGAGCCAACCTCACCGCCGCCATTCTCACCCAAGCCAACCTCAGCCGGACCTATCTCTACGAAGCCGATTTTAGAGAAACCGACCTCAGCCAGACCAACATTAAAGAAGCCCTCTTTGACCATCAAACCCACTTCCCCAACGACTTCGACCCCATCGCCGCCGGAGCCTGTTTAATCGCCCCCGGCGTTAACCTAGCCGGAAAAATCCTCAGTGGAATGCGCCTTACCGGAGCCAACCTAGCCGGAGCCAACCTCAGCGCAGCCGACTTAAGTCAAGTAGAATTCACCCAAGGCAACCTAGCCGGAGCCAACCTAGCCGGAGCCAACCTAGCTGGGGCATTTTTAAGGGGAGCCAACCTCGAAGGCGCTAACCTCGAAGGCGCTAACCTCAAAGGAACCAACCTAGCCGGAGCCATCATGCCCAACGGCTCCATCAATCCCCTTGATAATTGATCATGAATTTTTTTCAACTTGTATAAAATTTTGACAAAAAAACTTAACATTTGTTTACAAAGGGAGTATAATTACCCTCATAACACTCTCATGGTTTACAAATTATTATGATCGTGGCTCAATTTCCTTGGCTTACCGCGATTATCCTACTCCCTCTGATCGCGTCCTTAGCTATCCCAGTCCTACCCGACAAAACAGGCAAACGGGTACGTTGGTACGCTCTCGGGGTTGGTATCGCGGACTTTGTGTTAATGTGTTACGCCTTTTGGCAAAATTACGATACAAGCCTGGCAGGTTTTCAACTCGCCGAAAAATACGACTGGTTACCCGCACTCGGCTTAAGCTGGGCTGTTTCCGTCGATGGCATCTCCATGCCCCTCGTCCTCTTAGCTGGACTGGTGACAACCCTCGCCATCCTCGCCTCTTGGCAAGTAGACCACAAACCCCGTCTCTTCTACTTCCTGATGCTGGTGCTATATTCCGCCCAGGTTGGGGTTTTCGTCGCCCAAGACTTATTACTACTCTTCATCATGTGGGAACTAGAATTAGTTCCCGTTTATTTGCTCGTTTCCATCTGGGGCGGACAAAAGCGCCGTTACGCAGCAACCAAGTTTCTGCTCTACACCGCCGCCGCTTCCGTCTTCATCCTAGTTGCAGGCTTAGGCCTTGCCCTCTACGGTGGCGGAACCCCTACCTTCGACATGGTAGAACTCGCCCTCAAAGAATATCCCCTAGCTTTAGAATTACCCCTGTACGCCGGATTACTCATCGCCTTTGGAGTAAAACTCGCCATCTTCCCCCTCCATACCTGGCTCCCCGATGCTCACGGTGAAGCCTCTGCCCCCGTCTCCATGATTCTGGCTGGGGTACTCTTAAAAATGGGCGGTTATGGCTTACTCCGTCTCAACTTAGGTCTGTTATCCGACGCTCACGTTTACTTTGCCCCCGTCTTAATTATCCTTGGCGTAGTCAACATTATTTACGGTGGTTTTGCCTCCTTCGGGCAAACCAACATGAAACGCCGCCTCGCCTACTCCTCCGTCGCTCATATGGGCTTCGTCCTCCTCGGCATTGCCTCCTACACCGACTTAGGCATTAGTGGGGCTATGTTACAGATGATTTCTCATGGTCTGATTGCGGCCGTCTTATTCTTCCTCGCAGGTGTCACCTACGACCGCACCCACACCCTCGCCCTCGATGAGATGAGCGACATCGGCAAAGTAATGCCCAAAGTTTTCGCCCTCTTTACGGCTGCCGCAATGGCTTCCCTTGCCCTCCCCGGGATGAGTGGCTTTGCCAGTGAATTAGCCGTCTTCCTCGGTGTAACAGGAAGTGACCTCTATAACCTCAACTTCCGCGCCGTGATTGCTCTGTTAGCCGCCGTTGGCTTAATTATCACCCCCATCTATCTGCTCTCGATGTTGCGTCAACTCTTTTATGGGGCGGCTTTACCCCCCTCCTGTGTGATGGGAAATAGCCGTGTACAGACTCAAGAAAATGAGCCGGCCGTTTGTTTTGGTACCAGTTGCGTCTTACCTGCTGAAGCCAAATACACCGACGCTCAACCCCGAGAACTCTTTATCGCGGCTTCCTTCTTAGTGTTGATTGTCGGGATTGGGTTTTATCCTAAGTTAGCCACTCAACTCTATGATGTGCAAACGGTGGCCATTAATGCCCAAGTTCGTCAATCTTTCACCAAGATTGCGGAAGCACATCCTCAAATTTATGCCCAAGGCTTGTTAGCCCCAGATTTAATTGAATCGGAAGTGGCTTCTGTGGTGGGTGTCCTGAAGTAAAACCCTTGCAGATTACAACAGTACCCTGTTTCCTTTTCGGGAACAGGGTTTTTTAATCCGTATTTATACGGATTAAACTCTGCTTTTTTCTGGGGTGAAAAACCAGATACTTTCTGGAAATTTGCTTAACCAAATCTGGCAAAATGCAGTATTTCTTAATACTATTTTAAACTTTTTTAAACAAGACCCCCCGATTGCCCCAAGACCACCTAGGCTAAGAAGTAGAATAAAAGTATAGAAAGCTCAACACTAGACATAAAGACAAGTCGCTTAAAAGTCGTTTCCGTTTTGGGGTTGCCCAGTTAAGGAGGGTTACATAGGATGGATGTTCGTCATTTACTTAGAGCCTACGAACAGGGGGTTCGTGATTTTGCGGGGGTTGATCTAAGTGGTTTAGACCTGAAATGTGTCACGTTAATTGGGGTGAATTTTCGCGATGCCAACTTAACTGGGGCCAATTTTAACCGCGCTTTTCTCACCAAGGCAGACCTCAGTGGGGCGAGTTTGAACTGGGCAAATTTAAGTTGTTCTAAGTTAAGTAATGCGAAGTTAATTGAAACTGATTTAACTAAGGCCAATTTAACGGGAGCCTTTATGGTGAGAGCGAAGTTCCCTCGGGCGAAATTAAGCGGGGCTATCTTAGCTCATGCGAATTTGCGGGGAGCGAATTTGTGGGGGGCTAATCTCTGCGGGGCGAATTTACAACGGGTGAATTTGCGTCAGGCTAATTTAAGCGGGGCGAATTTAAACTGGGCGAATCTGGCGGAGGGGCGTTTATCCCATGCGGAACTTTACGGCACTTCGTTGAATGGGGCGATTTTGAGTAAGGCTTTTTTGAAAGAGGTGGATTTGAGTGGGGTGGATTTGGAAGGGGTAAATCTGAGTGAAGCTCGTTTAGGTGGAGCAAATTTAGAGGGGGCGAATTTAACTCGGGCGAATTTACGGGCGGCGCAGTTGCAACAGGCGAATCTCAAGGGGGTAAATTTGACGGGGGCGGATTTATCGGAGGCGTTGTTACGCAATGCCAATTTAATGGCGGCGATTTTGCGAGGTACGAATTTAACGGGGGCGAAGTTGGAGGGGGTGGTTGGTCAAAGTTATCAGGCTGAGGTGTTGGAGTTGCCGGATTCCTGTTTCATGAATGCGGTTGGTTGAAGGGAATAGGGAATTGATAATTGATAATTGACAATTGACAATTGTTTCCGATTCCCGACTCCCGACTCCCCCAAGAGAGAAGTGAGAATAGAGAAGTGAGAATAGAGAATTCTCCTCTTTCCTCCCCTGCTCCCCCGCTCCCCTGCTCCCGACTCCCGACCTAATTCACCCCGCCGCCACTAGGCCGCTATGACGTAATAAGGGTTCTGTGTTGGGTTCGCGACCTCGGAAGGCTTTAAAGACTTCCATGGGGTGTAAACTGCCTCCTAGGGCTAACACGGTGTCGCGGAAACGCTCTCCGGTGGCGATGACGGCCTCTTCATTGTCTAGGCCGGCTTCTTCAAAGGCGGCAAAGGCATCAGCGCTCAGGACTTCGGCCCATTTATAACTGTAGTACCCGGCCGCGTAGCCTCCGGCGAAAATATGACCGAAACTACAGAGGAAAGAGTCCTCGGGGAGGGGGGGGAGGATGGTGGTGGTTTGAGCAAGGCGATCGCGCACTTGATTGGGTGTTTCCTCTCCTTGGGGTTGATAGCGGTGATGTAGCTCCAGATCCAACAGACTAAAATGCACCTGTCGCAACATCGCGGAACCACTCATATAATTGCGGGCGGCCAGTAACTTCTGATAATAATGCTCCGGCAAGACTTCCCCGGTCTCGTAGTGTTTCGCCATGCCTAATAAGGTTGTGCGGTCATAACACCAGTTTTCCATAAACTGACTGGGCAACTCCACCGCATCCCATTCCACATTGTTAATCCCAGAAGCCCCCACATAGTCCACCGTGGTTAACATATGCTGTAAACCATGCCCAAACTCATGGAATAGGGTTTCTACCTCTTCAAAGGTCATTAAACTGGGTTTCCCATCCACCGGGGGGGACTGATTACAGATTAAGTAGGCCACAGGTAAACGGGTAATCGTTTTGCCTTCTACGGTCATTTTGGCCCGTCCGATGCAGTCATTCATCCAAGCGCCGCCGCGTTTTTGGGCTGGGCGACTGTAGGGATCGAGGTAAAAATAGGCGATCGCATCCCCCCCCTGATCTTGAATCTCAAAATACCGGACATCCTCATGCCACACCGGAGCCTGTCCATCGGCCGCCACAATCTGCACCCCAAAAATCCGCCGCGCTAAACCAAATAACCCCTCTAACACTTGGGGTAAGGGAAAATAGGGTCGCAACTCCTCCGCATTAAACGCAAACTTCCCCTCGCGCTGACGTTCCGCCCAAAACGACACATCCCAATGCTTCAAATCCGCTCCTCCAGCAAAGGCTTTCAGTTCCTCAAACTCTCGTTGTGCCGCCTCGTAACTCACACCACGCAACTCTTCTAGTAGCTTTTCCACTGCCTCCACATTCGGCGCCATCTTGCGGGCTAAACTCATCTCCCCATAGCTGCTATAGCCCAAAATTTCCGCCTCTTCTTGCCGTAAGGTCAAAATCCGGCCAATTAATGGGTTATTATCCCATTCCCCCTCCGCCGCTCGACGAATATAAGCCCGATAGACCTTTTCCCGTAAATCCTCCCGGCGGCTATGCTGCATAAAGGGGTAATAACTGGGAAAATCCAACGTCACCACCCAAGGCCCTCCTTCCGGTGTCGCCCCCTCTTCCCCCGCCGTGCGCGCCGTTTGTGCCGCCAAACCTAACCAACTGGGGGGCATTCCTTCCACCTCTTCCGGTGTCGTCAGTTTTAACTGAAAGGCCTTTGTTGCATCCAGAACATGATTAGAAAACTTGGTCGAAAGTTCGGCTAGTTCCAACTGAATCCCATTGAACCGTTCTTTGGTTTCCCCCTGCAACCCCACACCAGAAAGCTCTGCATCGCGGATAGCGGCCTCGACAATGCGTTTCTGGGCGGGTTCAAGGCTGTTATACTCTCCCGAGGCCGCAAGGGCTTTAAATGCCCCATAAATGGGCTGACTTTGCGCCACCTCATTACTAAATTTAACCAGTTCCGGCTCGACCTGTTCATAAGCTTGGCGTAACTCTGGACTATTTTTCACGCTCATTAAATGACCAATCACTCCCCAAGTCCAGCCGAAACGTTCTTGTAGTTCCGTTAGCGGCACAACCAGTCCTTGCCAAGTGGGGGTTAGGTTCGTTTCAATCTGTTGCAGTTTTCCCCGCAAGTCTTTGAGGAGTTCCGTCACAGCAGGGATCACATGATCTGGGGTAATCTCGGGAAAAGGGGGTAATCCGTAACCAATCAGTAAGGGATTTTGAGCCACTGTTGTTTCTACCATGTTATGTCTAATGGAATCTTGGGTTGTATCAAGGTTTCTCTCTTTTCTATACTTTAACGAATGAGGGGGAGTTGCTTCTTGACATCCTCCACCGTCGTAAACGACGGGGATTCCTAGACCTCGCAATCTAGGCTTTCTGCTTCAGCGCCAGTTGACTAGACCCTGTTCCCAGAATCCCCGTCACATCTTTCCTATTCCCTATTCCCTCCCCCCACGAGCAGACTTTCTCAATAAGCCCGAATCCCCGGCCTTAATATGTCAGAATAAGAACGGTACAGCGTCCTGTGGAATCCTGAGAGACTTAAAGCCGTCCTCTCTTCCTGCCCATCGTTTACTTGTACAAAGCCGCAGAAGGGAAAACGCTGTATCCTCAAACTTGAGACGATTATAGAATCAGCATAAGTAATGGAACCACTGCTTTATGAATACGCCTGGCTTATTCCAGTGTTGCCCTTAGTGGGGGCGACGTTGGTAGGAGTTGGGTTAATTTCTCTCAACAAATTTACTAATCAACTGCGACAGTTGAACGCCGCGTTCATCATCACCCTGTTAGGGGTGTCGATGGCTATGTCTTTCGCGCTACTGTGGAGTCAAATTCAAGGACATGGTTCCTATACCAGCACCTTTGAATGGGCATCGGCCGGAAATTTTCATCTGACGATGGGGTATATTATTGACCCCCTCACCGCAGTGATGTTAGTGATCGTGTGTACGGTGGCCTTTTTGGTCATGATCTACACTGACGGCTACATGGCGCACGATCCCGGCTATGTCCGTTTTTATTCCTACCTGAGTATTTTTAGCTCCTCTATGTTGGGGTTAGTGATTAGCCCCAATTTAGTCCAGATTTATATTTTCTGGGAGTTGGTGGGGATGTGTTCCTACCTGTTGATTGGGTTTTGGTATGACCGCAAAGCGGCCGCCGATGCCTGTCAGAAAGCCTTTGTGGTCAACCGTGTGGGGGACTTCGGGCTGTTGTTGGGGATGTTGGGGCTATATTGGGCAACGGGTAGCTTTGAATTTGAAATTATGGGCGATCGCCTCGCGGAATTAGTTTCCTCGGGAGCCTTAGCGGGAGGACTCGCTGCCCTGTTTGGAGTTCTCGTGTTTCTCGGTCCGGTGGCCAAATCAGCACAGTTTCCCCTCCATGTGTGGCTTCCAGACGCAATGGAAGGCCCTACCCCCATTTCGGCCCTGATTCACGCGGCCACTATGGTAGCGGCCGGGGTGTTCCTGATTGCCCGGATGTACCCGGTGTTTGAGCATATCCCCGTGGCTATGGATACCATCGCCTGGACGGGGGCGTTTACCGCCTTTCTGGGGGCTTCCATTGCCATTACCCAAAATGACATCAAAAAAGGTCTGGCCTACTCTACCGTGTCCCAATTGGGCTATATGGTGATGGCAATGGGCTGTGGGGCTTACAGTGCAGGAGTCTTCCACTTGATGACCCATGCTTACTTTAAGGCCATGTTGTTCCTCTGTTCTGGGTCTGTCATTCACGGTATGGAAGGAGTAGTCGGCCATGACCCTGTTTTAGCCCAAGATATGCGCCTGATGGGAGGTTTACGGAAATATATGCCCATTACGGCCTTTACGTTTTTAGTGGGCAACTTAGCCATCTGTGGGATTCCCCCCTTTGCCGGATTCTGGTCAAAAGATGAAATTTTAGGGTTAGCCTTTCAAGCCAATCCCGCCCTCTGGGTGGTGGGCTGGTTAACGGCTGGGATTACGGCCTTTTATATGTTTCGGATGTATTTCCTCACCTTTGAGGGAGAGTTCCGAGGCACCAATCAAACCATTATCGCCCAACTGAAAGCGGCGGCGGCTGGTGTGGAGGAGGAAGTGGTGCTTGAGCCTGCTTTCGGCCCCGGGGCGATGGATCCCCATGAATTAGACCATGATGAGGATCATCACCACAGCAGCGAGCCTCATGAGTCTCCTTGGACTATGACCTTGCCCCTGTTAGTGTTGGCTGTGCCCTCTTTCTTGTTAGGCTGGCTGGGGCGGCCTTGGGCGAACTCTTTTGAGGCGCTGGTTCATGCTCCGGGTGAAACGACGGCGGAAGTGGTGGAACACGCGGCTCATTTTAGTTGGACCGAGTTTGCCATCATGGGGGGAAATTCTGTGGGGATTGCCCTGATTGGGATTACAGTTGCTTCTCTGATGTATTTACAGCAGAAAATCAGCGCGGGGGCGATCGCACAAAAAATTCAACCCCTCTATAATCTCTCCCTCAATAAATGGTACTTCGACGAGATTTATGACCGGGTGTTTGTCATGGGCTGCCGTCGTCTAGCCCGGCAAATGCTAGAGATTGACTACCGCGTAGTGGATGGGGCGGTTAACTTCACCGGATTAGTCACCGTAGTGACAGGTCAAGGGCTGAAGTATTTTGAAAACGGACGCGCTCAATTCTACGCCCTGATTATTTTCGCCGCCGTCCTCGGGTTTGTGGTCCTATCCAGTATTGGTTAACCTCTGACCCCTGACAATTCAAAGATTAACGTTAAAAGGGGAAGGTCAAGTCAACTTTCCCCTTTTAACAAAATGTTGCTTCCTCCCTTGCAGGGAGGGGATGAATAGCAACCCATAAACCAACTGAGCGATCGCGAATCCTAGGATGATCAGGTACAATGTTATCGGCAACAGCAAATAAAGATAATGTATAAGGCATACAAGTATCGCATCTACCCAACCGACGACCAAAAAGCGTCTCTCGCGAAGGCCTTTGGATGCTGTCGTTGGTATGGGAATTTTGCACTCAACCTATGCCAACAAACATATCTCAAGACAGGCAAAGGATTATCTCGTGGATATATCCAGAGTCTGTTACCAGGGTTAAAAAAGGAATACCCTTGGCTAAGGGATGCCTATTCCCAGTCTTTGCAAGTTGTTGCTCTCAATCTTTCCACTGCCTATAAAAACTGCTTTGAGAAGCGGGCGCAATTGCCCCGTTTCAAGTCAAAGCATGGTCGGCAGTCATTAAGTTATCCCGCCAACGTTAAGTTTGAGGGAGACTATATCAAACTACCGGGGAAGATTGGGCTAGTCTACTGCCATCGTCATCGAGCATTTGAAGGGACAATCAAATTTCTACACAAACTATCCCGCAAGATAGTCAACGAAAACCAAGTTGTAGATAGTTGGTCGTTAGATATTCGTCAATGGCAATGTCAACATTGTGGGACTTGCCACGAGCGAGATGTCAATGCGGCACAAAATATCAGAAATGAAGCCTTGCGGATACTTCGACTATGCTCAGTACAAGTCTTGTCGTTGGGAACCAGCGATACTGCCTGGGGAGGGAGTGTAAGACAACCTGGCAAAACATCGGTTTTGTTAGATGCAGTTCCCGTTGAATCAGGAAGCCCCATCCTCGCCAACGGCAGGGTGGGGTAGTTCACTATTGAAAGGATGGGACATGGGGCCTCACCTGCGTTCCGTCTTCTGATTTACGATTCAACTTGATATGACCAATTTTCCTTGGCTTACGACCATTATTCTGCTGCCCATCGTCGCCAGTCTTTTAATCCCCATTATCCCGGATAAAGACGGTAAAACAGTACGATGGTATGCCCTGATTGTGGGGCTAATTGATTTTGTCTTGATTGTTTATGCCTTTTATAGTGGCTATGACTTAGGGAATCCTGAATTACAACTGGTGGAAAGTTATGCCTGGATTCCCGATTTAGACCTGAAATGGTCTGTGGGGGCCGATGGTTTATCCATGCCTCTGATTATCCTAACGGGATTTATCACCACTTTAGCGATTATGGCGGCCTGGCCCGTCACCCTCAAGCCTAAACTGTTCTATTTCCTGATGTTAGCCATGTATGGCGGACAAATCGCCGTCTTTGCGGTTCAGGATATGTTACTGTTCTTCTTGGTTTGGGAGTTGGAACTGGTTCCGGTTTACCTCATTCTCTCCATTTGGGGCGGTAAAAAGCGACTTTACGCGGCCACCAAGTTTATTCTCTATACCGCCGGGGGTTCCCTGTTTATTTTGGTCGCGGCCTTGACTATGGCTTTCTATGGCGATACGGTCACATTTGATATGAGTGCGATCGCCGCCAAAGATTACGCCTTTAATCTCCAACTTCTCCTCTATGCCGGACTCCTCATTGCCTATGGCGTAAAACTGCCCATTTTCCCCCTCCATACCTGGCTCCCTGATGCCCACGGAGAAGCCACCGCCCCCGCCCATATGTTACTGGCGGGAATTCTCCTGAAAATGGGCGGTTATGCCTTAATTCGCATGAATTTGGGGATGCTACCCGATGCCCATGTTTTCTTTGCCCCCATCCTCGTGATTTTGGGAGTGGTGAACATTGTTTATGCTGCCCTCACCTCTTTTGCCCAACGCAATCTAAAACGGAAAATCGCCTACTCTTCCATCTCTCACATGGGTTTCGTCTTGATTGGTTTAGGCTCCTTTACCAATTTAGGCCTCAGTGGGGCGCTGTTACAGATGATTTCTCATGGTTTAATCGGGGCTAGTCTCTTCTTTATGGTGGGGGCAACTTACGACCGTACCCATACCCTCATGTTGGATGAAATGGGTGGCGTGGGCAAGCAGATGAAGAAAATCTTCGCCATGTGGACCTCTTGCTCTTTGGCCTCCCTTGCCTTACCGGGGATGAGTGGTTTTGTGGCGGAATTAATGGTCTTTGTCGGTTTTGCTACCAGTGATGCTTTTAATCCCATCTTTAAGGTAGTGGTGGTCTTACTGGCCGCCGTTGGGGTGATTTTAACCCCCATTTACCTGCTCTCAATGTTGCGGGAAATCTTCTATGGCCAGGAAAATAAAGAATTAGTAGAACATGAGGTTTTAGTAGATGCAGAACCTCGGGAAGTGTTCATTATTGCTTCTTTATTGGTGCCGATTATTGGCATTGGTTTATATCCTAAAGTGGCCACCCAGATTTACGATGCAACGGTGACACAACTCACGTCAATGATTCGCTCCCACGTTCCGGCCTTAACGGCAACGTCCCAGGCCCCGGAAGTGGAAAACGTGGCGTTTTTAAAAGCCCCCGATTTATACGAGTAGGGCTAATCTTGAAAAGTTCAGGGAATAGGGAATAGGGAACAGGGAATCATTCTTAATTCCCCGACTCTCCCGCGAAGAGAGAAGAGAGAATTATTACGGACTCCTGACTCTCCCTCTCTCCTCTCTCCTCTCCCCTGCTCCCCGAGTTATTCAGCAAGCCCTACTTACTATTTCAGGTAAAATAAGATAATATAGCCAGTCCCAATGAAACGTGAACTCTGGACCATTCCTATTTGGATTTTAGGTGATCCTATCAAATAGGTTGGCTATAAGTAGGGTCTGCTGAATATCTCTCTAAGCAATGTTAATAGGTATTTGGGGCATTTTAAGAGCGAGAAACTGCAAGGTTTTGGGGATAAATAATCAAAAAGGCTTGCCTTTTTTCGACTCCCCTTCCTGTTCCCTAGCCCCACGAGTGGAGTTATATGCCTAACGGCACGCTTCGCGTACAGCAAGCCCTAAGTAATATCGGAATCAATGAGGCATGAGCCAACGGGATAAACTATGGGAAAAAGCGAATCAAAATCCACAAAATCTGACCTTTAATGAATTTGAAACCCTCTTGAAACAATCGGAGTGGATTTTAAAACGCCAACGCGGAAGCCATCGTTTATGGCAGTCTCCCACAGGTCAATTATTGCCCATTCAACCTCGTAAAGATGGCAAAGCCAAATCTTATCAAGTTCAACAGTTTATTCAATACCAAGGAACTGTATAATGATGACTCTTGACAATTACAACTTTGATGGATTTATCCTCGGCTTATACCTAGATGAACAAGGAGACTGGCTCGCCTATTTTCAAGAAATTCCCAGCATTTCCGCTTTTGGAGACACCCCCCAAGAAGCCCTAGAAGAATTGAGAATTGCCTGGGAACTTGTGAAGGAAGAATACCGAGCGCAAAATAAAACCATCCCCATCCCTCAAAATCGTAACCCTCAAGTCGCGTAATTCAATATTGTTTTACCCATTTCCGAATCTTGACAAGTTAAGGCTGAAAGCTAGAATTCAAGAGCATCGGGAGTCGGGAGTCGGGAGTCGGAAACAATTATCAATTATCAATTCCCTATTACTTCTCCCCCGCTCCCCTGCTCCC
This sequence comes from Spirulina subsalsa FACHB-351, assembly GCF_026130165.1. Classification (GTDB taxonomy): domain Bacteria; phylum Cyanobacteriota; class Cyanobacteriia; order Cyanobacteriales; family Spirulinaceae; genus Spirulina_A; species Spirulina_A subsalsa_A. The sequence goes on along the minus strand of NZ_JAIHOM010000060.1, from coordinate 15,213 downwards.
CTGCTCCCCTGCTCCCCTGCTCCCCCGCTCCCCTGCTCCCCTGCTCCCCCATTCTCGATTTCCCATTCCCCATCTACCCGGAGTATAAGCAATGGCATTGCAGACAGATAAACCCGTAGAGACAACTCAAACCCTATATAATCCTTTATCATCCCCTCAAACCCCTTGGCGGATTGAAGATAGTGAAGCCCTCTATCGGATTCAAGGCTGGGGAGATCCCTATTTTTCCATTAATGCGGCGGGTCATGTGCTAGTGTCTCCTCAAGGGGAACGAGGGGGATCTCTGGATCTCTATGAATTGGTGCAAGAATTGCGGCAACGCAACCTGAATTTACCCCTCCTGATTCGCTTTTCGGATATTCTCGCCGATCGGATTGAACGTCTCAATGCTTGTTTTGCTAGGGCGATCGCACGCTACAACTATCCGGGAGAATATCGGGGGGTGTATCCCGTGAAGTGTAACCAACACCGCCATCTAGTGGAGTCGGTGGTTAAGTTTGGCAAACCCTATCAATTTGGGCTGGAGGCCGGGTCTAAACCTGAGCTAATGATTGCCTTAGCGACCCTAGAACCTGCCTTACACCAGAATTTGACCTCAAAAGCCACTTTACTGATTTGCAATGGCTATAAAGACCGGGATTATATTGAAACAGCCCTACTCTCCACTCGTTTAGGGCATACTCCGGTCATTGTCATTGAACAATTATCGGAATTAGCCATTGCTTTGGAATTGAGCCAAACCCTAGATATTGCACCCATTTTAGGGGTGCGGGCGAAACTGAGCGCTAAGGGTGCCGGCCACTGGGGAGAGTCTACAGGCGATCGCGCTAAATTTGGCCTAACTATTCCTGAAATCCTCCAAGTCGTGACCCAACTAAAAAGCGCGGGGATGTTGGACTGTTTACAACTCCTCCATTTCCACATCGGCTCCCAAATCGCCTCGATTAGCACGATTAAAGATGCCATCCGCGAGGCCAGTCAAATCTATGTCGAATTGGTCAAACTGGGGGCGAATATGCAGTATTTAGACGTGGGGGGCGGTTTAGCGGTGGACTATGACGGTTCAAAAACCAACTTCTACGCCTCGAAAAACTACAATATGCAGAACTACGCCAATGATATTGTAGCCGAGGTGCAAGAAGCCTGTGAGGAACGCCAGGTTGCGGCTCCTACCCTCGTCAGTGAAAGTGGCCGTGCGATCGCCAGTCATCAAGGCGTGCTAATCTTTGATATTCTCGGAGCCAGTTACCCCGCCCTACAATACCCAGAGATTACCAGCAGCAAAGAAAACCTCGTCATCCGCAACCTACGGGATACCTACGCCACCATCACCCCGGAAAACTACCAGGAAGCCTATCACGATGCCGTTCAATTCAAAGAAGAAGCCATCAGTTTATTTAACTTTGGCTATCTGAGCTTACAGGAACGTGCGATCGCCGAGCAACTTTACTGGGTCTGTTGCGAGAAAATCCTGCACATCACCCGTCAACAGGACTACGTTTCCGACGATCTCGCCGACCTAGAAAAAAACATGACGGCCATTTACTACGCCAACTTATCTATTTTTCAATCAGCCCCCGATGCTTGGGCCTTAGATCAACTCTTTCCCATTATGCCCATTCATCGTCTCACCGAAGAACCCACAGAACGCGCCATCCTGGCCGATTTAACCTGTGATAGTGACGGCAAAATCAACAAATTTATTGACCTGCGCGACATTAAAGACTCCCTCGAACTCCACCCCCTCCAGTTAGGCCCCCATCACACTCGGGCCCCCTATTATCTGGGGATGTTTTTAGTTGGAGCCTATCAAGAAATTATGGGCAATCTCCATAACTTATTCGGGGATACCAACGTCGTGCATATTAAAATGACCCCCCAAGGGTATCAAGTAGAATCCATTGTGAAAGGAGACACCATTAGCGAAGTCCTCCACTATACCCAATATAAGCCCGACGACCTGATTGAAACAGTACGGCGACGCACAGAACAAGCCCTACAGGAGCAGCGTATTACCCTAGAAGAAGCCCAACGGTTATTGAGTAATTATGAACAGACTCTCACCCACTACACCTATTTAAGTGGGGCTTGCTGAATAACTCGGGGAATAGGGAGCAGGGGAGCAGGGGAGCAGGGGAGCGGGGGAGAGAGGGAGAAAAGAGAAAATTGGATCTCAAGCCACTTGGGAGAAGAACCGAGCATTGCGAGAACGCACGAGAACCTTTTGATTGAGGGTTAAATTAAGGGGGAGAAACTGTTCTCTGCTTAAATGAGCAGTGACTTCAAAATCCCCTAATTCCAACTCGACTTGGGTTTCCCAACCTAAATGGGTGATATGACGCACAATGGCGGGGGTGCCTTCTCCTGCACCCAAAGGGACAATTTCCAATTCATGGGGGCGGATGAAAGCGGCACCCTCCCGCACTTTCGCGTTCCGGGGAATTAAATCCACATGACTGGGTAAAACATTGACCTCCCCAACAAAACTCATGACAAACGGTGTGGCCGGATGATCATAGATTTCCGTCGGGGTGCCAACTTGTTCAATTTTCCCTTCATTCATCACCACAATATAATCCGCCACTTCCATAGCCTCCTCTTGGTCATGGGTGACAAAAACACTGGTCACATGAACCTCTTGATGAAGTCGCCGTAACCAAGCGCGCAATTCCTTACGCACCTTTGCATCTAAGGCTCCAAAGGGTTCATCTAACAAGAGGACTTGAGGACTAACGGCCAAGGCCCTCGCTAGGGCGACTCGTTGCCGTTGTCCCCCGGAAAGCTGGTTAGGGTAGCGATTTCCTAAACCTTCCAACTGAATCAACCCTAATAATTCTTCGGTTTTTTCCTTGACTAATTTGGGGGGAGTTTTACGAATTTCTAGACCAAAGGCGATATTTTGACGGACGGTGAGATGCTTAAACAGGGCGTAATGTTGGAAGACAAACCCAATATTGCGATCGCGCACATCTAAATAAGTCGTATCTTGACCATTAATCCAAATCGACCCCCTATCCGGCTGTTCTAATCCCGCAATCGTCCGCAACAACGTTGATTTACCCGACCCCGACGGTCCCAACAAAGCCACTAATGTCCCATCCTTCACATCCAGATTAATCTCACGTAAGGCTTGAAAATCGCCAAAATTTTTAGAAACTTGTTGAATAATAATTCCCATTTTTTCCTCCTAAATTGTGTGAGTTCTTTTTTCTAAAATATCTTTCACCACCAGCGTTACAGCCGCCAGTAATCCCAAAACTACCGCCGCACTAAAAGCCCCTTGGGTTTGATAGTTTTTGTAAACCTGTTCAACAAAAATCGGCAAGGTTGAAGTCCTCCCAATAATGCTCCCAGAAACCACCGCCACCGCGCCAAATTCACCCATTGCTCGGGCATTCGTTAACAACACCCCATAGAGCAAACCCCAACGGATATTAGGCAAAGTAACACGCCAGAAAATTTGCCAATCTTTTGCTCCTAATGTGCGCGCTGCTTCCTCTTGGTCTGACCCCATTTCTTCCAACACCGGAATCACTTCTCGGGCGACAAAAGGCAGGGTAACAAAGAGGGTAGCCAACACAATCCCCGGCAGAGCAAAAATGACCCGAATTCCTGCACTTTCTAACAACGGACCAAACCAACCAATCCGACCATAGAGCAGAATTAACATTAACCCGGCTACCACAGGAGAGACAGAAAAGGGCAGATCAATAATGCTCATTAATAACGCCCGACCTCTAAATTGATTGCGCGCAATCACCCAAGCAGCACAAAGTCCAAAAATGGTGTTAATAGGGACACAAATCAGGGCCGTAATTAAGGTTAAAGAAACAGCCGCTTGAAAAAATCGAGTATTCACCGCTTCCCAAAAAGGCATAAATCCTCGGTGAAAGGCTTCATAAACTAGAGTGGTTGCCGGAATAAACAAAATCAAAGCTAAATACCCCACAGCGACCCCAATTAAGAGCCATTTTGTTCTCCGATTCAATTGATTACTTGATGGCATAACGACGACCCCATTGTTGTAAGAAATTAATCACTAATAACAGCACCAGTGAGGCCATTAATAAAACCGTTCCGATAACCGTTGCCCCAGCATAATCGTATTGTTCCAGACGTTGAAAGACTAAAACTGGAGCAATTAAATCCCGAAACGGGATATTTGAGGCAATAATCACAACTGAGCCATATTCCCCCACAGCGCGAGAAAATCCCAACGCTATTCCCGTTAAAATAGGAGGAATTAAGGGGGGCAATAAAACCCGGCTAAAGGTTTGCCAAGAGGACGCACCTAAAGACCAAGCGGCCTCCTCAATTTCCTTTTCCATTTCCTGTAAAACAGGTTGTAGGGTGCGCACAATAAAGGGCAGGGAAATAAATAACATGGCGATAAATACCCCCACCCGAGTGAAGGAAATTCGGATACCAAAGGGAGCGAAAAGTTGACCAATCCATCCCCGTTCACTATACACAGTCGCTAAAACTAAACCTGCTACAGAGGTAGGTAAAGCAAAGGGTAAATCAATGGCCGCATCGATAATTTTTCGACCGGGAAATTCATAACGAACTAACACCCAAGCGACTAAAGTTCCCATGACCCCATTAATTAATCCTGCGGCTAAGGCGGTGATAAAGGTCACGCTATAGGCTGATAAAGAAAGGGGCTGGGTAGCAATGCGCCAAAATTCATCAACACCCAAGGTCAGGGATTTTGTGATCAGTGCTGCAATGGGAAGCAGTAACATTAAAACCAAATATCCTAGGGTGACAAACCAAGGAATAGAAATGGGCAACTTGGGAATAGAAATATGTTTCAAATTGTTATTAAAAGAACTTGACAAAAAGGAATTCATTGGCTCTGTTTTTTAGTTTACTCAGTTGGCGAGAGGTTTAGAGTCTGGATAATTAGGTTTACCAACCGTCTGGTTCTTGTTCTCGGAGTAAGCCCGCAATGGATGCACTATGACTTAAGATTTATAAATCGCGAGATTTAACTTAGGATTTTCCAACCTTGGCTAATACTTGATCAAAAACAGCACCATCGTCAAAAAACTTGGCTTGAATGGCATCCCAACCTCCTAAATCTGTCACAGTAAAAAGGTTATCAACTTGGGGATATTGAACGGCAAATTCTGAGGCTACGGTTTCATCGACAGGACGAAATCCAACCTTAGCAAATTCCCGTTGTGCATCTGGAGTAAATAGGAATTCAACAAATGCCTGGGCGACTTCTCTTGTGCCGTGCTTATCGACATTGACATCTACAAGGGTCACAGGATTATCAATGGAAATGTTGTAATCCGTGGGGATAACATAGGGTTTTACATCCCCTTGTTGTGCGGCTAAAATGACCTCATTTTCATAGTTAATCAAGATATTCCCTTGACCTTGGTGATAGAAAACATCGGTAGATTCCCGGGCATCTTTGGGCAAGACTGGGACATTTTTAAAGACGGCTTCGACAAATTCTAAGGCTTCTGCCTCACTTCCTCCGGCTTGGGTAACGGCTCCCCAGAGGGCGAGAAAATTCCATCTTGCACCCCCGGAGGTTTTGGGGTTGGCGGTGACTACTTGAATGTCATCTCTAGCGAGATCAGACCATTTTTCAACGTTAATATTTTCGTCTCGTTTGACTAACGCGGCAACGGATTTATGGACAATTGAACCGTTAGGGAGTTCGTCTTCCCAGCCCGGTTCAATGAGTCCTGCTTCTTCAATGCGTTGGGTATCTAAGGCTAAGGCAAGGGCGACGATATCGGCTTCTAATCCGTCAATAACGGCGCGAGTTTGGGACCCGGAGCCGGCGTAACTTTGGTTAAATTCGACTCTCTGTCCGGTTTTGGCTTCCCACTCTTGGGCGAATTTAGGAATGATGTTCTCATAGGCTCTCTGGGTGACGGCATAGGAGACAAGGGTGAGTTGTGCAGTTCCGGATGTGTCGCCTTGTGGTGTGGTGCAGGCGGCGATCGCAAAACTGGCAAAAATTCCCGCAAATAGCCAACTGATAAAGCGTTTAGGCTGATTCATTGTTCTGGTTTAACTCCGATTGATAGCAGACAAGGACATTACAGGACAAGTTCTGTTAAATCATATTCTGACTTTACTCGATTTGTGTTTGTATTGCAATACAACTCAAAAACAAATCTAAGGAGAAAAAGAAACGATGAGCCTTTATGCCATCATGGAAGCGAGACTAAGGGATGTAATAGGGATGGCAAAACGCGCCAAGGTTTTAGAACCGAATTTATTAGAACTTCTGATCCAACAGAATTTTCTCTTCCGGGGGTTCGCTCCCACTGAGTTGGCGAATGACCTGCCACCAGAGAGCTTAAAGGTAGAGAAACTGTTTTCTAACCGTCCAGTGTTTACGGCTTACCTGCCCGATGAATTTCTAGATGTTTTGTATGTGATTCTCAATGAGGGTCTAGTAATCACCCGTAGCACCCCCCTTGACCGGATTATTGCAATTACCTATCCGGGGGGCTGTTTTGGCATGAGGAGTTTACCCTTTAGTTACGGCACGGCACACCGGGCATTCCCCAGTCAGGTGGAGGCCTATAAAACAACGGAAGTGATCAAGATTCCTCTGGATGTTGTGCAGCGTCTTTATGAGAAAAATGGGGAATTTCGCGATCGCTACCGTTTATTATTTGAACTGCGCACCAAGTTCCAGTACCATCTCCTCAACTGTAGCAGTTACCCCCCCCAAGCCGTCGCCGCCCTCCTCCGCGCCCTAATTTATCAAGAGCGAGAATTAGGCAATCAACCCAACTCCCAGCAGGTGTATAGTTTTGATCTCCCCGTAGATGTGATTGCTCGTGCTTGTCAACTGAATCAGCGCACCGTCGAGCAAGTCATCAAAGGAATGCAGCAAATTGGTCTACTCCAAACAGCTAAAGGCCATGACGCATCAGGGGATTTAGTCCAAGTTATCGACCCAGAAGGTTTGAAAGAGGTCTATAGTGCCACCCGGGATAAAGTCTCATGGTGGCCATTACGTTGACATCCGACACCTATCCTTCAAGATAGCCCTCAACCAATAAATCCCCATCAAGGGACGTAATAACCACCTCTTTTAGGGGGAGTGCCTCCGTCATTTGGGTGAACCCTAAATCCCCCACCGGAGAGGGAGCGCCGCTACCCCCAATAATTTTAGGGGCAATGAAAGCCATCACCTTCTGCACCGCCTTAGCTTGAATCGCTTGCGCCGCCAAAACTCCCCCACATTCCCAAAAGATTTGGGATAATCCCCGCTCATACAGCGACTCGATCACCGCTTCTAGGGTCAGTTGGTCAAAAACCTCAATTTCTACCCCTTTTTGGCTTAATTGAGCTTGTAAAGGCAAATTAGAACCCTCTTGAGTAAAGATTAAGGTGGGGGCTTTTTCCGTGTCCCAGAGGTGGGCAACCGGGGGCAGATTAAAACTCGGGCTAACAATCACCCGTAAAGGGTTACGCTCAGAAACACCGTGACTGGTCAGGTGGGGATTATCTTGGCGCACCGTGTTACCCCCCACAATCACCGCGTCGGCAATAGCACGCTGTTGGTGGACAAGATGGCGGGCTTTTTCCCCCGTTACCCAAGCACTATGTCCAGTAGTAGTGGCAATTTTCCCGTCTAGGGTCATAGCATATTTGAGAATCCCCAAGGGGCGCTGATAGAGGACGCGGTGAATAAACGCCTCATTCAGTTGCCGACAGGCGGCTTCTTCTACCCCGACAACCACCTCTAGACCAGCTTGTTGGAGGGTTTCCACCCCTGTCCCAGAAACCCGAGGGTCCGGGTCAATCATCCCCACCACCACTTTACGGATTCCCCCTTGTAGGATGGCCTGGGTACAGGGGGGGGTGCGTCCTTGGTGGTTGCAGGGTTCTAAGTTAACGTAGAGGGTAGCACCCCGGGCCTGCTCTCCGGCAGCGCGCAGGGCAAACACTTCAGCATGGGGTTCTCCAGCCTTGGGGTGAAACCCTTGCCCAACAATTTTCCCCCCTTGGGTAATAACACAGCCGACGAGGGGATTAGGGGCGGTTTTCCCGAGGGCTTTCCGCGCCAGTTGTAGACAGCGCCGCATCATTTCACGGTCGAAGAGAAAGGAGGACATAGGGGTTACAGTAATCGGTAATTCTCAATTGTTTTGTTGGGTTTCGCTGGCGCTTCACCCAACCTACAGAGCGCTAACCCAAAGCTGTAAGAATCGTGACACCATCCATCACCAACAACAACACCGCACAACCCAAGAGTATCAAATACATCCACGGTTGAGCTAAAGGTCGTATATCTTGGGTATCAATCCCCGTTTTTTCCTGCACGATACCCACCAAACGCGCAAATCCCAACACCCGCATCGGTAATAAATAGGCCTTTTCTTGACTATGGGTAATGAAATAATACACCAGTCCCCCTTGTCCTGTGGTGCGCATTTTCAAGTCTTTAATCTCCGACCAGCGCAACGTCCACCCCCGACGCAACACCCCCCGCACCCAACGGGGATAAGTCACTTGGATTTGCCCCTCATCCACCATCACCCGTTCACTCAACAAAGCATAAACCACCACGAAACCCAAACCTAAACCCACCCAGAGCAAAAGCGGGGAAACTGGGGCCTGGGTGACTTGTGCTAGGAAAGGCAGGGGAAGGGTCAGCGCCACATAGAATGTGAGTAGAGTTAGGCGAATAATCGGAGAGATCGGGAAAATATTCATAAAAATCATAAAACATCGGGTTATCTTGAATGTCGGGGTGAAGACCCCTGTTAAACGAATGTTAAAGTGTAACGATGTTGCCTGGTATCAATTCCGTCTTTGGCTGGAGTATCTAGGGAAAAAGCACGGCAAAGTAACTATTGCTGTACCCCCTCAATTGACTAGCCAAAACTGTTCTAATTGTGGGGAAAACGTCAAAAAATCCCTGTCCACAAGAACCCATGTTTGTGCTTGTGGGTGTCAGTTAGACAGAGATGAAAACGCCGCACGTACAGGGCATTCGGGAACTTGGCTACAAGATAGCCTAAACGCTTTGGGAGAGGATACCTCTACTTTTTCAGGAGAAATCCTGTCTAAGCAAGTCACCTCGGTGAACAAAGAATCCCCCGTGATAGCGACGAGAGGAGCTTAACGGTGGGAGTAGTCAAATTGCTGTCAGGAAGACTGTGCATCTGTATATACAAGCAACCTAAAGATTACTGTTCTCCCTTATATCATGACCTTTCTCAACCGGACTACCTTCCGCCTGCGGACAACGTTGATTGTCCCCTTTGTCTTACAAATTGTCACCACCGTGGGACTTGTAGGCTATCTTTCCTTCCGCAATGGACAAAAAGCGGTGACAGAATTGGCGACGGAACTCAGTACCCAAGCTAGCGATCGGGTGAGTGATCAGTTAAGTAGTTATTTAGCTATCCCGCGACAAGTCAATGAGATGAACTTGCAGGCCATTGACTTAGGGATTTTGAACCCAGAGGATATTGAGATTACTACCCGCTTTTTTTGGCGGCAAATGAAGGTTTTTGATAATTTGAGTTATATCAATTTCGGCAACGAAGCAGGATTATTTATTGGGGTGGGTCGAGAGGATGATGGCTCACTTTATACTGAACAAATGACGGAAGCCAATGAGTTTATTTTTCGGCGCTATGGACTGGATGAGAAGGGAAATCCCGGTGAGCTTTTGGCGACTGAAGAATACCCCTTTCAGGAGGATGAATGGTATCAAAGCGTTGTGCTGGCAGAAGGGCCTTTGTGGAGTTCTATTTATACTTGGGAGGATCGACCGGAGATTATTTCCATTGCTGCCAGTTATCCAGTTTATAATGACGATCAAGAGCTAATCGGGGTGGTGGGGGTCGATTTTATTCTGTCCCAAATTAGCGACTTTTTGGGGGAATTGAAAGTCAGTCCTTCTAGTCGTATTTTTATTATTGAACGGGATGGGATGATTGTAGGAAGTTCCAGTCCAGAAGCGGCTTATAAGGAAGTAGAGGGGGAAGTCCAACGGCTGAGTATTTTGGAGAGTCCAGATGTCCTGATGGGAGATACGGCGAGGAAATTACGCGATCGCCTCGGAGACTTCGCCGACATCCAAACTCCCCAGCACTTCCTCCTCCAACTCAGCCAAGAACCCGCCTTTGTTTCTGTCACCCCCTGGCAAGATAAACTCGGTTTAGATTGGTTAGTTGTCGTTGTTATCCCCGAAGCCGATTTTATGGAGGATATTCACGCCAGCAATCGGAACACTATTTTACTCTGTATTCTCACCTTTTTCTTAGCATTACTTGTCGGGTTTCTCACCACTCGTCGCATTAGTCAACCCATTGAAGAAATCACCGCCGCTTCAGCACAAATGGCAGCCGGAAAACTGAAACAATCCATTCGGCCTCGGCGTATTTTGGAGTTAGCTATCCTGGCAAAAGCCTTTAATACTATGGCTGCACAGTTGGAAACAGCTTTTAATACCCTAGAAAAGAAAGTAGAAGAACGCACGGCGGATCTCGTAGAAGCTAACGCCGAAATTAGCCTACTGAATGAAAAATTAAAACGTGAAAATCTGCGCATGGTGGCTGAGTTGGATCTGTTACAACAGATGCAACGGATGATTTTACCTCGACCGGAAGAATTAGAAATTAAAGGGTTAGATATTGCCGGATTTATGGAGCCAGCCGATGAAGTAGGTGGGGATTATTATGATGTCCTAGAAACTGATGGCGTAGTCACAGTGAGCATGGGAGATGTGACTGGACATGGCTTAGAAAGTGGGATTTTAATGTTAATGACTCAAACGGCTGTCCGCACATTAAAAGAAATACAAGAACAGGATCATGTCCGGTTTTTAGATATCTTGAATCGGACTCTTTACAAGAACTTACAACGAATGCAGTCGGACAAAAATCTCACCCTTGTTTTATTGAATTATAGTCAAAGAACTGTCAGTATTAGTGGTCAACATGAAGAAACCCTAGTCATTCGACAAGGGGGAGAAATTGAACGCATCGACACCACAGAGTTAGGCTTACCATTAGGCTTAGATGATGATATTGCCGATTTTATCGAGCATACCATTGTTGAATTAGAACCGGGGGATAGTATTGTGTTATACACCGACGGCATTACGGAAGCTAAAGATATTAATAAAAAGCAATACGGACTTGACCAACTTTGTGCTATAATATCCCAACATTGGCAAGCTTCGGCTCATGAAATTAAAGAAGCTGTCATAGAGGATGTGCGGCGACATATTGGTAAACAGCAGATTTTTGATGATATCACCCTGTTAGTTTTGAAACAAGAAGCCTAATTGATTGTATGCTCAGGTGAGATACAATCAAAAAAGAGGGCGATCTCTCGGTTGGGTGCAGTGATAGCGATGCCTAACAAATCCCTAAAAATCACGGTTACTGATGTTAAGTTATTGTATATAGCGTTTCCAAATCATTGATAAACTCTCGGAGAAGTTTCTCATAATACTTCAAGCTCCTTGTAACCCTTGTATACTGTTCCCTGTTCCCTTTGCTTTCCCTTGTGGATTACAAAACTCAAATGGGAACACTATAGATCCCCCGCTTCTATTTGAATCCAATGGAATCCATTTTTAGTTTAATTCCTGACACCCCCTTAGTTTCTTTTACCATCCTTATATTAGTCGTATTACTCATTCCTCCCATTTTTGAACGGATTCGCTTGCCGGGATTAGTGGGGTTATTAGTGGCGGGAGTTTTATTAGGACAAAATGGCTTACAAGTTCTTAATCCTAGTGATGAAACCATTAAGTTACTGTCAGATATTGGCAAAATTTACTTAATGTTTGTGGCTGGCTTAGAAATTGATCTAAATGATTTTCGTAAAAAAAGAAACCGTTCGTTAAGTTTTGGATTAGCCACTTTTTTAATTCCTTTACTGTTAGGAATGACTGTGGGGAGAGCCTTTGGTTTTGGCTGGAATGGATCGGTATTAATCGGCTCATTATTAGCTTCCCATACCCTACTCGGTTATCCCATTGTAGACCGTTTGGGGGTGGTGAGAAATGAGGCCGTTACGATTACCATTGGCGCGACTATTTTCACGGATATTTCTGCTTTGTTAGTTTTGGCTATTTGTGTTTCCATTCACGGGGGAGATTTTTCGGCGGAAACCTTAATTTTACAACTGGTTAACTTAGCCCTTTATGCGGCTTTTGTCTTATTCGGATTTGATTGGTTAGGGAAAGAGTATTTTCGCCGCACGGGAGACGCAGAAGGGAATCAGTTTCTTTTTGTGTTAAGTGCGGTATTTCTGGCGAGTGTGGGGGCAGAATTGGTCAATGTTGAGCAAATTGTGGGGGCATTTTTAGCGGGGTTAGCGGTGAATGATGTGGTGGGACGTGGCCCGGTTAAGGAGAAAGTGGAATTTTTGGGCAGTACGCTGTTTATTCCCTTTTTCTTTGTGGGGATGGGGTTATTAATTAATGTTCCGGCTTTTGTGTCTACTTTAACGTCAGGTTTTGCCTTAACGGCGAGTATTGTTGTAGCACTATTAGCTAGTAAATTTTTAGCGGCTTTCCTGATCAAATTAAGATACCGCTACAACAAGGCGGAACTCTTTACCATGTGGTCCCTCTCTATGCCACAGGTGGCAGCGACCTTAGCGGCTGCGCTAGCGGCCTATCAGGCCATAAATGGAGCGGGCGATCGCCTAATCACTGAAAATGTCCTCAATAGCGTGATTGTCCTGATGTTGGTGACATCTCTATTAGGCCCCATTCTCACAGCCCAATTCGCCCCCAAAATTCGCCCCCCCCAACCCAGTTTAGTCCCCGAAAGTCTCTCAGATTGGGGCTTAGGAGCAGCTAATCCTACCACAGCTATCTCCTCAGATGTCTTTACCATTATCGTTCCCGTTTATAACCCCCTGACAGAAAAATATTTAATGGAAATGGGAGCATTTTTGGCGGGTCATGAGTCGGGGAATTTAGTCCCTCTCTCCATCGCCCTCGCTCATGTTCACATGGATGATCCCCAGTTACAAGTGAGCATCCAAAAAGCTCAGAAAATGCTGAATCAAGCCGCCAATACGGCTCAAGTTTTGGGGGTGACAGCTTACCCCCAATTGCGCATTGACGATGATGTGGCCCAAGGTATTACCCGCACAGCCCGGGAAGTCAACGCCAGTTTAGTGGTGATGGGGTGGAGTCAAAATCAGGGGATTCGAGCCAGATTATTCGGCACAGTGTTAGATCAAGTGTTTTGGTCTTCCCATTGTCCCGTAGCCGCCATGCGTCTCCTGACGGAACCGAGTAATATGCAAAAAATCCTGGTTCCGGTGAAGAGTATCACCCCTCTGACCATTCAAACTATCCGTTTTGCTCAACTGTTTGCCAATGCCAATCAAGCGTCTGTGACATTGCTGCATATCTTTGTACAAGAAGGATTCAGTTTAACTCAAGGCCCCGATCCAGAACAAATCCAACAGTTTGAACAGCAACTGTCTGAGATTCTATCTCAAGCGGGGCCAACGGTTGGCTTTGACATTCAGACGGTGATTGATGAGGATCCGGCTGATGTGATTCTACGCATGGCACAATCCTTTGATATGGTGGTTTTACGGTCATTCCGTCGTCGCACGGCGGGGGGCTTAACGGTCAGCAATGTGGCGACACGGGTGGTTAAGGAATTAACCTGTTCTCTAGTGATGTTTGGAGAACCCCATTCCTAGGGCTTGCTGAATAATTCGGTCTACCTTAAAACAGGTGGAGGGGTATTCAATGACTAATCTGCACATTTACTATGAGATTTTAGAGTTATCCATTGGGGCATCACCCGCAGAGGTGAAACGTGCTTATCGGAAATTAGTTAAACAGTGGCATCCTGACCAGTTTGTAGGTTTTCCCGAACGGCAACAACAGGCAGAAGAACAGATTAAACGGATTAATGAGGCCTACGAACATCTCAAGACGAAATCAGCAACTTCTGTGCCTCCTTTCCCTTCAGCGCAGGAACAAAAACAGCAGAATTTAGCCCTCTCTCGTCTTTACTATCAACAGGGGGTAGAAAAAGCTAAACATGAGCAGTATCGAGAGGCTTTAGTCGATTTTACCCAAGCGATTTTTCTGGATTTGGATTATATCGAGGCCTATAAATATCGGGGTTTTGTCTACTCTATTTTGGGGCGAGATCAGGAGGCGAACGCGGATTTGCGCAAGGTGGCGGAGTTGCGGGAAAAAACGGGTCAATCTTCCGCCTATTCTGCTGTTGGGAATCCGGGAAATTCTGTTGCACCAACTCCTCAACAAAACCGTTGGGTCTGTGCGGGGACCTTGCGTGTTCATGATGATGTGGTGAGTGCGATCGCCTTCAGTCCAGATGGTTATACTTTTGTCAGTGGCAGTTTTGATGAAACCTTGCGTCTGTGGCAGTTAAGCACTGGGCGACAATTACGCCGGATTGACAGTCGTTGTGGTCGAGTGTATTGTGTGGCCGTCAGTCCCGATGGGCGGTATATCGCCAGTGGGGGAGAAGATACGACGATTCGCCTCTGGGATGTACATACAGGGCGAGAGGTGCAGGTGTTTGGACGGTGGCTGAGGAAGGGACACCGGGATACGGTGTTATCGCTGGCGTTTCATCCCGATGGCAAGCGTTTAGTGAGTGGGGGGGCCGACCAAACGGTGCGCGTTTGGCATCTTCAATCCGGTCGGGAGTTGTATCATATTGATGCCTATTCTAATGTGGTGACGGGGGTTGATATTAATCCCGATGGGCAAATGGTGGCGACGGTCGGGCATGAAAAGATTGTTAAGTTACGCTACATGACCAGTGGTCGTTTATTGCGGGCTGTGCGTCAGGAGTTTAAAAGTTTGGCGGTGGCATTTAGTCCGACGGGGCGTTATTTTGTGACGGGAGACTCGGATGATCTGTTGCGGGTGTGGGGGTGCGATCGCGCTCAAGTGCAGCAAGTCCTCCGAGGTCATGATAATCAGGTTTGTGCGGTGGCCTGGAGTGAGGATGAAAAGCGCCTCGTCAGTGGCAGTTTAGATCGGACGATTCGGGTCTGGAATAGTCGGACGGGGCAGTTATTGGACACTTTGGAGGGTCATGAAGATTCGGTTCTTTCGGTGGGTTTTAATCCCGAGGGTCGAACCATTGTCAGTTCTAGTGCAGATCATACAATTAAAATTTGGTGGTCGAAGTTCTCCCAACGGGCATAGGGAGCAGGGGAGCAGGGGAGCAGGGGAGCAGGGGAGCA
>NZ_JAIHOM010000059.1 GCF_026130165.1 Spirulina subsalsa FACHB-351 | reverse complement strand
GAGGAGAGGATTCAAGGGGGTTCTGTTCCCGTGGTGAGGGAAGGGCAGGGGCTGGGGACGGTGTGGGGGTGGGTTGTAGGGGTTCGGTAGAGGGGGAAGTGGGGAAGACCCGAGGAGTTTCAAGGGTTACTTGGGAGGGGAGATGGGCGGGTATGAAGTCTGTCTCTGGGTTGGGATGGACGGAGAAAAGGGGTTGCTGGGGTTCTAGGGGAGTTTGGGGGAGGGTTCTCTGGGGTGGGGTGGGGAGATTGGCTGACTCGGTTGGGGGCAATTCTGGAATGAGGAGCGGGGGCATGGCTCGCTCTGGATGGGGATCTTGTTTGGCTTGAATGATGCCCTCACCTCCAAGGGGGGTTAGGGGAGTCAGGGATTGGGGGATGGGCTGGACGGAAGGCAGAGCAGGGGTGGCGGCTGGCTCAGAATGGGGGCTGGTTGGGGTGGATGGTTCGGGAAAAGAGGATTCAAGGGGGTTCTGTTCCCGTGGGGAGGGAAGGTCAGGGGATGGCGATGGGGTAGGGGTGGGTTGTACTACAAGGGAGGTTAGGGCTGCCGTCTCGGAGGGCTGCGCTGGGGGAGTCAGGGCTTGGGGAGTTGCCGTCTGGGGGGGCGTGGCTGTCCTGTCTCGCTGGGAACGCTTCTGTTTGTGGGCCTGTTTACGGGCTTGTTTGCGGGTTTTCCGGTTAGTGGGGGGGGCGGGATGGTGAACCTCTCTCTCTAGGCTCTCGGGGTGTCGTTGCGCTTGAATGATGCCCTCACCTTGAAGAGGGGGGTTTACTGGCTCTAGGATGGGCTGGGTTAGGGGGGATGGGTCTGGGGTGATGATGGGTTGCACTGGGGGCTGTGCCTCAGTGCTGTGGGCTGTGGCTGGGGTGGGGGGGATGAGGGGATGATCCCCGTGGGGTGCTTCTCTCTGGGCGGGGATTTCTACGGGGGGCTGGTTAGGGGTTTTAAGGGGTTCGGTTGCTAGAACCTCTGACTCTGCATTCTGGACGTAGACAATGGGAACTTCCTCTGAGTCTTGTTCTACCACGGTTGACCAACGGCTCAATTGTTGGTCGAGTAAGGGTAAACGATCTAGGAAATATTGCGATCGCGCCATCAAATGCTCCGCCATCCGATGATTCGTCACACCCGGACGCTGTAACGGTCGATTCAAGCGTTGTACCAGTTTAGGATCAAAATACATAGGCCCCCAGCCAAAAAACTAACCCGTCTGATTCAATTCAATTAAAAACTCTCCAAAACTAGGCTTTATACACACCCCGATGAACTAATTCAAAGCGTTCAAAAGCTACTTCTGTTCCATTTGATGCGTTCAGTTGTGGTCCTTCCCAAGCCACCGGATAAGCTTTCTTAAAATTCCAAGCTAGGACTTTCGATTGTTGGCTATCTTTCAAGATAATAGTGCCGTTTTGTAGGCGAATCTTTCCCCGTGTAACGTCCTCATACCATTTCCAAAGATCATCCCGTTCGGTTAATCCTCGCACCAATACTAAGTTCGGATAATCCATCTGCTTAGGGAAGCGATGAATACGATGATTAACACCTCCTTCTACATAAGTCTCAAGTTCTAGCTTGCCACTTAACCCAATCACCTCTGAGAATCCCCCCACGGTTAAGCCTTCAATTTCTACGGTGAAATTAAAAGCCATATAGGGATCACGGCTTTTTTCTTTCCCTCCTTTCTGATTGGATTTTGCCATTGGTTTTACTCCTAACGGTCAACAAACGAGGATGATTTTTAACACCGGGTTACTGTTTTGTTGGGTTTCGCTGGCGCTTCACCCAACCTACAACGGGTTAATACAAATCAAAAGCTAGGCTCGACTATTATGGGATTGTCGATTGATTTGTTGATTCATTTCAGACAATTGTGCAACCCATTGCTGACGCTCCCAATGTTCCATATTCATGACATTTTCATAGGACCAATGGAAGTGATAAGAAAGGTAGGCTACCTCCTCAAGTAAGCGCTTGTGGGGGTAGCACATCACTCCCCCACAGGAGATGTTTCTACCTCAAACTCACCACTACAATGGGGACAAGTTACCCGAAAGCGAGTGTTTCCATTGTGGTTAATGCGTTGATAAAAGTCCTGAAGATAGGCAAAATCTCCAGAAAACAACTCCTCAATAATTTTCGTATTGAGTTGGTCAATTGTACCTAGTCTCGTGATTACCCGTGCTAACAAAATAATCACGAGGTATCCTGAATTCCTCTGCACTCTTGGATCGCGAAGGGGTATAATTTCATCGGCGGCCTTAGAGAGTCGCATAATTCCCTCTCGATGTAAGCATCCCTCAGCATCAATATAGCCGTGGGGTAAGGTAAAAGGAAATTCAGTTTGGTGCATTTTTGACTCCATTAACCCACAGTGAATTAACCAACAGTGATCCCTTCGTGAACCAATTCTAGGGACTCAATCGCTACTTCACCCCCCGTTGCATTAAATTCAGGACCATTCCAATTAGTCGGCCAGCAATTTTCTAAATTCCAACGAATTTTTTCCTTGCCTTTATCGTCAGCCAAAATAATCGAAACGTTACGACGTTCTGTTTCTCCAGTTAACAGTTTTTCGTGCCATTCCCACAATTCAGCATTGTCTGTAAACCCTCGTTTCAGACTAATATTACCGAAGCTATTTAAGCCCGGAATCTGTCGCTGGGCTAAGTTTTTATCTGTTCCTTCACGATACAAACTCGCGGCTCTGCTTCCGGTTAAACCACTACATTCCCGGAATCCAGCATGAACAATACCATCCCATTCAACCCAAAAATTATAACCATTATAAGGATCGTGGGTGTCTTTAATATTCGGCATAAAATTTGATCTCCTTTCGTTCAAACAAGGGAATTGTTCATTATTTTTTAGGCAAAAGTGACACCACCATTGCCATGAATCAGAGAAATGACAATAAACTCTGCGGGTGTGTTGGGGGATAAACCAACTTCGACTAAAACTTGACCTGCATTCCGAAGATCGGGCGGGTTGGTTTCTTCATCACACTTGACATAAAACGCCTCTTCTGGTTCTTGCCCTTGGAGAGCGCCTTGCTCCCACAAAGATTCACAGTAAACGGTTAATTCTCGGGTGATGCGAGTCCAGAGTGTTGTGTCGTTGGGTTCAAAAATAATCCCCCCTAAGTTATATTCAGCCCAGCGCAAAAGGGTAATCATCAGTCGTCGGACATTGACGTACTGCCAACCGGGAATTTGACTCAGACTTCTAGCTCCCCAAACCCGGATCCCGCGATTTCTAAAACTCCGAATACAGTTCACCCCGGGGCCGTAGTCTACATTGAGATATTGCCAATCCTGATCACCTAATAAAAGACTCAGGTCTAACACACCATTCAACACATAGTTAGCGGGGGCGCGATGTACTCCACTTTCCCGATCATTCTGGGCATAAATCCCGGCAATATGTCCACAAGGGGGAATATAATGGGCAACGGTTTCAACTTGAATCCAAGGTGCATAAATCGCGCCATTGTTGCCGATTAATTGCTGTCGCTGTTGATTGATCTCTTCTAGATTCTCGGTATGAATACTATCGAGAATGGCGAAGCGATCGCCCATTCGATCACAATGTTCCAGGACGAGGGATTGTAGATGAATGATTTCGGTGCGGGAAGGGGTCTGCATGAGGTCTGGGACACAGATTAGATCAATGGCCGTGAGGGATTCGAGTGTTTCTAACCCGTGACCTAATGTTGAGGTGTTTAAGGAAAATAATGGCTCTTGTTCTGACTCTTGGGGTAAGAGTAAAACGTAACATAAACGGCCACCATTCTCAAAGA
Organism: Spirulina subsalsa FACHB-351; assembly: GCF_026130165.1. GTDB lineage: Bacteria > Cyanobacteriota > Cyanobacteriia > Cyanobacteriales > Spirulinaceae > Spirulina_A > Spirulina_A subsalsa_A. The sequence continues at coordinate 26,639 of NZ_JAIHOM010000059.1, read as the reverse complement.
AACCTCGCAGGGCTTGAGTTAAGTAAGAACTCAGGGAAAATTCTGCAAACTGTTGCAAAAATTCCGGCCACAGGGTTAGTTTTTTGGGGCTGGCAATATATTCAAGCTGTTGATTGGTTTGAGCTTGAGTCCCTCCAACAAACACGGGGACACCTGTCATTAACCCCTCTCTGGGAGTGGGGGCAATGTCTTGAAGGATGACACCGGGTGCGGTGAGTGTTGGGGAAGGGAGTTTATAGCGGCTCACGGGACAATTTTGACCTAATCTAGGGTGGGCGATTAAGCTGTTAATCATTTAAGTTTCTGTCTCGATTCAAGTTAGCTCAAGGTTTCAGCTTGTGGAATCGATGGTTTAAATGGGAATCAGCTTAAACGTTACTATTGATCTTCACTATTGATCTTCGTTCACCAATTGGGTGATGCGGAAGATCACGAATTCGGCGGGTTCAATGACGGCAACTCCAATTTCGGTGACGACTTGACCGAGTTTCCGAACGTCAATGGGGTTGGTTTCGGCATCACATTTGACAAAGAAGGCTTCTTGAGGACTGATGCCGAATAGGGCTCCTTTGCGCCATTCGTTGGTTAAAAAGGCTGAAATGTTCCGCCGAATTCGCGCCCAAAGTTCGGGGGTGTTGGGTTCAAAAACGGTCCACTGGGTTCCTTGATCAATGGACTCGCGGATATAGTTGAAGTGCCTCCGAATGTTGATGTATTTAAAGTCGGGATTGTCTTGGCCGGAACCTAGGGTGCGTGCGCCCCAGATCCGAATGTTGCCATTCATATTCCGGATGCAGTTAATTCCAACTTGGTTGAGGGGTTCTTGTTTGATTTTGCTGATTTCTTGTTTTAAGCCAATGGCTCCGAGAAGGGGTTCATTGGCGGGGGCTTTGTGTACTCCTCGCTGATTGTCCACTCGGGCGTAGACTCCTGCGACATAGCCACTGGGGGGAATATATTTGGGCTGGTTGAGGATGGGATCGAAGACTTGGATCCAAGGGAAGTACAGGGCGGCATAATCGGAGTTGCCGAGAATTTTGGGGCTGCCGGGTTTGAGTTGATCGATGGCAATGTCTTCTTCGGCATCGAGGATGGCGAAGCGATCGCCTAATGCCCGACAATGAATATCCAGCTTGGCGAGGATTGCCTTGGATGTTACCCCCGGAGCGGCGACAATGGCAATTTCATCAATGGCTTCAAAAACATCTAACGCGGCATCCATTTGTTTTTCGGCGGTAATCCAAAGGACAAAACACCGAGTTCCACCGTTGCGAAAGAATCCATAGACGGCGTGGGTTAGGGTACTGTGTCCGGGATGGGCGGAAAAGTCGCCAAAGTATTTTTTATATTCACTAAAGTTTGTACAAAGTTTGACTTCTCCGGCTGGGACGGATTCAGATGACACCACAGAATCATCTCCGGTTTTTTGATCCTGAAGGACGACGGAATAGGTTTCATTACTGGGGAGAAAGTCTCCTTTTTTCGCCAGTTTCTTTTTCGCCGCGCCTTTGTCTTTTTTAGACCCAGAGCTTGAGTCCCCAGCCGCGGCCTCTTCTGCGGATTCGGATTCGCTTCCGGTGAGGGTTTCTGTGAGGGCAATCACGCCGACAAATCCGGCGGTACTGGTTCCTACCCCTGCAATGGGAGCAAGTCCTGATGGCACTTCTTCAACATAAACACCGGGGGATAAATAAGTAGGCATTCTCCTTATTCCTTGGTTTGAAAATGATTGTGATCGGTTGAACTAATTATCTTTGAGCATGGAGTTGAAAGTTAAGTTTTTTGATTTCTCCTGTTTGAATGGGAATGTTTTGGGTTTGGCTGATGTAACCTTGAGCCGATACGGTAACGGTGGTCACGGGATCTTGTGGCTCGAAGTCACTCAGGCAATAGTTCCAGTCTCCGAGATCATAATTTTCGATGGTTTGGGGTCGAATACTTCTGGAACTGGTGGATTTAGAACCATTGACTTTAGAACCATTGATTTTAAATCCATTGGCTTTAAAACTTATGGTTTCAAATCTGAGGGTCGGGTCTTCACTTTGGTTAATTTTAACCGTTGCAAGGTCGATACTTTCCTGATTTTCTGCGTCTACAATTTTACCCAAAAGGGTTGTCGGTTTTATCCATAATTTTAGATTCAGTTTATCAGAAAATGGGCTGTTTCTTGCGGGTTGATTGTTTAAAGGTGGGTCATCAAGTTCTACGGTTAAGGATGCGGTGCTATAGCGTAATTTTGCCCGGGGAAGGGAGGCTTCAAGCTGATAAAAACCGGGGGGTAAATCGGTGAAGTAAAACCAACCGTCGGGGGCGGTTTTTGTCCGATCTGGAATGACATGAGCGGATGGGTTGTTGTGTTTCTGATCAAGGTGATCAAAAAGCTGTTGAAGGATTGGGAATTTCTCTCCTAGGGTGAGGTTGGGATCTGTGAGGGCTTGGGGAAAGGAGGGGTTAGACCATCCCGGGCGGGTGAAAGATCGGGGTAAGCCATACAAACGGGTTTTCAAGATCAGCCTCTGAATAAAGGCATCGGGGGCTTGAATAATTTTGACGGTGGCTTGGGCGATCGCATCTCCTGTTACCTCATTGTTGACCTGTCCAGCGAGGGCAATCCGATGACGACGTTTTAAGGGAATCATAGGCGGTTAAGAGAGGCGGGAGAGGCGGGGTTGATTTTCTAAAACTAAGGGCCATTCTCCCGTCTCTTTTTCGATGGGAATGGCGATGGTTGCCATACAGTGTAATGACAGTTTGGGTCGGCCTCCTAGGGCTTGCCAAAACTCTCCTGGCCCCTGTAAATAACCCGGTTGCAGGGCTTTCAAGAGTACGGGATAGTCTTGATCCCGTAAGCTGCCGATGAGCAGTTCTGGGGGCAAAACTGGGTGATGGAGGAGCAGTTTCAGGATCTGGCTGAGAAGGTGATGTTCTTCTTGAGGGTCATCTCCATTGACCCAGACGGTGATGAGGTAAGAACAATTAATGCGGGCGGGAGGCTGAATTTTAATAGCAGTCCCGTTGGCTTGGCGCTCCATCGTCCAGTCTCCACGGCGGAGTTCTAAGTTTTCCCGCACATCATAGAGGAACAAGTTAATGGCGGGTTTTTGTTGAATTTCCCCTTCTAAGGGCGTGACAAAGCTCAGGGAAACGCTTGTTTCGGATTGATTTTGCAAATCGGGTAATCCGTAGATGAAAAACCGTTTCAGGCTGCTATCTAAATCATCCAGCATGAGTTCTTACTCCTCTGAGGTCAGGGGATTGAGAAAAGGTACTTCGAGGTCATGGCTGCCGATTTCTCGGAAGTAGATGCGATCCTCGAAATCCTTGCTGGCTTCTTGCTGTAAGCTGAGATCGACTTTAATGGTAATCAGTTGGGTGGTGCGATCGCCCGGTTGACTGTTTGGCAGGGCTTTAGCGATTAAATCCGCAGAAATGCAGGCCGCGATGTAACGGTTATAAAATCTACTATTCCAATGGCGGGCAAAGGGATTGTCATAGCTAGCAAGGAAACGTTCGATGGGGACATATTCGTTGCCAATTTTGATCGAAAGACCTGTATGAAGGCATCCATTCCAGGTGTCGTTATGGTTAATCAAATACAGCAGTTTATCCCGACCCGATGGAACAACCGGAACCCTGATGTCATAGGTGCAAAGATTATCAAAACAGCCTAAGATATCATCGTTCCAGCTATTGGACTCCCAAAGCACTGGATCGCCTTGATTAACTCGATCAGCCCAGTGATATCCTACTGCCGATTGAGCCGCATGACCCCAAGGATTTTGACTAAAGGCGACTCCAGAAAGCATCATCCAATTTCCGGTATCTCCTTTGTGAACTAACTTCACTTGACCGGATTGACCGATGGGGATGGGCAACCATTGATGAAAGGGTCGGCTTGAATCGCCTAAAGACCCATCTGGACAGTATTGATTCCCTTGTCTGTAGCCTGCGGTCCAGTTGCCTAAATCTTGGAAGGTCTTGCCATCGGAGGAAAACTGAGCATTGACAATGTGCCATTCACGAGAATTCGCTATCCGAATCCAAACGGTATCATAACCGGGGGGAAGGGTAAAAATTGCCCCGCCTTTATCTTCTTTCCCGATGCCATATCGAATGGCCTTACGCCCCCAATAAGAGCCTTTTGCTGCATAGGTTTTGTTATCGTAGGAGCTAACGGGTAGGTCGTCAGATTTGGCGATCGCGCCTGCTTTTTCGGCTTCAAAAATATCCTGGTAGATGATCGGATTATTGGGATACATTCGATGGCGCATGGGGTTACTTAACTCCAAATGCACCGCACGAATAACCCCGTTTACATCTAAGGCCGCCCCAGGGTTTGTCACCCCAACCCCCACATTGCCACTGTCTCGCATCACAATGAGACGGGACTGATCGCGATTATCCTGGGTAGAAATTAACTCAATCCAAGCAGTCGGATCATTGGCTGGGCCGCCTTCGGTTTTCCAACCAATGGTTTTGCCGTCTTTGGTGGTCAGACGCACTGAGGATTGTTCTTGTGTGGGGGCGTTTAAACTGGCCAGACGATCATTGATGCGCCGATTGATATGTTCTTTAACAGCCTTTTCGGAGGGGATTACATCGCTCCGGTCTTCATCTAAGGCGATACTTTGGGAGATGGCGGCTAGGAGAGAATGGCTTAACTGTAAGGCTCCAGAAACCGTGAGATTGCCTTGAATGGTGAGGCCATTACTATCGGCACGAAGACCCATCGCTTCCCCGGAGTTGGGCAACCGCACTCCGGAATATTGCCGCATGGTTGTATCAATGGTAACTTGTCCCTCGTCTAGGCTGACTTTGGCGAGAGTAATGGTTTGGAGATCCTTAGATTCAATGGCTTCTAAGGTGAGGAGTGGGGTTTCTTCAAAGCGGGTGAAACTATCGGGAATTTCGGGCTGTTGTAGGACTTTGGGTTCTTGGTGATAACGTAGACACAGCCACCCTAAGCCTTTAATTTTGCGGGTTACGGCTTGGGGTAGAATGACTAGGTTTCCTTCCCCATCAATGGCACTCCCGGCTTTGATTATGATTTCCGGTTGACCTGCGATCGCCTCTACTTCTAATCCTTCTACAATCCCGGCTAAGTGCAACCGACTATTGATATAGCGCAGGCGATCGCTCAGATAGCGATGGGCTAATTCAAAGTCTTCATCTAGCAAATATTGTCCCGGAAAATAGTTAGGACGTTGTAATACAAAGTTAACCCAATCCCATTGTGTTGACATAAGATACTCAACTTCATGAAATGAAATGTATGCACGGTGCAACCGCCCAACAAGGCAAACCGTTTAGACAACAGCAAGCCCAATAGACCCATGTTTACAAAGGCTGGCTGAGACTAAAAACCTTATACTGTGTTAGGGAATACGTCCTAAATCCAACATGCTCTAAGAACAATCAATCTTCCCTCGTAACAGCATTTTCGGAGTTTACGGATCATTAAAGCCCTTTGATCACGACCCTTTTAATTGAGTCAATTAATCAGGAAATATTGACGGCGAAAAACACTACTTGACCCAGATTAGAGGTGTTTGACCAGGACAAGAGATAAGCCTGTTTTTAAGCTTGTTTTGATAAAGTCTCCAGTTATATTTTTGGGTGCGTCGGCATCACAAGCTAGACTACATTCTACTGTAGACTAACATGATAAACATCTCACCAAACAAAATAGTCTAAAACGCTCATTCTACCGTTGGAAAAACGTTATTTCAGGAGATATACACGGGAAACGCTCGCACCTGATTCAACTCGTCAAATCAGATATTTCGGAGAATACCATTAAATTCCAATAACTTTTGACTTTTTGTTTTATTTCTTAATATTTTTTATTCTCTGAAAAAATTTTAAAAATATTGATAATTGATAATTAATGATTAATTTCATCCAACTTGTAACCAAGATTTTACATCCACCCCCAAACATTTCCCTAAGCGTAATAACGCGGCAACTTGAGCGGGATTAGGGGGTTTGCTGTCTTGATCTAATTTACCGTCGGTGTTCACACATTGGGGGACAATGGGATGATGGAGATAGCTAAAACAGCCTTATTCCTTCTACTCTCCGTCAGCGACAATACTCTGACCGCGAGTTCCTGCTTGAGGAAGAATCGCCCCCTGTAAATTTGCATTGCGGAAATTAGCCTCGTTGACATTAGCATCAATTAACACCGCATCGACCAAAATTGCCCCAATTAAATTTGACCAACAAAGTTTAGCTCGATAGAGTTTTGCTTCTGTTAAATCCGCTCCTCTTAAGGTTGTCCAAGTTACGGTAGCAGCGCGTAAGTTTGCCCCTTTTAAATTAATATTGGCTAAGTTAGAACTGCTCATTTGGGCGCGGCTAAAATCGGCCCCGGCTGCGTTTACATTGGTGGCATTGACTCCATGTAGAATGGCTCCAGCGAGGTTGGCTTCTTCTAAATTAGCCCCCATTAAAATGGCGTTGGTGAGGTTTGCCCCTTGTAAGTCGGCTTTCATCATGAGAGCTTTCATCAGTTTGGCTCGTCCGAGGTTACACTCTACCATTTTCGCTCGGGTGAGGTCTGTATCTCTTAAGTCGGCTTCACTTAGGACAGCGTAACTTAAATCAGCAGATTTCAGCACGGCACCCTGTAAGTTAGCAGCGCGTAAGCTGGCATCTACTAATTTGGCTCCTGTCAGAGTTGCCCCGCGTAAGTCTGAGCCAATCAGATTGGCTTCGGTTAAATTGGCTTCAAGGTGGGCTTCCACGAGATTGGATTCTCGAAAGTTCACCCGGGTTAAATCAGCACCAATTAAGTTAGCACGGCTCAGGTCTGATTCGCGCAGGGTGGCACCACTTAAGTCGGCTCCTCCTAAAAACGCTCCTTGGAGGTTAACTTCTCTAAAGTCTCGTTCTCCCGCTTTGTAGCGCCGTAGTAGTTCTGCGGCATCCATTTTATTCAATAATCTATCCTTCGTCTATAACCATTGTCTCGCAAGATCACAGGATTGGTGCATGAACTTTACACTTCTGGCTTGCTTGGGATCGGTTTACACTAAACGCCCCTTTTTATCATCTCTCGTTTTTACTGTATTGGGGGGGAAATGATGAGCCATTTTGCGGAGTTTTTATGAAAATCTTATGAAAGTGGGGGGATTCTTCATATATGCTTTGGGTTCTTAGGTCAGACTTCCACAATACATAAAGGGGGGGTTTGGGGAAAGGGGGAAGAGATCCTTTAATTTTTGGGGAAGTTGTGCCATCTGTGTCCTAGGTCACAGACAATGGATCAAGAGAGCCAATTTTTAGATTCAGGAGGATGTTGAAAGATGGCAGACAATCGTAGAAGTCAGGTGATTACCCAGGGGGTGCAGCGATCGCCTAATCGGGCTATGTTGCGTGCGGTAGGCTTTGGGGATGAGGATTTCACCAAGCCGATTGTCGGGTTAGCTAATGGCTATAGTACAATTACCCCCTGTAATATGGGGATTAATAGCTTGGCGCTGCGGGCAGAGGCAGGCTTGAAATCTGCCGGAGCGATGCCCCAAATGTTCGGCACAATTACGGTGTCTGATGGGATTTCTATGGGAACCGAGGGGATGAAATATTCTCTGGTGTCTCGGGATGTGATTGCGGATTCCATTGAGACGGCCTGTAATGCCCAAAGTATGGACGCGGTGCTGGCGATTGGGGGCTGTGATAAAAATATGCCGGGGGCGATGATTGCCATTGCCCGGATGAATATTCCGGGGATTTTTGTCTATGGGGGAACCATTAAGCCCGGTCACTACAATGGGCAAGATTTAACGGTGGTGAGTGCCTTTGAAGCGGTGGGACAACACAGCGCGGGAAAAATTGATGATGAGACGCTGACCAATATTGAACGGAATGCCTGTCCGGGGGCGGGGTCTTGTGGGGGAATGTATACGGCCAATACCATGTCCTCAGCCTTTGAGGCGATGGGGATGAGCTTGCCGTACTCTTCTACTATGGCGGCTGAGGATGCCGAAAAGGCGGATAGTGCGGAAAAATCGGCTTTTGTGTTGGTAGAGGCGATTAAGGCGCAACGCTTACCCAGTCAGATTTTAACTCGGGAGGCGTTTGAGAATGCGATCGCCGTGATCATGGCGGTGGGTGGGTCAACCAACTCGGTTTTACACTTATTGGCGATCGCCCACACCATTGGCGTTCCCCTCACCCTCGACGACTTTGAAACCATTCGTGGCCGGGTCCCCGTCCTCTGTGACCTCAAACCTAGTGGGCGTTACGTTGCTACCGACCTCCACGCCGTTGGGGGCATTCCCCAAGTCATGAAAATGCTCCTCAATCACGGCCTTTTACATGGCGATGCCCTCACCATTACTGGGCAAACCATCGCCGAAGTTCTCGCCGATGTCCCCGATCATCCCCCCACGGATCAAGATGTAATCCGTCCGTGGGACAATCCCATGTACAGCACCGGACACCTGGCCATCCTCAAAGGTAATCTCGCCGAAAATGGATCCGTCGCCAAAATTAGCGGCGTCAAGAAGCCCCAAATCACTGGCCCCGCCCGGGTCTTTGAGTCGGAGGAAGAATGTTTGGATGCCATTCTAGCCGGGAAAATTCAAGGCGGAGATGTGGTCATTGTCCGTTATGAAGGCCCCAAAGGTGGCCCCGGAATGCGGGAAATGTTAGCCCCCACCTCGGCCATTATTGGGGCAGGATTAGGGGATAGTGTAGGCTTAATTACCGATGGTCGTTTCTCCGGAGGAACTTACGGCCTCGTCGTCGGTCACGTCGCCCCAGAGGCCGCTGTTGGGGGTACTATTGCCCTAGTTCAAGAAGGGGACACCATCACCATTGATGCTCATGCTCGTTCTCTCCATCTGCACGTTTCCGACGAGGAACTGGCTCAACGTCGTGCAGCTTGGACTCCTCCGGCTCCCCGTTATACGCGAGGAGCGTTGGCCAAATATGCGAAGGTTGTCTCTTCGAGTCACTTTGGGGCGGTGACGGATAAGGACTTGTTTTAAGGGCAATGTGGGCGACAGTGAGGCGGGTTGGGTTTCGCTGTCGCTTCACCCAACCTACAGGTAGTTTTCTGTTTTCTCAGGGTCATATGAGCCTACCCAACCTTAACAAGTTAGTCTCTAGAAGCGTTTGACGAGATCCCTGATTTCCGTCAGTCCTCGGGCAAGTGCCACTTTTTTCTCGGTTAAGCGGTGACTTCGACGTAATCACATTCTGTTTTGGGTAAGGGAAGGTTTAAGCCTTCTTCCAACAGTGATTCCAGATGAAAACTAATGGCTTCTTGGATATTTTCTTTGACTTCTTCTAGGGTATCGCCAACGCTAACACAGCCGGGCAGATCGGGTACAAAAGCGGAATAATTATTTTCGGCTTTTTCGATAATAATTGCGTAACGCATTAGTTTCCCTCCAGTTGTGCTTGTTTAAGAATGCTTTTTAATGTGCCGATCGCCAAATCTTTTGAGGGTTTACCGGGGACGGTCACTAAACCGCTTTTGGTGGGATGCTTATATTGGCGATGACTCCCTTTTATTCGGGATAAGTACCAACCATCAGTTTCTAACCGTTTAATGATGTCTGAAACTTTCATTTTATAGTGTTGTAATTGCCTCTGCTGTTTTCAAGAAAGAGGCGTTGTGTTGGGTTTCGCTGTCGCTTCACCCAACCTACGGGCGCTTACAAAATGGGGGTTCTTAAGTGCCAATCGGTGGATTGTTCGTAAGCATAGGCTACTTGTAAGAGTTGATCTTCTCGTAATACTTTGCCAATTAACTGCATTCCAATGGGTAAACCTTGCTGGTCAAAACCACAGGGAATACTGAGGGCGGGTAAACCTGCTAAATTCACGGGAATGGTCATTAAATCGGAAAGGTACATACTTAAGGGATCGGCGGTTTTTTCTCCGGCTTTAAAGGCTGTGGTGGGGGAGGTGGGACAGACTAAAACATCGACTTTTTCAAAGGCGGATTCAAAATCTTGTTTGATTAATGTGCGGACTTTTTGGGCTTTGAGGTAATAGGCATCATAATATCCGGCGGAAAGGGCATAGGTGCCTAACATGATCCGCCGCTTCACTTCGGTTCCAAAGCCTTTGGCTCGGGTTTTTTTGTACATATCCACGAGGTTATCGGCTTCTTCTGCTCGGATGCCATATTTCACGGCATCATAACGGGCTAAATTGGCGGAGGCTTCTGAGGGGGCGATGATGTAGTAGGCGGGTAAACCGTAACCGAAACGGGGACAGGAGACGATTTGAATTTCGGCTCCTAGGTTTTGTAGAACTTCGATGGCGGCTTTGACTTTTTCTTCGACTTGGGAATCTAATCCACCGCCAAAGGTTTCTTTAATTACGCCAATGCGCAGACGGGATTTAGGGCGGAAGTTGGGCTTGAGGAGTTGGGCATAGTTGGGGATGTCTACTTTAAGACTGGTGGAGTCTTTGGGGTCGTACCCGGCGATCGCACCCAATAATATGGCCGCATCTTCGACACAGCCCCCAAAGGGGCCGATTTGATCCAAGGAGGAGGCATAGGCCACTAAACCATAGCGCGACACTAAGCCATAGGTGGGTTTCATCCCCACTACCCCACAAAGGGAAGCGGGCTGACGAATGGATCCCCCAGTGTCAGACCCCAAGGCTACGACGCATTCTTGAGCCGCTACGGCCGCCGCAGAGCCACCGGAAGAGCCTCCGGGGACACGGGATAGGTCCCAAGGATTCGCCGTCACCTGATAGCCGGAATTCTCGGTAGAACTGCCCATGGCAAATTCATCCAGATTGGTTTTTCCGACCATAACCGCTCCGGCTTTTTTCAGTTTCTCTGTCACTGTGGACTCATAAGGGGGGACAAAATTCTCCAAAATCCGAGAACCGCAAGTGGTAGGAATCCCGTCGGTACACATATTATCCTTAATCCCGATGGGGATTCCGGCGAGTAGACCAATTTCTTCCCCAGCCGCAATCTGCTGATCGACCTGTTTGGCTTGTGCGAGGGCGTGATCTGCCGTGATCTGGAGAAAGCTATGAAGTTTTGGCTCTAGGGTTTGAATGCGCTCTAGGGCTTCAGTGGTGATCTCAACCGCAGAACGTTCTTTGCGGACTAACTGGGTGTGCAACTCGCGAATGGATGCCATGCGTCTACATTTCTTAGGATTGAACCATTTCCCAGTGTACCGTTTTCAGGACACTAGAACATAGTTCCCTCGTTCTTGATCTTGTTTTAAGTATTTATACTTTTCCCAGTGCTACACATAGGGTTTGAGTAAATTTTGAGTAAATTGAGATAACTAAGAATTGAGTAAATTCTTAAAGCCTATATATAGCAAGGTTTTAAAGGATATGGGCGATACTGGATTTGAACCAGTGACCCCTTCCGTGTGAAGGAAGTGCGCTACCCCTGTGCTAATCGCCCGCGATCTCCCATTGTAATCTCTTCTTTAAAAAAAAGCAAGCCCCCCTGACCCAGTTGTAATCTGATGAGTCATTGGATCTTGACAAAGTGATGGAAAAATGAGAAAGATTAAAATAATTTAAAATATTGATCAAGAGAGGATGTGAAATATGGATTTTGATTGGCGGTTGGTGGTTGTGCTGGGACCCCTGTTAATTGCAGCAGGCTGGGCGGGTTTTAATATCTTTGCAGCAGCCCTAGGTCAAGTTCAATCTTTCTTAAACAAAAATACCTAGTTGATTAATGTTTGTATAGACTTGATAGAATCTCCCTCTAAGCTTCGCTATAGAGGGAGATTCTTGTTACTAGTTCACGGACACCTTACTGTAGGGGCGGCTGAATATGGCTTACAGTAAGATGTGGGAATTGATAATTGATAGACGAAAGGCCTAAACCTTAGCGTGCAAAGCTTCTAGGGCGATTTTGTTATTAGCACGCACAGACTCGGCGGAGGTGTGCAGGGCCGCTAATTCTGCGTCGGAGAGTTTGAGTTCTAGGATTTGTTCCACTCCATTGGCTCCTAAACGACAGGGAACTCCGACAAATACATCATTGAGGCCATATTCTCCTTGTAAGTAGGCGGCAGTGGGGAGAAGACGGGATTGATTATGCAGGATCGCTTCTACCATACGACAGACCGAGGAGGCGGGAGCGTAGTATGCGCCACCTGTTTTAAACAGTTTGACTAATTCCGCGCCGCCGTTGCGTGTGCGTTCAATGAGTCGTTCAATGGTAGATTGATCGAGTAGTTCCGTGATGGGAACACCGCGCACGGTGCAGTAACTGGGTAGGGGTACCATCAAGTCACCGTGACCTCCTAGGACCATCGCATGAACATCGGCGATCGCAACCCCTAATTCCATGGCAATGAAAGTCTGGAGACGAGCGGAGTCTAGCACCCCGGCCATTCCCATCACCCGGGTAGTCGGTAACTGGGTTACTTGCCAAGCGACATAGGTCATGACATCTAAGGGATTGGTCACGAGGATTAAAATGGCATTGGGGGAATGGGCGATCGCCGATTTGACCGATTGGGCAATAATGGACGCATTGATATGAATTAAATCATTGCGATCCATCCCCGGTGTGCGAGGACGACCGGCCGTCACTACTACGATGTCCGAGTTGGCTGTATCTTGATAGTCATTGGTGCCGAGAATAAACCCATCATGGTCTTCTAAACCTCGGGCTTCCAAAAGATCCAGTGCAACCCCCTGGGGCAATCCCTCCACCACATCAAGTAAAACAACATCGGCGATATTTTTCTCTAAAATCCGTTGAGCTAAGGTGCTACCTACCTTTCCGGCTCCAACAACTGCGACGCGAGCGGGTTTTTGTTGCTGGATTGCAGGGGATACAGGTGTCATGAAACCTCCTATAAGTGGAAAACGGCGTTCCTTGTGAGGATGATCGAGTCGCGGACAGAATCTCTAGTGTCCGTAGCCCATCACCCCCCAAGGACGCTGGGAGTGAGTTCATTCACACTGTTATGGAGGGGAAAGGGGGGCGGGTTATTCCGCTAATTCCAGTTGATCCAAACGCAACCACATTCCGGGTGTGGGAACGTAGAATTTAACAAAAGCGTAATCTCCATCCATTTCCACGACTTCCCCTTTGCTGTCAAACAAGTAGGGGGGGAAACGAGTATCACTCGCCGTTGCCTCTACACTAGCTTCTAATTTTTCCCGAACAGCGTGAACTAAAGAACCCTTTTTTATTTTTCCTGCCATAATCGATTCTGGGCTGAAGTCTTAACAATGTTTTCCAGCTTACCCGAAATTTAAGGGGATTCGTCTTCTCTGGTGGGGAGAGTTTCATAGGAGGGAGTCAGGAGTCGGGAATAGGGTCAAAATCCACACAAACTTTGATAATTGTTGATTAACTCCAATAAAACAGCACGACATTGTAGACAAGTCAGGTCTTGTAATAACTGGCAAATGCCTTGAGTATCGACCGGGTAGGTCGCGCCAATGAAATCAGAATCTAGGTTAAAATTGGGGGCAAGTTCTACGATAAATCCGTAGAGTTTTTGATTAGAAAAGGAACTGTTGATAGACCAGCCTTGGGGATTTAAGGGGATAATGCGATCGCACTGTGTCTCATCAACGCCTAATTCCCGATGCAGAATCTCCCGCACAACGTTTTCCCGTGGGGTATCAGGAGGGATGCGGCCCCCCGGAAAGTCCAGCGTCACTTCTCCCACCCCCGGACGATACAGGGGTTTGGGGAAAATAAAAAAGTCCTGCTGAATCGTCACAATGACGGCAGAATCGGCTTTTTCAATGCGCCAATAATCTAAGCGTTTGCCGTGATGATCTTCGAGATGTTCGCCAATCAGAGTTAGCCAAGGCGATCGCATTTCCACAAAACGATTAAGCGTTTTCCAAAAGGGAGAGTCAGAAAAAGTCATGGGTTGCCATTGCCCTCAAGATCGGCTAAGATTCCTACTTAACATAGTCTGTTTTAGACCAAGCAGGTTAACGTTTTAGAGAAACTCCCAGATCATCAGGGTTTAAATCGTCAGGGTTGAGATTCAGGGAACGCACGCTACACTTAAATTCAAATAAATTCAAACTAGAATCCTGACCCTGCACGAAGATAAGGTTATTCCCCAAGCGGTCAGTCTTGTATAGACTGTTTGCCCTAACTCCCATCCAATCATCAAGGGTTGCTCTTTTGCTAGCCAGTCGTGTATCCTACCCAGCTTAAGAACCGTGAAACGCATACTCTCCCTTTGTTGTAGCAGCTTTGTCCTGTTGGCTGGTTTAACGTCCCCCAGTTCAGCACAAGAAGAGTTAAACCCTTCCCCCCTTTCCACCGAAGCACAGGATTTGCTCATTGCTCCCCGCATTGGTGGGGGAGTGCAATCCTCCGGAGGTGGTACCCCTCGCTTCACCCAAATTGAAACCTTCCTGCCCCTTGTCCAAACCCCCGGAGAAAGTTTACTTTTCTTAGAAGGTCGTGTTCTCTGGTTAGACTACGAAACCCTCGGAACTAATCTCCTCCTCGGTCAGCGCTTCTATGAGGAAAAACGAGATTTGCTGTTGGGGGGGTATGTTGCTTTTGATACTAGAGACACCGGAAACGCCAACTTTAAGCAGTTAGGACTAGGCTTTGAGCGCCTTAGTAGTACATGGGACTTACGCTTAAATGGCTACTTCCCCCTCGGCACTTCTCGTCAACAAACGGCCGAGATCATCTCTGGAAATGGACAAACGCAAGTCACAGATTTTGGCTTTCAAGGGAATTATCTCCTCCTCTCCGGTCAACGTAGCTTTAACACCCTCCGCACCTTTGAATCCGCTATGTTAGCCCTCGATGGAGAAGTGGGGGGGAAAATTGCCGATTTGGGCAGTTTTGGCGAACTGCGGGGCTATGGGGGGCTGTATTATTACAATGCGCCTCAGAATACGGTGTTAGGGTGGCGGACTCGTTTGGAAGCAACGGCAGATAATAGCCAGTATCGGGTAGGTGTAACGCTACAGGATGATCAACGCTTCGGCACCAATTTAATTGTCAATTTTGGCATGAATTTCGGGGGCAAGTTGACCCGCAATCCGGGGAGTCCGGTGTCTACTTGGGACCGTTTGGGATATTTTACGGCCCGCAATAGCACCATTTTAGTGGTTCCGACGATGGAAGAATTTACCACGGTGGAAGGATTTGCCGATGAGAAGGCGATTAATCCAGTCACGGGAGAACCTTGGTTTTTCCACCATGTGAATAATACCGGAGTGGCTGGGGGCGATGGAACCATTGAAAATCCCTTTGGTTTGGTGGGGAATTTGAATGTCTCGGGAACCGCGATTTTTGGGGCGAATACCAACAACATCGACAATCGCAACGAAATTGTCTATGTGCAGTTGGGGAACAATCCGGGGATTCCTAGCTTTACCATACCGGATCAGGTGCAAGTCCTCTCTACGGCTCCTTTACAAACGGTGCCAACTCAACGGGGAACGGTCAAATTACCCTTATCGGATAGTGGTTTAGCCAATCGTCCTCAAATTGTGGATACGGTGAAATTGGGGACGAATAGCGTGATTTCTGGCTTCCAAATCACGGGGGTACAGGATGGGGGGATTGTGGGGGAAAATGTGGGGGGCGCGCAGGTGCGGGATAATGTGATTACTAGCGCGACTCATCCGGCCTTGCGTTTGCAAAATACTACGGGGACGATGGAGTTTTTGCGCAATGAGATCATTGGCAATAATCAAGGGGCGATTCAAGGCCAACAGGTGGAGAATCTAAGCATTAGCGGGGGGTCTATTACCAGTCGCAATGCTCCCGGGGATGGGATTCGTTTAGACCAAGTGCGCGGGACGGTAACGGTGGACAATAGCCCCATTACGGTGAGTAATGCGACTGGGGCGGGGATGAAGTTGAGTAATGTGACGGGAGGGGTAAATTTAACGGGGAGTAGTGGGAATCGCATTGAAGGCAGTGCCACGACGGGGCTTCAGGTGGAAAGTTCGACGGGTGCGATCGCCCTTTCTAATTTCAATCTTACCCACTCGGGCAGTAATGCGGCCATAGTCGCCGACACCGTGAGTAATCTTCAGTTCACCAATACCACCGTCAACGCCACAGGACAAGGGGCTTTCCGGGGCAATAATCTCCAAAACCTAACCTTTGCAGGGGGAAGTCTCACCAGTGCCAATTCTGCTAATAATGGTCTGGTGTTAAGCAATGTGACGGGAGAGGTGAAGTTGAGTAATACTCCCATTTCCGTCAGTAATTCTCGGGAGGATGGGATTCGTTTGGACCAAGTGCGCGGGACGGTAACGGTGGACAATAGCCCCATTACGGTGAGTAATGCGGCCGGGGCGGGGATGAAGTTGAGTAATGTGACGGGAGGGGTAAATTTAACGGGGAGTAGTGGCAATCGCATTGAAGGCAGTGCCACGACGGGGCTTCAGGTGGAAAGTTCGACAGGTGCGATCGCCCTTTCTAATTTCAATCTTACCCACTCGGGCAGTAACGCGGCCATAGTCGCCGACACCGTGAGTAATCTTCAGTTCACCAATACCACCGTCAACGCCACAGGACAAGGGGCTTTCCGGGGCAATAATCTCCAAAACCTAACCTTTGCAGGGGGAAGTCTCACCAGTGCCAATTCTGCCAATAATGGCCTTGCTTTAGACAATGTGACAGGAGGGGTCAATTTTAGTAATACCACCTTCAACCTCACCAACTCCCAACAAAATGGCATCAGCCTTAATAACATTGCCGGAACAGTTAATATCAGTGCCGGAGAAGGGAGTCAAATTAGCAACACCACCAACTCCGGCATCAAAATCCAAAACTCCTCCGGCACCATTGCCCTCTCGAATTTCCAAATCACCGAAACAGGCGGCACAGCGAGCGCAGACGGAGGCATTTTTGGCCGTAATTTAACCAATGCAACTATTACAATTAGTAACAATACCTTGACAAATGTCCGCCATCAAGGAATAGCTTTTACTGAATCTACAGGCGCGTTTAATATTACCAATAACACCATCAGTAACACTCAATTTTTTGATGATTTCATTGGTCAAGGGGTTGGTTTTTATAACGTCAACGGCACGGTAAATATTACGGGAAATACGATTACTAACAGCACTGGAACGGGAGATTCTGCCTTTACTCCACCTAATATTACCACCGCTAGCGGACAGGCTATTGCTGTGGCCAATGAGCGGGGAGATATTCAGTTAAATATTGAAAACAATACTGTTCGCGATAGCTACGATGATGCCATTCTAGTTATTTTAGGTCGAACTAATCCCAACGTTGCGGGCAATCCCGGCAATGCCACAGGAACCTTAACGATTAGGAATAATCAGGTCATTGACAATGGTGCAATTCTCCCAGGTACCGAACGAGGGGATGGTTTAGTGATTGGGGTATTTGAGGATGCCGTTGCAGAAAATATCACCATTCAAGGTAATACATTCCGCAATAATGCCGCAGGGGGGATTGATATTGGTGCAGGTTTGAATGTGGGAAGTACGGCTGAAATTCGGAATTTGTTGATTGATAATAATGTAATTGTGGGGAGTGAAACTGAAGGGATTCGGTTGTCATTTTTGGCTAGTTCTGTCGGGAATCTAACCATTTCTAATAATGAGATTGCTGATCATGAAAATATTGGGATTGTGATTGCAGCTTTTGGCATTCCTCTAATGGGTGGAGATCCAAGTATGACAACAGGCAATGCTAGATTTACGGCTAATATTACGAACAATATAACAACTATGACCGGGTTAAATACCTCTATTTCTATTGGAACGAATAGTAATCAAAATTCTTGCGTTAGGCTTGAAGGAAACAATAGTACAACCCAATATGTATTTTTTACAACAGGAGGAACGGGTCAACTTTCTATTGTTAATAGAGACACTCTTAGCGCTCTAAATACCATAGGGATCTTGCCCGTACAATTCTTACCCAACCCACCGGGTGCAGCAGCATTTGGAAATGTTACCGCTTGTCCATGAACGAATCACCCTGTAGGTTAGGTGAAGCGCCAGCACAACCCAACAACAGAGGAATCAGGAAATGCGATCGCCCCATCGTAGGTTGGGTGAAGCGCCAGCGCAACCCAACACCCCCCACGAATGGACTCCCCGTAGGTTGGGTGAAGCAACAGCGCAACCCAACAACAGAGGAATCAGGAAATGCGATCGCCCCACGTAGGTTGGGTGAAGCGCCAGCGCAACCCAACACCCCCACGAATGTTGGGTTAGAAGTGCCAGCATAACCCAACAACAGAGGAATCAGGAAATGCGATCGCCCCACGTAGGTTGGGTGAAGCGCCAGCGCAACCCAACACCCCCCACGAATGGACTCCCCGTAGGTTGGGTGAAGCGCCAGCGCAACCCAACACCCTCCACGAATGGACTCCCCGTAGGTTAGGTAAAGCGACAACCCAACAAGAGAGGAATCAGGAAATGCGATCGCCCATCATCGTAGGTTGGGTGAAGCGCCAGCACAACCCAATACCCCCCACGAATGGACTCCCCGTAGGTTGGGTGAAGCAACAGCGCAACCCAACAACAGAGGAATCAGGAAATGCGATCGCCCCATCGTAGGTTGGGTGAAGCGCCAGCGCAACCCAATACCCCCCACGAATGGACTCCCCGTAGGTTGGGTGAAGCAACAGCGCAACCCAACACCCCCCACTAATGTTGGGTTACACTTCGTTCCACCCAACCTACAAATACCAACCCAACACACCCCCTAATTTTGGGTTACACCGTGGCACACAACCGGGAAAATACTGGTTTTTGGCAACTTATTCCCGATAAAATGAAGGGTAGCCCATTGTAATGGAAGAGTCACCCAGATCCTGCTGCTGGCTTCTAGAATGCTCAGAGCATCATAGTTCTGAGAACCCCAAAGCCCTGATATAGTCTGATGGGTTGCTGATTTAAGGTCTACCCCTGCCGATGTACCCACTGTATGTTTAACCCACGTGATCGATATTTTATGGATTTTGGTCTGTTCTGGCTTAGTGTTTGCCATGCAAGCAGGATTTATGTGTTTAGAATCCGGGCTGACTCGCTCCAAGAACAGTATTAATGTCGCGGTTAAGAATCTCGCCGATTTTGGCATTTCCGTCACCCTCTTTACCAGCGTTGGGTATGCCTTGATGTTCGGAGCCTCCCAAGGAGGATGGTGGGGGAACTCCTACTGGTTTCTCCATTTCGATCAAACCCCCTTCAAATCGGCCATTTTTCTCTTTCAAGTCATGTTTTGCAGCACAGCCACCACTATTGTTTCCGGGGCCATTGCCGAACGGATTCATTTTAGTGCCTATCTCCTCGTTGCCTGTCTCATTTCCGGCTGCATTTACCCCCTATTTGGTCATTGGGCTTGGAATGGTCTCCTAGATGGTCAAGCCCTCGGATGGCTCGGGAAATTGGGCTTTGTAGACTTTGCTGGGGCTACCGTTGTCCATAGTATGGGGGGCTGGGTGTCCCTCGCCGCCCTCCTAGTCATTGGCCCCCGTCTGGGTCGCTTTCCTGCCCCCGGAAAAAGCCGCAAAATTCAAGGCTCTAACCTTCCTCTGGCAGTCTTAGGCGCGCTGATCCTTTGGTTTGGCTGGTTAGGCTTTAATGGTGGCAGTACCTTTGAATTAAGCCCTAAAGTGCCTCATATCCTGCTCAACACCATTTTAGCGGGAGTGGCGGGAATGCTGGTGGCTACTGCCCTGACATGGCAACGGCGCAAGGTTCCCGAGGTGGAAATGGTGATTAACGGGTCGATTGCGGGTTTGGTGGCCATTACTGCCGCCTGTAATCTCGTCTCTGCTCCTCTTGCCTTGGTGATTGGTGGGACAGGGGCCGCTGTGATGGTTCTGGTTTCCTCTCAACTGGAACAGTGGCAAATTGACGACGCGGTGGACGCGGTGGCAGTACATGGGGCGGCTGGCTTTTGGGGAACCCTCGCCGTGGGCTTATTTGGCAATCCCGAACTGATCGGCACAGGATTAAGCAAGGGCAGTCAAATTGCGGTGCAGTTTTTTGGGGCTTCTGTGGCTTTGATTTGGGGTTTTGGGATTACCTATATTATTTTAAAATCAATTAATCGCTATTTTCCCCTGCGAGTTAATGCGGAAGCTGAACAAGCGGGACTCAATGTTTCTGAACACCAAGCGACGACAGAACTCCATGATCTCTTTGCGGTGATGGAGAAACACGCCCAGAGTGAAAATCTGAGTCTACGGGTGCCGGTGGATCCCTTTACGGAAGTGGGACAAATTGCCAAACGGTATAATCAGGTGATGGATGCTCTCGAAACGGCTAATGAGGAAATCTCCCAACTCAATGAGCAACTGAAGGCCGATAACTTGCGGTTAAGTGCAGAATTGGATATTACCCGACAACTGCAACAGATGCTGTTACCCCGGGAGAAGGATTTAGAGGCGATCGCAGACCTTGATATTTCCGGCTTCATGGAACCAGCCGCCGAAATCGGCGGTGACTATTACGACATTCTCAATTACGATGGTCGGATTAAAATTGGGATTGGCGATGTCACCGGACACGGCCTAGAAAGTGGAGTATTAATGATTATGGTACAAACCGCCGTCCGCACCCTACTCGCCAACAATGAACAAGATCCAAAAAAGTTCTGGGATACCCTTAACCGCACCATTTACGCCAATGTCCAACGCATGGGCTCCGAGAAAAATCTCACCCTCTCCCTTCTCGACTACTACGAGGGAAAGCTCTGTGTTAGTGGACAACATGAAGAATTAATCATAGTCCGCGCCAATGGAGATATTGAACGGATTGACACCATTAATTTAGGCTTCCCCATTGGTTTAGATCACGACATTCGGGATTTTGTCGATCAAACCTATGTTCAACTCTTCACGGGAGATATTGCCGTAGTCTATACCGATGGGATTACCGAAGCGGAAAATCTAGCCGGAGAACATTACGGACTTAACCGCCTGTGTCATGTAGTCAAAAAACACCGCCATCTCAAGGCTTCCAAAATTCAACAAGCCGTTGTTGATGACATTCGTCAACACATCGGCAGCCATACAGTCTATGACGACATCACCCTAGTCGTTCTCAAGCAAAAAGAAGTCTAACCGTTTCAGTGGGGGAATTCCAGAATGCTCAACCTGTTTAAAAACAAAAAATGGCTAATTTTTCTGATTTTAGTCAGTTTTTTCGCCATTCTCCTGTTGAATCCCCTCCTGGGTAGAACCCAAAACACCCCCATTAAAGTGGGAATTCTCCACTCCCTCACCGGGACAATGGCTATTAGTGAAAAACCTGTCGTTGAAGCCACCCTCATGGCCATTGAAGAAATTAACCAACAAGGGGGAGTTCTGGGTCGCCGGATTGAACCTATAGTAGTAGATGGTGCATCGAATTGGGATACCTTTGCTGAACTGGCGGAAAAATTGATTGTCGAAGATCAAGTTCTCACCGTGTTTGGTTGTTGGACTTCAGCTAGTCGGAAAACCGTTAAACCTGTTTTTGAAAAATATGACCACTTATTAATTTATCCTGTTCAGTATGAAGGACTAGAAATCTCCCCTAATATTTTTTATACAGGAGCCGCCCCTAATCAGCAAATTCTACCCGCCGTTAAGTGGGCATTTAATAACTTAGGAAAACGCTTTTTTTTAGTCGGTTCTGATTATATTTTTCCCCATGTTGCAAATACGATTGTGCGGGAGCAACTTTCCGCTCTAGATGCTGAGATTTTGGGGGAAGAATACTTAGGTTTAGGGACAACACAAGTACAAGAGGTTATAGAAAAAATCTTGGAAACCCAGCCTGATGTTGTGATTAATACTATTAATGGAGACACCAATATTGCTTTTTTTAATGAACTCAAGAAAGCCAATATTACGGCTGAGTCTATTCCTGTTATTTCTTTGAGTATTGGTGAAAATGAATTGCAAAGTTTCGACCCTAGTATTGTTGAAGGACACTATGCCGCTTGGAATTATTTTCAAAGTATTGAGAGTTTAGAGAATGAAAAGTTTATTCATAATTTTCGCAAAAAATATGGAGAATATCGCATGATGAGTGATCCAATGGAAGCGGCCTATGTTGGGGTTTATTTGTGGAAACAAGCCGTCCAGAAAACCCCTAATTTTGATATCGAATTATTACGAGAGAACTTAAAAGATCAAAGCTTTAGCGCCCCTCACGGTCCTGTTTATGTTGATCATCAGACTCAACATCTTTGGAAAACTGTGCGAGTGGGTAAAATTGATCAAAACTCTCAATTTAAGATTGTTTGGAGTTCAGGAAAACCCGTTCGACCCATCCCCTATCCGATGTATCGTTCTGAGACGGACTGGCAGAAATTATTACAGCAATATCAGTTGCAATGGCGAGGACAATGGTCAAATCCACGAACCGAATAAAAAAATTTATACATTGGGATAAGCTTAGGTTAGTGATTGCTCAAAAGACCATCTACAAAAAATTGCTGGGCTGGTTTTTGCTGTTAACTTTAGTACCCCTGTTAATTGCTAGTAGCTTAACCTTTTTTTCGTCTAAAGATGCTCTCGTTCGAGAGATCAATAATAACCTGATTACCATTACCCGAAGTAAAGCAGAACAGTTAGAAACCTATATTAATAATACGAAACTCAATGTGGTGATGCTCAGTCATATGCCCACCATCACTGAGATGATTAAATTGATCGAAGAAGATCCCACAGCGACATCTAATGAGGTACGCCAAGAAATCTTAAAATTTAATCTCTTTCTAACAGAATATTTTAAGAATGCTCAATACCGTAATGTGGTGTTGCTCAATACTCAGGGACAGATTCTTTTTGATTATACGGATCGACAAAATTCGTTTCGGCAATCCCTACAAACAGTTCCGCCGGATTCAGAACTCAAACTGGTTTTTGAACAGGCGAAAACCTTACAAGAAGTGAATATTTCTAACTTCTTTTATGATCGTCGTTTGCGGACTCCGAGTTTCCTGATTGCGGCTCCAGTTTTGGAGCGAAAACGAGTGATTGGGGTGTTGGTGATTCAAATTGATGATACGGTATTTTCTCAAACGGTTAATAACTATACAGGGTTAGGGTTAACAGGGGAAACGTTGGTGGGGATTAAAACTGAGGATTCCATTGTCTTGGTGAGTCCAACACGACACAATCCTAACGCAGCTTTAGAATATCGTGAACCCTTAGTGTCTGAGTCTCTCTCTCCCTTACAACAGGCGGTTCGGGGGACGATTAGCTATGGTAGGATGAGGGATTATCGCGATCGCATCACCTTAGCTGCTTGGCGTTATCTTCCCTCTCTTGATGGGGGAATGGTAGTTAAAATTGATGAAGCTGAAGCCTTAAAAGCCGTTGTCACTCAACGCAATAGTTTCATCGTTTTAGTAACCTTAACTGCAATTATTGTTGCGATTTTATCCCGCTATATTGCCCGTTCCATTGCTTATCCTATCATCCAACTGAGTAAAGTAGTGCAACGCTTTGCCCAAGGTTATTTAAGTGAACAAGCACCCATTTTAACTCAGGATGAAATTGGCTTTTTGGCTGAGTCTTTTAATCAAATGTCTAGTCAGTTGAATCAGACGTTTCAATCCTTAGAAACCATTAATCATGCTTTAGAGGAACGAGTTGCCCAACGAACTGTAGAACTGGAAAAAGCCCATCAAAAAATCTTAAACTTGAATGAACAACTCACGGCCGAGAATTTGCGCATGAGTTCCGAGTTAGAAATTACCCGCCAACTGCAACGGATGATTTTACCCAAAGAATCGGAACTGACCCGCATTGATGCCTTAGAAATTGTCGGTTTCATGGAACCGGCTAGTGAAATTGGTGGGGATTATTATGATATTTTGAGCTATGGCGACCGAGTTTTTATCGGCATTGGGGATGTGACGGGACATGGTTTAGAAAGTGGGGTGTTAATGATTATGGTACAAACGGCCGTCCGTACTTTAATAGCCAGTGAAGAAACTAATCTGATTAAGTTTTTTGAGGTGTTAAACCGGACTATTTATGATAATGTACGCCGAATTAACTCAGAAAAACATCTCACGTTGGCGTTACTCAACTATCAAGAGGGAACATTAACCTTAAGTGGTCAACATGAAGAGGTTATTTTAGTGCGAGCGAATGGTAGTGTTGAGCGCATTGATACCATAGATTTGGGATTTCCCATTGGCTTAGATGATAATATTGTCGATTTTATTGCTCAGTCTACGATTCACTTAGAATCTGGGGATATTGTGGTGTTATATACCGATGGCATTACGGAGGCAGAAAGTCCCGAAAATGTACAGTATGGGATTGATCAACTCTGTCGGGTGGTGCAAAAAAATAGTCACCGCACAGCGCAACAAATTCGTGAGGCGGTGATTGACGATTTGAAGCACCATATCGGGGTTCAGACGATTTATGATGATATTACGTTAGTGGTGATTAAACAACGTTGAATGATGGGAGGCAAGAGGACATTCATGCTTAACTGGAGTCTGATCAATAACTCGGGGAGTCGGGGAGGGGAGGGAGCAGGGGAGATTCTCTCACTATAATCTTGAGATTTGGTGAGATGAGGATGCAAAATTGTAGGTACACTGTCGAGAGGATGAGACGATCCTAGATTTGGGAAACGTTGCCAACCGATGGGATTCTGACATCTACTAGAAGACAATCCCAATCAGAAGACAATCCCAGCAACAGGGTAAACATCCCACAGCATGAGGAGAAGGGTGATGCCATTAAGTGACGAATTTAAAAAGGCCTTACAAGAAGGAAAAATTCAAGAAGCCTTTGTTTTAGCCTTAAGTCGAGCCGTTGAGTTGAATATTACCACTTGGGTCGCCACATCAGAAGACGATCCCGATCCCGCCATTTCAGCCAGTCATCTTAAACCCGGGGATCGTCTGCGTACCCACATCAACCTGATTCAAGGGGATATCGAGAATGAAATAGGCGATCGCTTCGTCCAAGATTCAGCCTACCAAGAACTCCGGCGCTTTCACTTCGACCAAGCCATTGAAGGCAATCACATTATTAGCCAAAATATCCAATCCCTGCAACAACTCTTTACCGTCCTCCATGCCATCCAACACCCCAACGCCGATCCCCTCTCCTTACTAGAAGACTCTCCCCCTCCCCTTCCCATCCCCCCAGAAGAACCCACCCTAGAAAACGCTCCCCAAAGCCCAGAAAACGCCCTAGAAGCCCCCCCAGAACCTATTTCTGAACAGGAAGTCATTAGTCCCCTCTTCCCCTCCCTAAACCCCGAAATAGTAGACCCAGCAACAGCAGAAATTCCCCCAGAAGAAACGGCAAATCCTGTCTTACCCACCCTCGACAGCACAGAACCCGACTTTGAACAAGACTTTCTCGATCCTCCCGCTCTAGAAACTCCTTGGCATGACGAGCAGACCCCCGACCTAGATCGTCTACAAGCCCCCCCAGAAGTCCTAGACACCCCTTCCGACGAGCAAGACATCTCCCCCCACGTTCTCAACCTAGAACCCCTTGTTGAGCCGAAAACCCTGCTTACAGAACCCGCTCCCCACCAAGAACTAGAAATTGAAGACTGGGAATCCTCCAGCTTAGAAACCCCAGACATCCTAGCTCCAGATCCTACCATCAACCAAGACCTTGTAGACCTCAACGCCCCCGTCGCTCCCCCCTCTGAACCCTTAAATCTCGACAATTTTGTTTCTGATCCAACTGCCGACGAAGAGAAAAGTCCTCTCCCGACGGAAGAGTTTAGCCAACTCACCAATCCCTCTACTTCCGCAGAACTTCTAGAAATTGAGGATTGGGATCTTACCTCATCTATTGTTGAGGCAAAAACAGAGGGTTTTGATGAGACAAAACCCGTAGAACTTGTTGAAATTGATGATTCAGAATGGGATGAATTTGCATTAGATTCTTCCCAGTTTGAAGCAACTTCTGACTTGGAAATTGTCGAAGAAAGTTCCGAAGTAGAAGAAAATGAGGAAGAGTGGGGCGATTTTTTAGAATTTGCAGAGGACACAGAATCAACTCCTAGTTTAGAGATACCCGAAATGGAAACTCCTGTCAGTGAAGAGGAGGAATGGGGAGATTTTGGTTTAGAAGACGATACAGAATCGACTCCTAGTTTAGAGATACCCGAAACGGAAACTCCTGTCAGTGAAGAGGAGGAATGGGGAGATTTTGGTTTAGAAGACGATACAGAATCAACTCCTAGTTTGGAAATTCCAGAAATAGAAACTCCTGTGAGTGAAGAGGAGGACGTATGGGGAGATTTTGCGTTAGGAGACGATGCAGAATCAATTCCTAGTTTAGAGATACCCGAAATGGAAACTCCTGTCAGTGAAGAGGAGGAATGGGGAGATTTTGGTTTAGAAGACGATGCAGAATCAACTCCTAGTTTAGAGATACCCGAAATGGAAACTCCTGTGAGTGAAGAGGAGGAATGGGGAGATTTTGGTTTAGAAGACGATACAGAATCAACTCCTAGTTTAGAGATACCCGAAACGGAAACTCCTGTGAGTGAAGAGGAAGAAGAATGGGGAGATTTTGCGTTAGGAGACGATACAGAATCGACTCCTAGTTTGGAAATTCCAGAAATGGAAACTCCTGTCAGTGAAGAGGAGGAATGGGGAGATTTTGGTTTAGAAGACGATACAGAATCGACTCCTAGTTTAGAGATACCCGAAACGGAAACTCCTGTCAGTGAAGAGGAGGAATGGG
>NZ_JAIHOM010000058.1 GCF_026130165.1 Spirulina subsalsa FACHB-351 | reverse complement strand
ATACTGTCGGGCGGACAGAAATTTAAGCCCTCGGACAGACTACCCACTGTCTATTAGGTGAGAGCTTAGTAGATAAGGTAACTGGTTGAACAGGGAATCCCTCGCTTTTAGCGATGGGAGCGTCAACCTTAAGTCTTTGACATACTCTCCCAGCAACTCCTTAGTTCTGTGGTAGCAATTATTAACTTGCAATAACAAGAAGTCAATTAGAACATGATACAAATTACGTTAACTCCTGAACAAGAACAGTTTTTAGAAAAGCAACTAAAGACGGGTAAATATAATACTCATCAAGAGGTGTTTGAACCTTTTAGACTTTAAACTGTTTTAACTCCTCCGGTTTCACCGCCCCCTTTTCCGTAATAATGGCCGTAATTAAATGGGCCGGAGTCACATCAAATGCTGGGTTATAATAATCCGCCCCCTCTGGACAAATGCGACTGTCCCCAATTTGGTAAATTTCTTGGGCATCTCGTTCTTCAATGGGGATTTCTTCCCCGGTGGCCAACTTGAAATCTACTGTAGACAGGGGAGCGGCTACGAAGAAGGGGACATTATGGGCTTTCGAGACTAGGGCTAAACTGTAAGTGCCAATTTTATTGGCAGCGTCGCCATTGGTGGTAATCCGATCTGCTCCTACCACTACCGCATCAATTAACCCTTGTTTCATGCAATGGGCGGCCATGTTGTCACTAATCACGGTCACGGGGATATTATCTTGTACACATTCCCAAGCGGTGAGTTTTGCCCCTTGGAGACGAGGACGGGTTTCATCGGCAAAGACGCGCTGGAGACGATTGGCGCGCCAAGCGGAACGGATGACACCTAGGGCGGTGCCATAGCCTGCGGTGGCTAGGGCTCCGGCGTTGCAGTGGGTTAGGAGGGTGAGTTTTTCCGGTGTTTCTGGCAGGATGCTTAAACCGTGGTCGCCGATAGCTTGGCAGGTGGCGAGGTCTTCACGTTGGATGGTTTGGGCGGTTTCGAGGAGGGCGGTTTTTAGGGCGGTGAGGTCGCCGGGGGTGTGGTGGGCGGTTTGGAGTTGGCGCTCAATGGCCCAGAAAAGGTTAACGGCTGTGGGGCGAGTTTGGCGGAGTTTTTGGGCAATTTCTTCAAGTTGCTGGAGGAAGGTGGTTCGGTCTGAGGTGATAATTTCTTGAGAACCTAAATACATTCCATAGGCAGCTGCGACTCCAATGGCTGGAGCGCCTCGGACAATCATGGTTTTGATGGCATCGGCCATGCTTTCACTATTGGTAATCTCCACTGTCCGGTATTCTTGAGGGATACGGGTTTGATCAATGAGAACAGCGCGATCGCCTTGCCAAGTTACAGGATATAAAGAAGAGGTTAACATAAGGGTTGAGACAGCCAGAAATTTTGTCCCACTCATTGTCCCATGAACCGTCACCCCTGTTCAATGTTCAGATTGCCAAGAGATCTATCATCTTTGATGAACAGTTGCGCTTCCCAAGAGTTATGAATTCCCCTTTTTAATCGCGAAAAGACTAAGCAATGAAGACCTTGCAGAATCCCAATTCAACCTACAACATTGTCGTGGTAGATGATACCCCTGCAAATTTGCGTCTGTTGACCACCTTACTCACCCAACAGGGCTATGATGTGCGGCCTGCTATTAATGGTCAATTAGCCTTATCAGCAGTACGAGCCATGTTGCCGGATTTGATTCTGCTGGATATTATGATGCCAGATTTAAGTGGTTATGAGGTCTGTCGAGAACTCAAAGCCGATGAAAGAACCCGAGATATTCCGATTATTTTTATTAGTGCTTTAGATAATGAGGTTGACAAAGTACACGCTTTTCGTGTTGGTGGAGTGGATTATATTCCGAAACCTTTTCAACAGGCGGAAGTGGTGGCACGAGTTAATAATCAACTCCGTCTTTTAACGGCGAATCGACAGTTAAAAATTCAAAATGAACAGTTAAAACGTTTTAGTGGAGACTTACGGGAATTACACCGTTTACATAGGACAGTTTATCAGAATTTTGAGAACTTAGCCCAAGACTATTTAAAAACAGGTTGTGAGTTATTAGGATTTACGAAGGGCATGATTGAAGCCCGGTCGAGTTCGGGTTTAATTTGTCAAGCTCAAGAGTCTTTAACTGATGGGGAAGTGACGGGACATGAACCTTGGACGCAACGGGTCATTGAACAACAACAAACTCTAATCTATGATGATTTAACTCGGGAAACGGAGCATTTGGGGTCTTATATCGGGACTCCCATTTGGGTGGATGGTCAAGTGTATGGGAGTTTAACGTTTTGTTCTCCGTTGCCGCGCTATTTAGAAACAGAAACGCCTCAGATGCAGTGTCATGATGTGGAAATTTTAGAGTTAATGGCTCAGAGTTTGGGCAAGTATATCATGGGGCATCAAGGGGAATTGCGTCGTCGAGGGGAGGCAGTGCGACGGGCAAAAGCGGAAGAGGCGACCCAAGTGTTGTTACGGGTGACACAGGCGATTAATCATGCACCGGACTTTGAACTGGCTTTGGAAGCGGCGTTGGCGGAACTCTGTGTGAGTAGTGGCTGGACCTATGGAGAGGCTTGGGTACCCCGCAGTAGTGGGGATTGTCTGGAGTGTAGTTTAGCGAGTTATATTCATGAGGCACAGTTAGCTGACTATCCGGAAATATATCAACGGATTCAGGCTTTTCAAGAGGCGAGTGAGACTATGACCCTGGGCCGGGGAGAGGGTTTGGCGGGGCGGGTTTGGGCGACGGGTGAGCAGGTTTATCTTCAGGATTTAAGGGATGGGGAGTCTTTGGTGCGTCAGGATTTAGCCCAAGCTTGTCGTTTTAAAATGGCTTTGGCGATTCCCATTTGGGGGGGTAGGGGAACCCCGGAGCATTGTCCTGATTGGGGAAGGGGGGATGAGGCCTCGGGGCATCAAGTTTATCGGGAGATGCCGTTGAGTCCTCCTCCTTTGGCGGTGTTGGTGTTTTTCCGTTGTGAGTCTATGGATGGGCTAGAGGGGGATGAGGAACGGTTATTACAGTTTGTCTCGGCCATTACAGCCCAATTGGGTACGGTGATTCAGAAAAAACAAACGGAGGCGGAGTTACGAACGATTTTCGCCACGATGGATGATTTGATTAGTCTGTATGACCGGGAGGGGCGTTGTTTAAAGTTTACCAATACGAAGTCGAATTTTTTCCTCAAACCTCCGGCGGAGTTGCTGAATAAAACCTTAGCTGAGGTGTTACCGGAGGAGTTGGCGGCGTTCCATCAGGAGGCGATTGACCGGGCTTTAAGCGATCGCACTACCCAACGCCTCGAATATAGTTTGATGATGGGGCCGGCCTTGCGTTGGTTTTCGACCAATATTTCCCCGATGTCGGAAGATACGGTGTTATTTGTCACCCGAGATATCACCGAAAGCAAGACCATTCAAGAAGAATTATTTGCCGCCCAAGCCCGGTTTCAGGCCATTTTTGAAAGTGCTAGTCTCGGGATTGCTGTGATGGCGTTAGATGGGACGTTGATGGATTCTAATGCGGCTTTTCAGGACTTTCTGGGCTACTTGGCAGAGGAGTTACAAGGCCTAACCCTCGATTCTTTTACGGACCCAAGGGATGTAAATTTAGATGCCCAAGACTTTGAGAATTTACTATTAGGGCGCACCCAGGCCTATTCGGTGGAAAAACGCTATATTCGCTCGGATACCAGTTTAGTCTGGGGTCGTTTAACGGTTTGTGCGGTGAAAAAAGGCGGGGTGGTAGAGTTTATTTTCGGCTTGATGGAAGATATCAGTGAGGCGCAACGGGCGGCAGAAGAAACTCAATTACTGCTCAATATTACCCAAGCCTTTGTCAATGCTCCCGACCTTGACAGCGCGCTAACGGCGGCTTTAGAGCAGGTCTGTCTCAGTAGTGGCTGGGGGTATGGGGAGGTGTGGATTCCTAGTTTAGATGGGGAACGTCTGGAATGTAGTCCCGCTTGGTATATAGAACCTACCATAGAAGGAGAGACACAGGAAAATATGCAGGCGTTCCGGGCTGAAAGTGAGGGGTTAACCTTTGAGCGGGGAGAAGGTTTGCCGGGTCATGTGTGGTTACAGGGGGAACCGGAGTTTTTCCAACTCGGGGATACTTTAGACCGCAATATTGGCCTGCACTACTTTAATCGGCGGGGATTGGCGGAACAACGGGGCATTCAAGCGGGGTTAGCGGTGCCGATTGTCATTCCCCCGATTCTGACGATTGACCCCCCGGAACCGGGTCGGGTGTTGGCGGTGTTGGTGTTTTTCCGCTTCCAGTCTTTTTCCCTCAATCCTTTACCGGAAGATGAGCGTCTGGCGGAGTTAATTTTCTCGGTGGCGACTCAGTTGGGGACGATTATGCAGCATAAACAAACGGAGGCGGAATTACAGGCGATTTTAGCGGCAATGGATGATTTGGTGTTAATTCGCGATCGCACCGGACGCTGTGTTAAGGTGGCTCACACTAAGGCCAAAGCCCTACAACAGGGACAAAGTTTATACCCCGGACAGTCTTTGCAAGAACGGTTTACCCCTGAACTCACCCAAGCTCATTTAGCTTGTATTCAGGAGAGTCTCACCACGGGACAGCCCACCAGTTTGGAATATACTGTGACCGTGGACAGGGACGAAATTTGCTTAGATGGGCGTTTTTCTCCCATTTCTCAGCAGGCGGTGGTGGTGGTGGCTCGGGATATTAGCCAGCGTAAAATGGTGGAGGAGAAACTCCGGGCTAATGAAGCAGAAATGCGGGGCATTTTTGAGGCTATGACGGATGTGGTGTTAGTGATTAATGCCCGGAAACAGGAAATCCAGGTTATGCCCACTAATTACAGTAAATTGTATGGGGAACGGGATGTGGTGAGTGAGGTTTTTAGTAAGTTTTTTGGCTCCGATTGTCGGGCGGAGTTCTGGCGACCTGTGGAGGAGGCGATCGCGTCTCACCAAACTGTGAGCTTTGATTATAGTTTGGACAATGGGGAGCAGACGATCTGGTTTGATGCCAGTATCTCCCCCCTGCCTCAACAATTTGTGATTTGGGTCGCTCGGGATATTAGCGACCGAGTGCAAGCGGAACTGGAATTACAAACCTTAACCAGTCAACTGGAGGAACGGATTCTCAATCGTACTGCCCAACTCCGGGAAGCCAACCATATTTTACGGGCTGAAGTGACGGCTCGGGTGGAAGCGGAAGAAAAGTTACAAAAAGCCTATGAACGGGTGCAATTACTGTCTGAGTTGACGTTAAAAATTCGTCAATCTTTGGATTTAGAAGATATTCTACAAACCACTGTGATAGAGGTACAGCGCGTTCTAAATGTAGATCGGGTGTTATTGGTGCAGGAAAGACCCGACGGCCTAAAAAATTCGATTCGGGAAGTGGTCTTAGATCCCTGGCCTACGGTGGAATCTCAAGGCTGTTATGACGATATTATGCAGCATAAGGGCATCACCACTTTACAACAGGATCAGGTGCTGGTGATTCCTGATGTGACGGCCCTAGAACTTCCCCCGGCAGAACAGGACTTTTTGACCCGGTTACAAGTGAAGGCTAAGTTAGTGATCCCCATTTTTTATCAAGACCAACTCTGGGGAAAATTGGTACTCCATCAATGTCAAGATATTCGCCCTTGGCATCAAGATGAAATCGAATTATTAACGGCTTTGGTGGATCAAATTGCCATTGCTTTATCTCAGGCGAAACTGCTGAACCATCTAGAGGAGTTAGTGACTGCACGCACCGCAGAACTCCGTCGTGCTAATACTAAGCTACAACAGGAAATTCGCGATCGCCTTTTAGCTGAATTAGCACTCCGACGCAGTGAAATGCAGTTGCGTCTGATTACGGATGCTCTCCCGGTGTTAATTTCCTATGTAGACGCAGAGCAACGCTATCGTTTCCACAATAAAACCTATGGGGATTGGTTTGGTCTGTCTAGGGATCAAATTACGGGACGTTCTGCTGAAGAAGTGTTAGGACATCTCTATCCCTTTATTCAAAAATATATTCAAGCGGCCTTAGCGGGACAGAAGATCAACTTTGAACTACAAACCCCCAAAATTAATGGTCAAAGTCGTTATATCAGCGTCACCTTTATTCCTGACCAAACAGGGGATGGGGGAGTGCGGGGGTATTTTGGGGTCATGGTGGACATTAGCGATCGCAAGGCCGTTGAACAGATGAAAGATGATTTCCTCTCCATTGCCAGTCATGAACTCCGCACCCCCCTGACTTCCATTCGCGGTTCTTTGGGATTATTGGCCACCGGGCGCTTAGGCACTTTGGACAGCAAAGGACAACAGATGCTCAGTATTGCGGTCAAAAACACCGAACGTTTAACCCGATTGCTCAATGATATCCTTGACCTTGAACGCATTGCCTCGGGTCGAGTGGAAATGTGCAAACAAGCTTGTAATGCTCCGGAGTTAATGTTAAGTGCTAAGGATGCCATGCAGTCTATGGCTGAACAAGAGGGGATTACCCTAAAACTGGAAGTGGATCACCATCCCCTCCCCTCTCCCCCTCCTTCGATTCCTCTACAAGTCGATCCCGATCAAATTCAACAGACCTTAACGAATTTGATTAGTAATGCGATTAAGTTTTCTCGCCCTGAGAATTTCGTCTGGATTGGGGTAGTTGCTGGAACAGAGGAGATTCAATTTTATGTGCGCGATCGCGGTCGGGGCATCCCGGCTGATAAACTAGAGGCTATTTTCGGCCGTTTCCAACAGGTAGACGCTTCCGACTCCCGGGAAAAAGGCGGAACGGGTTTAGGTTTACCCATTTGTCGAGAAATTGTTCAACAACATGGGGGCAAAATTTGGGTAGAAAGTATTCTCGGAGAAGGGAGTACCTTTTATTTCACCCTCCCTTTAGGGGATCAACTCTTCTAAATAGTCTTGGAAGATTTTTTGGGCGGTTTTATGATCGCCTTCTGGGGTGAGGTTACACAGCCAATGGATGGGACGACTTTGGTAACATCTGGGTTGGTCTGTGGCGATTAACCGGCTCAAATGTTCACAATTCCAGCCTAGTATTAGCCTCCTGTACGGTGAACAAAATGCGATATTGCTGCTCAAACAATAACTGACGCACGACAAGCTCCATGTGCTGGCTTTCTATCGCTAAGGCACAACGATTGGGAAACTTTTCTAATTTCAACATGATTTCGTAGCATCCCCGCACCCATCGGTAAGCCCGATCTGCTGAATATTGCTTAATCCATAAAAAAATTGCCTCAACATCGGCGATCGCTGTTGGGGAAATCTCAATCTGGTAGGTCATGCTTGGCTCGCAATTCCATAAACGCCTCATCTAGGGGCATTCCCTGCCCTTGTTCAAACTCTGCGACACTTTGACGAATCCCTGCGATGGACTCCAAGACTGTGAGGCGATCGAGCAAGTTTTGATAGCTTTCGGCATCCTGTACGACAACCGCCGCTTTGCCATTGACGGTTAACACCATGGGGGCTTGTGTTGCTTTGAGGGTTGCTAAAAATGCCTTTGCGCTACGCTGAAACTCTGAGAGCGGATGAATATCACGAAGATTGACGGTCATAGCAGGATTTAGGCTAAATCATTAAATTCAATGTTAATTTACAAAAAATTTTTTGTCAAAGTGGTTGACGGATCACATCATTAAAGGGAGTTTATTGAGATTTCCATTCTTTCTCTAGGATCATGGCCGTAATCATGGATCTGATTTGCCGTCGGTATCGCTGTTAGTCCGAACAACCGTTGAGCATTGTTGTGCCCTTGGCGACTCTGCATCTGACGCTGATGCTCTAAAAGGGTTCATAATTGTCCTAATTGTGGATATAAAACCAATAGGGATGTGGCGGCCAGTCAAGTTATAAGAAATCGTGGATTAATCGCGGTCGGACAGCCCGTGATTCAAAATGCTTTCGGAGACGTTCTGTCGGGGTCAATTTCTGATTGGCTAGACAAGAGTCTATGAGGAAAGAATCCACTCGCCTTTAGGCAGTGGAGTGTCAAATCACTTAAGTATGGTTCGGAATACCTGCGCTCATCACTCCCGATTGTGGAATCGTGATTTTAAGCGATTACCGAAGTTAATCAAGAATCAAAAACATTCCTTAGCTAATCAATTTGTAAAAAATTCACGAAAAATTTACAATACACTGGTTATTTTTTTGTATTTGATGGACAAGATTGCTCCAGATCATCAGTGGAGGAAAAAAATGCTTAAGCTATTGCATGAATCTCCTCAATTTTTGGCTGTGATGGATTTTCCTGGAGATTGGCAGGATCGGAAAATTTGGCAGAATTAAGCTATTTTAGTTCATGCAGCGGTGGCAAGCTATTCGCGATCGCCACTGTCTCCATACTGACGCGGACGATGCGTTTTACGAGGTTGATGATGTAGTGGGGGTCGTCGCTCCATTGGTTGGGGTCGTTGAGGATGCCGCTTTCTTTGTGTTTGGTGATTTGGTAGCGTTCCATGATCCATTCGATGGCGGAGCGATCGCAGACTTTGTATTCATAGGCAGCTAGGGGGATGCCGCTTAGGGTGATTTTGGGCACTGGTTTCCTAAAGTTGGATCACTGGTTTTTCGTTGACTGAAACCCTTGTACAGCAGACATTCCAAGAATCATCCTACTTTAATAAGCCAGTGCCAAGATGAGCAACAACCCTAACAGGGGGGAGCGCGATCGCCCTTTTCGAGGGGCTAGGGGCGATCGCCCCTCAATGGCCTGGCCTCTCTTATTAAAAAAAATGGCAAAATCTTTAATAAGGGCAATTCTTATTAAAGGTTTTGGCAAATGCGGCGGGATAGTAGTGGGTATTTTGTGGAGACTGTAGCGGGGGGTGAGGTTGTTCAAGCCTTTATTCCCAAGCCTTTGCCGCCGATCCCCCCTTTGGATCTGGACAGCGGCAGACAGCAATTACTGGAAAAGGCGACGCTTGCCTTGGGGCGTTTGGATAGTGTCTCGATGCTGCTGCCCAATCCTCAGCTTTTTCTCTATGCCTATGTGCGGCGCGAGGCGGTGCTTTCTTCCCAAATTGAGGGAACGCATTGAGGGCGGTTTTCCCCTCTGTAATCGCCTTTTGTTGGAAATGCACGAGAAATTGATGGCCAGTGGGCGGGGGAGCGGCAAGTTACCGGGGGAATTTCGCAAGTCTCAAAACTGGATTGGGGGAACTCGTCCGAGTCATGCTCGTTTTGTACCGCCACCGCCCCAAGCGGTGAGGGATTGTATGGCGGCGTTGGAACAGTTTTTTCATCAAGATTCTTTGCCGATGATGTTGCGAGCGGCTTTAGCTCATGTGCAGTTTGAAACGATTCACCCTTTTTTAGATGGCAATGGCCGCTTAGGGCGTTTATTGATTGTGTTGTTGTTACGGGAGGGTGGATTGTTAAGTCAACCGTTGCTCTATTTGAGTCTTTATTTTAAACAGCATCGTTCGGTTTATTACGATTTGTTGGATCGAGTGCGGCGGGAAGGGGATTGGGAGGCTTGGGTAGATTTTTTCTTGGAAGGGGTTTATGTGACGGCTTCGGAGGCTGTGCAATTGGTGCAGCGGTTAACGATTTTGTTTAATCAGGATCGCGATCGCCTGATTGAACAGGTTTCGGGTGCTGGGGTGCGGAGTGCTTTGGCGGTGTTGGCGGTTTTGCGGGAGCGTCCGTTATGCAGTTTGAAGGAGATTGCTAAAGGTAGTGGTTTGACTGTGCCAACGGTTTCTAAGGCGGTGGAAAGGTTGATTACTGTGGGCATTGTGGAGGAGTTAACGGGTCAACGGCGTAATCGTGTTTTTGTTTATGCGGCTTATTTAAATCTTTTGAATCAGGAGGAATTGGGAATGATTGATCCCTAAAGATAATTTTCCCATTGAGGAGGGGCGATCGCCTCCCTCCTCAGGATGGGCAACAACTCTAACAGGGGGAAGTGCGATCGCTCTTTTCGAGGGGCTAGGGGCGATCGCTCCCATCATCAATCAAGACGGGCAAAACTCTAACAGGGGTATGCCTCTTTATTTCAACTCGTTCAGGGGGGGTAGGCTATTGACGATCGCCACTGTCTCCATACTGACGCGGACGATGCGTTTTACTAAGTTGATGATGTAGTGGGGGTCGTCGCTCCATTGGTTGGGGTCGTTGAGGATGCCGCTTTCTTTGTGTTTGGTGATTTTGTAGCGTTCCATGATCCATTCGATGGCGGAGCGATCGCAGACTCTGCTCTGCATTTCAACCGATGGGGTTGACAATTAAGATTTCAGCAAATCTAATAATTCTGTCTATTTGCTGATTAGGAATTGACACAGTTAATATTTCGGCTAGCAGAGAGCCAGCTACAGGAACTGTACCGACAAGGCCTTTGGATAGACTAACAATATAATCAATTCGATTTTGCTTTAAAGATCCGCTATCATTCATTTTTCGTTAGTTTGATTGATATTTTCAGTTTAACTCATTCAAGGGTGGCAAGCTATTGACGATCGCCACTGTCTCCATACTGACGCGGACGATGCGTTTTACGAGGTTGATGATGTAGTGGCGATCGCCTCCCTCCTCAGGATGGGCAACAACTCTAACAGGGGGGAGCGCGATCGCTCTTTTCGAGGGGCTAGGGGCGATCGCTCCCGGTCAAGGGTTGACGGGTTGCCGGGGGGTGTGTTACGGTTGGGGGTATTTTTGATTGACTTGTCCTGTCCCGCAACAGCAAAATTTTTTCCTTGGGTTAGATTTTGGCTTCGCAGGTGCGCTGAGTGCCTTTGGGAGCAGGGTTATTCGTTGAGTTCGGTTACTTGGGTTCGCTTACTTTGTCTACTCCGCACCGTTTTTGGAGAATTTCATGGCTCAATCCGTTGAAGAATTATTTACAGAAGTCCGTAAACTGTTCCGCGAAATAGGGAATAGCATCGTCCAATTAGCTGGCATTGAGCATTCTGACATTGCTGATAATTCTGCTGTACTTTCGCTGATCGATGAGTTCAGACCCGTTTTTGATCAAACGAAAGAGCGGTTAGATCATCCAACGTTATCGATTGCGACGTTAGGCACGACTTCATCGGGAAAATCGACGATTGTTAATGCGCTGATTGGCCGTAAGATTGCGCCTATTCTCAATGATGAAATGAGTGGCGGGGTTTTACGCATTAAGTCGGGTGAGCAATCCGTGTTAATTTCCAACCCGAACCCAATAACCTCCTCCTCGTCGATATCGCCACCCAAGGCTGGGCCGTCGCCACCGCCACCGAAGCCCAACTCCTCCTCAAACATGGCCACATCCAAGACGCACAAGACATCCTCCGCGAAACCGTCCCCCAACTCCAAAACCATGCCGAAAACTGGGGCCGCACCATCATCCACGATCCACGCCCCGAACTCAACACCGCCCAACGCTTCGCCACCCCCCTCTTCAAACCCCACATCACCGCCGAGCGCGTCGATCGCATCATCCGCATTTCCCCCATTGATCAAAACCTAGGGAGCGATCGCGCCCATCGCAAACGCACCGAAGCCGAAGTCGAACTCACCATGCACCGCACTAAACCCCACATCGATCAACATTGGCAACGCCGTCAGATCGCCCTTGCCGAATACCTCGACACCATCAGCGAACTCACCGCCCGCCTCGATAGCCTCCTTGCCTTTGCCGACCTCTGCGCCGCCCAAAACGTCAAAAGCAGCACCCAACTCCTCCCCCCTGCCGACGCTCAACCCGGCCTCTACCTCCTCCCTGCTGCAACCTAAACCCTACCCCGATCATCAGGTTCATTCATGTAGTGCAAATTCATTTCACTTTAACACCGTATTTGTTATGACAGAACCCAATTCGCTACTCAATCAGGCTAAATCAGGTAATGCTCAAGCCATTGCCACGATCATCAACAAAACACTAGAACCTAAAGGTATTAGTGTGAAATCTTCTATCAGTTATGATTGCTTAACCTTGATTCTTGAATCCAATACCGCACCGGCTCAAGAAGCAACAGTTGATTTTATCAAAAAAGGACTTTTAAAACTTCAGCCCAATAATATTACTAAGGTTATTATTCGCGGCCGAATCAAAAATCAAAGTTTAAACCTTTGGCAAGAGTCCTTTAACCTCATCGAACCCCAAACCATAGATTCATTAAGCCATTCTGTTCAAACATCAAAAACAAATGAAGTGGCTGCCACCAAAGAAACCCACCACAATCCAAAAAAATACTCATACCATTTAAAGAGTAAGAAAAGTAAATCTAAAGAATTTTCGGAATTGACAATCTCAGAAATCATTCAACTCATCGTTGATTTTATAAAAACCAAAAATGGCGAAAGACTTTCCCTCGTTTTAGTAACTTTTGTCGGTACATCTATTTTCTGGAATATTGTAAACCCTGATAATCATCAAGGTTCTAGTTCTTCAACTGCATCTAGTTCAAATTCAATAATACCTGCTATTCCTTTCATAAAATCAAAATATACAATCAAGGGATCTATAACTTTAATTGATTCAGATATTAAGGGCGCTGATGATTCTTGCTATGGAACCGGAGGTTATCGTGATATCCAAGCAAATATGCCTGTCACAATTAAAGATGGACAAGGCAATATTTTGGCAACAGGGAAAACAGGATCCGGAAAAAAAGATTCCAGAGTTGTTTGTGTTTTTGATTTTGAAATTAATGACATTCCCAAGGTTGATTTTTATTCGATTGAAGTAGGTCGAAGAGGTCAACTCAATTATTCTTTTCAAGAATTAGAGGAAAAAGAGTGGACAGTTAGTTTGTCGCTTGGTACATAAATCATCAAAATTGATGGTGGCTCTGCCGCCTGTTGCGGGGAGGGAAGCGGAAGCCCTCCGGGAGGGCATTACTTGGCAGAGCCAAGTAACGAGGAAGAAAATTGTAGCTCTTGTGCTATGGCTCTGGGTACAGCCTTAGAAACCGGGTTTTTTGCACTGATTATGGTGCGATCTAGTCTCTCCCGGCAACCCGGTTTCTGAACATCCCTGAAGCCAAGAAACCGGGTTGTTGCGGTCTTTCGTTGTTCTCCTTAATTTCTACCAAAAACCCGGTTTCTGAAGAGTCAGCCGGGTAACAGTTTAGGGAAACCTTACTAAGCTACCGGGCTGGGGTTGATTTTCGGAGACTGTCACCAGGATCACAGGAACAGGGCTGGACTCTTCAAAATACCCTTGAGCAATTCCCATCGCTCAACTCTGATCGGGAAGAGTGCTGCACCGACAAGACAGACGCGAAACCCAAGGTTGTTGTTGATGTTGTCGCGCTGGTTGTGGTTGCGGTTGGCTGAACGGCAGTTAATCGGGTTGTTGTTCCAGGAACCGCCACGCACTGGATCACCGGCTGCGCTAACCATGACACCGTGCGCCGGGGCAACCAAGTCAGCACCGATGCAGATATTAACTGGAATTTAGGCAAAACGCTGCCGGAGGTGCTCCGTCGCGCCTATGATAACCCCGCTGTCACCCTCTGGGTTTATGGGTTTAGCCCGGTGCTGCCCATGGATTTTATTAACGCCACACTCCATTCCCCTTGGATGTTTTTCCGCAACACCGATGAACGGTATGGGGTGAAGGTGGTATCGGAGGAGGCGGGATTTTTAGATTGGCAGGTTACGCCGGAATTGTTTAAACGGAAAAAGGCGTTTCCCCGTTTGAAATCTTTGGGATTTAAGGATATTGGCGAACTGCGGGAATTTAGCCAAGCCTTGAGTGTAATCATGGAAGCCAATGATTACAATATTTCTGCTGTGGTGGAGGCAATTCGTACCTGTATTGAAGGGAAGGATGAAACCTGTGTGATTCCTAAAATCAAGGGATTACGACGGCCGGGAATGTTGCGGTTCCTGAGTAAGATGGATCTGGATCGCCTTAAACAGTTTGCCCGCTGGTTTATGGAAGATTGCTATGAAATTTGTAATGTGGGCCATTATGCGACGTTTGTCAATGCGACCCAAACCGCCTATAACTTGAGCCTGCGCCAGTTCCGCCACCGCTACCCTTGGTTACGCCATAATCTTTCCGGTACGGATCGCTTTAATAAGATCAGTGAAGAACAGACGACGATTTTCTACGGGGTGCGCAGTAATCCAGAACGACCGGAGGAAATGGTGGCTATGGTGGCCCACATGGGGGGGAAACCTCACCGCATTAAGTTGACGGAGTTGCTGCAATTGCAGGGGGAAGATTGGCAGGTGGCGATCGCCTCCCCCGGTTTAACCCTTGAGGATCTCGATGATTTTGAGCTTCAGGATACCCAGGGGGTGCTTTTAACCAAAACCTAACGGTTCACCCGGGGGCAATTAGAATCAAGGGTGTTGGTGTTGAGGAGAATCCATGACTTGGCAGGCGGGGGATTGGCTGGATGGGGGAAAATATCGGGTGGTGCGTACCCTCAATGAGGGGCGGGTGGGGATTAGTTATCTGGCGGAGCGCAAGGGGGGCGATCGCGTTGTCCTCAAAACGGTGCGGGATGAGGTTTTGGCTCAACTCGCCCCCAAGGAGCGAGATAAATTCAATCATAAGCTGATCAATGAGGCGGTGAAGTTGGCCCGTTGTCGGCATCCTCATATTGTGCGGTGTTTGGGTTCGTTTATTGAACAGGGTCGGGCGTTTATTGTCATGGCCTATGTGGCGGGGCAGGATTTGGCGAGTTTGCCGACGAAAACCCTACCGGAGGAGGAGGCGTTGGTTTATATCCGCCAGGTGGGGGAGGCGTTAACGGTGGTGCATGGGTAGGGGTTGGTGCATCGGGATGTGAAGCCGGCCAATATTGTGCTGCAGGCGGGTAAACCGGAGGCAGTGCTGATTGATTTTGGGGTGACGAAGGGGTTTAATGAAACGCTCACGTCGATTTATTCGAGCAATACCGATGGGTATAGCCCTTTAGAGCTTTATGATCCGACGGAGAAGGCGCGGCCCTATTGTGATGTTTATGGGTTGGCGGCAACGCTGTTCACGCTGTTATCGGGGGATGTGCCGCCCCATGCAGAGATGCAGGAAATCTTGGAGCGCAAGGGTCGGAGGTTGCCCCCCATTGCGGGGGTGAGTGACAAGACGAATCGGGCGATTCGGGAGGGGATGGCGTTGGATTATGGCGATCGCCCCTCCACCATTGAGGCGTTTTTAGCGTTGTTGCCGGGTGATTCGCCAGCGATCAAACCCGCGCCGCCACCTCGTCCTGTTCCGCCCATTGATCCAGGTTTTCGGGTGGCTCGCGATACGCTTTATGTGACGATTGTGGGGGTTGTTCTGACGGTTTTTTTGGCAATTTTTGCCCAAGATATTCGCAGGGCCATTGATAATTTGTTCTTTTCGCCGGGTGTGGAGCAAAACTTTGAGCCTTAATCTGCAAATTTTCGTCCCCTAAAACCCAAGCGATGGGTTATGATGAAAACAGGGTCATCGATCTTTTAACTGTTTAGCCTCAACCGTTCAGGCTCATTGTGATGCCCCGAAGACGACGAAGACTTATAGAGAAATAATACAGGAACACTAAAATTATGACTAACTTTAAATGCCGAAAATTTTTACCGATACAACCCGGAATCTTACCGTTTACATTTATTCCGATGATCATGAGCCAGCCCATGTCCATATTTTCATAGGCCGTAAACGTCAACGGGATCAACCTAACGTGAAGATCGCGATTGGTAATGAGTTTCAAAAACCTTGTTTGATTACCAAACCGGCTCAATTTTCTCGCAAAGAGGCGATCGCTGCTCTCAAACTGGTTGCGGAACATCAAGAAGAATTTTTAAGGAGGTGGCACGAAATCCATGGCTAACAAACAGTGGCAACAACAGTGGAGTTTTGATTTTACCGATGATGCGGCTTTAGATGCAGAAATTGCCGAGGCTGAAGCGAGGGCGATCGCTCTCGTGGAGGCTGGCCCCTGTGCTGAAGCAGTCTGGTATAATCCAGAACGTCAGTTAATTGAAATTCAGCTTAAAAATGGGGCTATTTTTGCCTTTCCTCCCCATTTAGCTCAAGGTTTAGGGAATGCTTCCCCTCGTGAGCTTGAGGATGTTTGGTTGGGGGCTGATGGTTTGAGCGTTCATTGGGATCGCCTGGATGCTGATTTCAGTATTCCGGGTTTGGTTCAGGGAATTTTTGGGACAAAGGCTTGGATGGCTGAATTGGGTCGCAAGGGGGGGCAAAAATCCTCTGTGGCGAAGCAGCAGGCGGCTCGTGCCAATGGCAAAAAAGGGGGACGGCCGAAAAAGGCAAAGCCCCTATAAATCCCGGCAACTCCGCAATGCTCAAAATCTTGATTAAGGAAGGTGTTCGAGATGCAATTACCAGAACTCAAAGCTGAAATTTTGAAACTACCACGGGGCGATCGCCTGTCTCTCATGGTTGTCATTGCTGAATCTTTACAAGATATGGAGGTTTCTCGTTCAGAACGTTCTGAGGCTATCCACAGAATGCGAGGCCTGCTCAAAACCGATCAACCCCCACCCACAGATCAGCAAGTCGCCACGATGTTAGAAGAGCGACGCATGGAGAAATATCTACCATGAGAGCGTTAATTGACACCAACATTGTTTTAGATTTTCTGTTGGAGCGAGAGCCATTCTACCAAGACGTAGAACTACTGTTTGAATTCATAGAAGTTGGG
The DNA here is from genome assembly GCF_026130165.1 of Spirulina subsalsa FACHB-351. Lineage (GTDB taxonomy): Bacteria > Cyanobacteriota > Cyanobacteriia > Cyanobacteriales > Spirulinaceae > Spirulina_A > Spirulina_A subsalsa_A. The sequence goes on along the minus strand of NZ_JAIHOM010000058.1, from coordinate 14,235 downwards.
CAAATAATTGGCTATATCACGGCGACAACGCTGACAGATATTTTCTACATCCGCGTCAGGCTGTAAATAAAGGGCGATCGCTTCCCGTATATTATCGAGGGCTTCTTGTTCCGTAGTCCCAGCAGAGATACAGCCCGGAAGCTCTGGACACCAAATGGCCCATTCGTTGGTTTCTGGATCGGGTTCAAGGATGACTCGCCACTTCATGATTACTAGATATTGGTAAGGTTTAGATTAAATTATAGTGGGCTAATTGAGGACGGTGTTTCTTAGAAACGGGTTCATCTTGTGCTGTGGCTCTGGGTGCAGCCCTAGAAACCGGGTTTTTTGCACCGATTATGGTGCGATCTAGTCTCTCCTGGCAACCCGGTTTCTGAATATCCCTGAAGCCAAGAAACCGGGTTGTTGGGGTCTTTCGTTGTTCTCCTTAATTTCTACCAAAAACCCGGTTTCTGAATCATCTCGTGCCGTGGCTCTGCCGCCTGTTGGGGGGAGGGAGGCGGAGCCTCCGGGAGGGCATTACTTGGCAGAGCCAAGTAACGAGGAAAAAAATCGAAAATCAGTCGCGTAATAAAGGAACGAAACCGGCTTGCTCGAAATGTTTATCGTAGGCGAGGGCTTCTGTAATGCCGTATTTTTCCATGATTTTAAAAGAGACACAATCGGTTAAGCTCCATTCTTTATCGGGTCTTTGTTTGTATAACAACAATCCCTCTTTAAACTGATGGCTGCTTTGCTGAATTACGGTTACATTGGGATGATCATAAAGACTTTCAATTAATTCAAAAGTTTTTAGATAAGTCACTGGGTACTTTTGCCCATTCAGAATCTGGGATTTTTGCCCCAATTTCTACGGCAATTTCCCAAATGGGTTTTACTTGATCATCATATTTGAGATTTTGCAGGTCTTTTTCCTGTGGATGGGGGGCTGTGTTTCGTACTTGCTCAAAGATTTTATCGAGCAGCCAGAGTTTATCTTCTAGTGATAAGTTATGGATAGATTGTTCAAGCTTTAATAATTGAGGGGAAATCATCGTTAGTCCTCGTGATGTGATCTTAGAATTGTAGCTCTTGTGCTGTGGCTCTGGGTGCAGCCTTAGAAACCGGGTTTTTTGCACCGATTATGGTGCAATCTAGTCTCTCCCGGCAACCCGGTTTCTGAACATCCCTGAAGCCAAGAAACCGGGTTGTTGGGGTCTTTCGTTGTTCCCCTTAATTTCTACCAAAAACCCGGTTTCTGAATCATCTCGTGCCGTGGCTCTGCCATGGCATGAATATTGGGTGGCTCTGCCGCCTGTTGGGGGGAGGGAGGCGGAAGCCCTCCGGGAGGGCATTACTTGGCAGAGCCAAGTAGCGAGGAAAAGCCCTTGGCTACTGCTACAATGAAAACGAAACCTCACCGAATCCAAGTATGGAACCGTCTAACACTCTCAATCCCGAAATCCTCAAAACCCTGATTAAGGAAAGTGTTCGGGAAGTCATGCGGGAAGAATGGTACAAATTTTTTGAAATGTTGCTGCCCTATGTAGATGATGCAGAACAAGCTGACATTGAAGCAACCTTTAGCCCGGATGACTACGTAAAGGAGCCTTTTCAAGATATTACGGACTGGTTTGAATCGTGAAGGTTAAACTGAGTAAATCTGCTCAGAAATTCCTCAAAAAACTCGATCTTGAAAGCCGTCAAGCTGTGCTGAGTAAGATAGGGATTCTTAAAACCTGTCTGGAAACCCAGAAGATTTATCCTCCTGAAGAGCTTGATATCAAAAAGCTAAAGGGTGAGTTAAAGCAATTCTCTAGAATCCGTGTGGGTAAAATTCGTGTCATCTTCCAAATTCAGGCAGAAGTAGAGACAATCGTCATCTACGATATCAACTTTCGAGGCAATATTTATGGGTAGCTAATGCCCTCTCTATTTCTTTGAGTCCCTACCAGAAGCCCGGTTTAGTTCTTGTTCTGTAGCTCTGCCATGAGGTTGGCTCTGGGTGCAGCCTTAGAAACCGGGTTTTTTGCACTGATTATGGTGCGATCTAGTCTCTCCTGGCAACCCGGTTTCTGATCATCCCTGAAGCCAAGAAACCGGGTTGTTGCGGTCTTTCGTTGTTCCCCTTAATTTTTACCAAAAACCCGGTTTCTGAATCATCTCGTGCTGTGGCTCTGCCATGGCATGAATATTGGGTGGCTCTGCTGCCTGTTGGGGGGAGGGAGGCGGAGCCTCCGGGAGGGCATTACTTGGCAGAGCCAAGTAACGAGGGAGAAAGGGGAAGAAGAGCAGAGTGCAAGAGTACTAAAGGGCAAAGGGCTAGAAGAGTCCTGCACCGACAAGACAGACGCGAAACCCAAGGCCGTCGTTGGAGGAGTCGCGCAGGAGGCGGCTGCGGAAGGCCGAACTGCAGCCAAGCGGGTTGAGGTCCCAAGAACCGCCGCGCAGTACAAAAGTTCTATCGCTTTCTTCTAGTAAAATCTTAAGATTTATTGAAGGCTTTTGATAACGATTATCATTCACCTTTTCATCCCATACTTTACCATCCCCTGGCGCACCCTGATAACTGTCATGGAAGGGATCGAAACACCACTCCCAAACATTGCCATGACCATCGTACAAGCCAAAGCCATTGGGGGGAAAACTGGCGACGGGCGTGGTTTCTTCCCGGTATTGTCCCTTGGGGGCGTTACCAAAGGTGTAGTTCCCGTCATAGTTCACTAAATCCGGGGTGATTGTCTCCCCAAAGGCAAAGGGGCTTGTGGTTCCTCCCCGGCAAGCATATTCCCATTCCGCTTCACTGGGGAGGCGATATTCCTTGCCCGTTAGCTTGCTCAATCGGGCGCACCACTCCACCGCATCATACCAAGACACCTTTTCAACGGGGCGATTCCCGCCTTTGAAATGGGATGGGTCGGGGTTCAGATCCCGGACAATTTTGCCCACTTGCGTCACCACGACGCGCCATTGGTCTTGGGTAACGGGGGTTTTGCCCATCAAAAAGGGAGAAATCTCTACAGGATGCTGGGGACTTTCCCGCTTAAACCAATCCTTCTCATACTTTTTGCACAACCGCTCAATTTCGGACTCTTCTGTCCCCATCAAAAACCGACCGCCGGGGAGTTGCACCATCTCCAACCGCACCCCCTGGCCCAAATCCTGGGGATAAAACCGCGCCTGACCAGGGATTTTCTGGACAATTTGCCCCTGACTATTGACCCGCACCGTCTCAAAACTAAATACCTGTAAATTGCTCCCACCAGAGCTAGGCTGATTCTGAACTGGCTCACGTTTCGCTTTAGGCAACAGTGCCAACCACGCCGCCACGGTTTGGGGGCGGTCATCCGGCTCCACCGCCATCCCCTGCTTAATTGCGTTTTGCAGTTCTTTCGACCACCCCTTAGGAATCGCCAGCCGATCGCGCCGTACCCGCATCGTCGCAATGGGGGGTAACGTCCCCGTCAATAAAAAATACAGCGTCGCCGCCAAGGCATAAACATCGGTAAATTCCCCCCGATGCTCCTGCTCGTCATACTGCTCAATGGGGGCATAACAGGGCGTATAGGCAATGGTGTGGGTTTGGGTCAAATTGGGGACAAACTCCCGCGCAATGCCAAAATCAATCAACACCGCCTCATCGGCCGGCAACCGCACCATAATATTCTGAGGCTTAATATCCCGATGGAGCAACCCCTTCTCGTGCATCACGATCAACGCCTCCCCCACCTCCCGGATATAGCGCAACGCCACCGCCTCCGGCAACGCTCCCCCACGCCCCACAAGATCGCCTAAATCCTGCCCCTGAATATATTCCATCACCATACAGGGCAGCCCCTCATGGGTGAAATGATTCTCCACCTCGACAATATGCCGATGGCGACAGATGGCGATTTTCGCCGTTTCCCGGTCAAAATCCCGCAGAAACTTATCCCGGTAGGGGATATATTCCGCCTCCGTCATCACCTCATCCTTGAGGGTTTTCAAGACCCAATCCCGACCCTGACGGTCTTGCACCAAATAGGTGATGCCAAAACCGCCCTTTTTGATCTGCTTCACAATCGCATAGCGATCGCCAAAAACCCGCGTACCCGGCTGCCAAACCATAGGACTAAACCCAAGACTCCCCCCAGTTTACCAAAAAACTGGGTCTAAAGCCCCGTCCTTGCGTGCAGAATCCCCTCGCCTTCATTGCCAGAGAGCAAGATTTAATCCTGATTTAGGGCAATGCTTCAATTGACTGGGAATCCTGACCCATTTAAAGATTAAAAAAGATTTCTCGGCTTGACTTTTGACTTTTAAAGTGATATTTTAGATAATGGGAGTATAAGCATTTTTGAAAATTGTGCAACCACTCCCATTATGAAAAAAAATTTATAAAAATATAATCCCAAACCCCCCAGATTTTGTCTAGAAAAATTTACAATTCTTAGCAAATTAACTAAGGTAGAATAGAACTCGAATTGCTACACAAGGTCAATCTTAGACACCCTCAATGAACTTACCTCGCATCCATAAAGACACCATTGATGCTGTTACCGAACGAGTCGATATTGTAGAAATCGTAGGGGAACAAGTCGTCTTGCGGAAACGGGGGAAAGACTTCGTGGGATTATGTCCTTTTCATGATGAAAAAACCCCTAGCTTTACCGTTAGCCCCAGTAAACAAATGTTTTATTGTTTTGGCTGTGGGATGGGGGGAAGTGGGGTTAAGTTTTTAATGGAGTTGGGGAAACAATCCTTTGCGGAAGTGGTATTAGAACTAGCCCAACGGTATCAAATTCCGGTTAAAATGAACTCTGCTGAGGAAAGTCAAGCCTTACAGCGAGAAATTTCCCTGCGGGAACAATTATATGAAATTGCGGCCATTGCCAATAGTTTTTTTCAACACGCTTTACGACAGCCCCAAGGGGAAACGGCTTGGCATTATTTGCGGGAAAAACGCCAACTGAGCGAGGCAACTATTCAACAATTTGGCTTAGGATATGCTCCCACAGGCTGGGAAACCCTCTATCGTTATTTAGTGGAAGCGAAACGCTTTTCTGCCAGCTTAGTGGAACAGGTAGGACTCATTAAGTCCCGAAAAAATGGGGATAGTTATTATGACTATTTTCGGGATCGTCTCATGATTCCTATTTGTGATGCTCAAGGGCGTGTTATTGCCTTTGGGAGTCGGACATTAGGCAATGATGAACCTAAATATTTAAACTCACCTGAAACCCCCTTATTTAGTAAAGGAAAAACCCTCTTTGCCCTGGATCAAGCGAAGGGGGAAATTAGCAAACAGGATCGGGTGGTTGTGGTGGAAGGATACTTTGATGCGATCGCCCTCCACGGGGCTGGAATTACCCCCGTTGTTGCCTCATTAGGAACAGCATTCACTCCCGATCAACTGAAACGGATTTTGCGCTATACCGAATCCAAACAAGTGATTTTAAACTTTGATGCCGATGCAGCCGGAACAAAAGCCACCCAACGGGCGATTGAAGAAATTGCCCCTTTGGTTTATTCAGGACAAGTGCAGTTAAGAGTTTTTAATTTACCGGGGGGGAAAGATGCCGATGAGTTCCTCAAATCGAGTCCTGATGCTCCCAATATTTATCGGCAAAAACTCGATACTGCCCCTTTATGGATTGATTGGCAAATCGAACAGTTATTAGTGGATCAAGACCTCAATCAAGCTAATCAGTTTGAACGAGTTGCCAAGGAAATGGTTAAGCTGTTAAACCGTTTAGAGGATATCAATAAACGAACCTATTATGTGAATTATTGCGCCCAACTGTTGAGTCAAGGTAATAGTTCTTTAATCAGTAGCTATAGTAAAAATTTGCAAGCGCAATTGCGGCGGCCTAAGCGTAAGTTTAATCAACCAGATGAGGGAATTACTAAACTTGACAGCGAGAAAAACTTGCTGGAACGGGCAGAATTTACCTTGCTTTTAATTTATCTACACTGCCCCCATCATCGAGCAGAAATCATCGAACAATTAGAAGAGAATGATCTAATTTTTAGCCTTGCACCCCATCGTTTTCTCTGGCGTAAAATATTAGAAGCAGAAACCGTCCATCCTCAAGAGTTACTCAAACATTTACGCAACTTAAGCGCGACCTATCCCACAGAAATGAATCCCGTTTTGCCTGTGTTGTATCTCGACGAAAACCAGCAACACGAGATTGTTCGCGCCCCTTTGTTGATTCGGGCGGCGATCGCCTCTCTTCAGCGTGTGACCTACGAAAAGACGCGCCGCCACTGTTTAGAGCAGTTAAAAAAACTAGATCCCACCCAAGATGCTGATCAGTTTCAATACTACTCCCAAGAATTACAACACCTTGCTAAATTAATCCAAGAATTGGATCAGATGCGTTATGCTTCGCTGTTAGATGTACTGGATTCTTGACCTCGTAAATAACGGTTGAGAAAAGCAATTGTTTTTTCCCAAGCATCGGCGGCTGCTTTGGCATTATAACGAGTCCCAGACGGATTAGCAAAGGCATGATCTGCCCCTTTATAAACGTGAATTTCTGCCGTTTTTCCTAACGCTTGTAAAGTCGCCTCAAATTCTCGCACTGTTTCCACAGAAGGGTTTTGATCCAGTTCGCCAAAAATCCCTAAGATGGGCATTTCTAGGGTTTTTAATTGTTCAGGATCTGTTACCATACCGCCGCCATAATAGATGACCACAGCATCTAATTGATCCGGTAACAGCAGCCCCATATTTAAAGACCAACGCCCCCCAAAACACCAGCCTAAACTCGCTACTTTTGGGGCATTGTGTTCTGTTTTCAAGTATTCATAAGCGAGGGCGAGATTATCGAACAATTGTTCAGGATGATTGTTGGCTTTTGTGACTAATTGTAGAGCTTCTTCAGGATTATCAGCCGTTTCTCCTCCGTAGAGATCCACCGCTAACACGCGATATCCTTCTCCAGCTAGGCGATCGCTCATCATCTTGATATTGTCGTTTAAGCCCCACCATTCATGGATCACAACAATTGCGGGTAAAGCTTCACTCGGGTCTGCGGGGGCTACTAGATAGCCCATTAACGGCTTTTCCTCCAGTGTGCCATAAGTCACCATTTCCGACTGGACAGGCATCCGAGGCGCTTGGGCAACAAGGGGAGTGGGAATGGGGCGATCGCCTTGGTGTAACTCTGCCATTTCTTGCCCTAATTGTTCTCCTAAACTGGAGGAAGGGGTAGCCTGAGACTGGGCCATCCCCCAAGTGCTGAGAAACAGGCATACGGCTAACGCTAGACCGAAGTATTTTTTGAGCATAATCAATTCAGAACATTAAGGTCGCATTCTATTCTAATCATATTTGCTCAATTTGTTCTGACTTTGCTGTAATTTTGGAAAAAAAGATAGTGATTAATTATGATTTAATGGTAGAATGAAGAATTGCCAAAAATAGGAGCTAAGTCATTTATATTATGAAAATTAAAAAACAGGGTAGTTTAGTAACGGTTAAAGATGCGGCAGATTTTCATATTTCTGCTTCACGACAGAAGGCTTTTATTGATTTAATTAATTTGCTTAAAGATGATGATCAGGATGAGGAAGAGTGATGAATATTTACTTTTTAGTTGAGGGCAATAGTACGGAGAGGAAAATTTACCCCAGATGGCTAGAATATTTTTTGCCTAATCTAGTCCGTGTCAAATATCATGACCAAGTACAACACAATAATTATTATTTGATCAGTGGAGAAGGTTATCCTGCACTTTTATTTGTTGGGTTTCGCTGTCGCTCCACCCAACCTACAGGGGATCTTGATTTAATTAAAATCAAATTCCTCTAACCACTGTTCCACCGCTCCTATGCTTAAGGGTTTAGCAAACCAATACCCTTGACCATACTGACAGCCTAACGCTTGCAGAGATTCTAATTGATCGGCTGTTTCAATGCCTTCTGCGACTAAATTTAAGCCCAAACCTCGACCTAAATTAATAATACTTTTGACAATTTCTTCCTCTTGTTGTGAGGTCATATTCCAAATAAAGGAACGGTCAATTTTTAGCGTATCTAAGGGAAAGGCTTGTAAACGACTTAAGGAAGAATACCCCGTGCCGAAATCATCAATTCCGAGGCCTACCCCTAACGCTTTCAGTTGCTGAAGGCGCTCAATGGCTTGTTCATTGGACATGATCACCCCTTCGGTGATTTCTAAACGTAAACGATAGGGTGCTAATCCAGTGAGGCGCAAAACTTCTTGAATACGGGGGACTAAATCCGGCACAAAAAACTGTTGTGCGGCCAGATTAACACTGAGATTGGTGTTTTCAGGAATAATCCCTTGTTTAGACCAATTTTGTACTTGTTGACAAGCTTGATAGAGTACCCAGTCTCCCAAGGGGATAATTAAGCCTGTTTCTTCGGCCAAGGGGATAAAGTCTTGGGGGGGGATGATGCCTTGTTGGGGATGTTGCCAACGGACTAGGACTTCAAAACCGTAAAGTTCCCGTTTTTGAATCGAAATAATCGGTTGAAAATAGATGACAAATTCTTGATTGTCGAGGGCTTTTCGGAGAGCAATTTCTAATTTAAGTTCGTCGGGGAGTAGGGGGTGTAGGGTGCTGTCAAAGAGTTTGGCGGTATACCCTCCCTGACGTTTGGCTTGTTCAATGGCTCTGTAAGCGTTGCGGAGGAGTTGTTCTGGACTGTCGTAGAGTTCTCCGGTGGATTCTCGGTGCGATCGCGCAATGCCAATGTTTCCCGTCACAAAAATCTCATGACCTTGAATCCAGAAGGGATCAGCAAACCCTTCCTCTAAATTATCCACCAGTTCGCCCACTTCCTCATAGTCGTTCACTTGGTCTAATAAAACAGCAAATTCATCTCCCCCTAAACGAGCCACTCGACCATAACTTCCCACATACATTTCTAAACGATGGGCCAATTCAATTAACAGTTGATCCCCGATTAAATGACCCAAACTCTGATTAATCACCTGAAAGCGTTTCAAATCCACTAATAACACCACAAAAAACTCTTTTTGATCCGCTTTCACCTGTTCCAACGCTGTGGCGATGTGGGAGACAAAAGCGCTGAGATTCATTAACCCAGTGAGGGGGTCATGGCTAGCATAATATTCCAGTTGGGATTGAATTTGTCGCCGTTCGGTAATATTAACTACGGTGCTGTTGTAATAAAGCAGTTTTCCCTGTTCATCCCGCACCCCATGAGCATTTTCCGAGAGCCATAGACGGGTTCCAGTGGGGTGATAGATACAGTATTCAAAATCACTGAGAAAGTCGTCCTGTGCTAGTTTGCCGCGATAGTCTAGATATCGTTGAGGGTTAACATATAAATGTTGGGGATGGGGAACATGGCGGAGAAAGTCCTCGGGGGAATTGTAGCCCATCAAGTGAACAAAAGCCGGGCTAACTTTTAAATAATGACCGTCTGGGGCGGTTTGGAAACTGCCCTCGGGGATGGGATGAAATAGAGCAGTTTGGGAGTCCGAAACCGGGGAACATTTGTCCGGTTGATGCTGTTGTTGGAGTTTGCAGGCGATCGCACTTGTCCCCATCTCCAACAGGGCAATCTCAGCCTCTGCCCAAGGTTGCTCCTGATGACGTTCTAGCCCGATCATGCCTAGCAAACGCCCCTCACACCACAACGGAAGCCCCAAGAAACTTTGAATATGATAGCCATCCCACAGTGCTTGTTCGGCGGGGGTTAAACCCCCACGATATTTGACCACCACTTGACCTTGTTCCAAAGGCTTAAACCAAGCCCCAAGGCAGCGCCAAGCCTCACTATGGGGAAACAACGGGTGGGACTCTTTCGACTCACGCCACCACACCTCCTGAATCCTCATCCCGGAAGCTCCATCAGTCCCTCGTTCTAACAGATAAACCCCATCAGCCCCACTCACGGCGCCTAATTTCGCTAAAATCTCCCGATAAACCTGTTTCACCCCTCGAGTGAACAGCAAATGGTGTTGTACTTCAACCAGTGTAGCGAGATAATTTTCCCGGGCTTCAGGGGTTAATCCTTGCCGTGCCGCACACAAAAGATCCTCAACTGTTCGCTTTTGTCCCATCAAGTTTAGTCACACTCCTTGCAATGGGTTCACCCTCGAATCTAACAAATTTATCCGGGTTCTCGGGGTAGCCGTTTTGCTGAAATTTTAATCGATTCGCCCACACCTTGTCCTGGGGGGTGAGAGGTCAATCTAGATTGTTCAAGAAAAAGGACATGAGATGAACTCATGTCCTTCCTTAACCAATTCAATTAACGGAGATCACTCAAAAGGCATCACACCTTTGTTCTAGACGTTGCTCTAGGCGTTCTTCTGCTCCACTTCTGCCACCATTAAGATGGTTTGCAGTACAGAGTCAGGGTTCAAACTCATGGAGTCAATACCTAATTCCACTAAGAACTGAGCAAATTCAGGATAGTCACTGGGCGCTTGACCACAAATCCCGATCTTACGACCTTTAGCTTTTGCGGTTTCAATCGCCATTTTCACCATCCGTTTCACACCGTCGTTCCGTTCGTCGAACAGGTGGGCCACTAAAGCAGAGTCACGGTCTAACCCTAATGTTAATTGGGTTAAGTCATTAGAACCAATAGAGAAGCCATCAAACACTTCAGAGAATTGGTCGGCCAAGATCACGTTACTGGGCAGTTCACACATCACATAAACTTGTAAACCGTTTACGCCCCGTTCCAGACCTTGTTTGGCCATTTCTTCTAATACCCGTTTGCCTTCTTCAGGAGTCCGGCAGAAGGGAACCATCGGCACAACGTTGGTCAGACCCATTTCGTCGCGCACCCGTTTGAAGGCTTTACATTCTAAGGCGTAAGCTTCAGCATAGTTGGGATCATAGTAGCGGGAAGCACCACGCCAGCCGATCATCGGGTTTTCTTCTTTGGGTTCAAACTGACGACCGCCGAGTAAGTTCGCGTACTCATTGGATTTGAAGTCAGACATCCGCACGATAACGGGTTTGGGATAGAAGGCGGCGGCAATCATCGCAATCCCGCGAGCCAGTTTATCCACGAAGAATTCCGGTTTGTCATCATAGCCTTTGGTCAATTCGATGATTTCAGCTTTTACGCTTTCATCTTCGAGTTCGTCGTATTTCAACAAGGCCATCGGGTGAGCTTTGATGTGGTTGGCGATGATGAACTCTAAACGAGCTAAACCAACACCATCAGCCGGAATCCCTGATAAGGAGAACGCTTGTTCTGGATTACCAATGTTCATCAAGATTTGGGTCTTGGTGCGAGGCAGGTTATCCAGTTGGGTTTCTTTTAACTCGTAAGGTAATAAACCTTCGTAGATGTGGCCTTCGTCGCCTTCAGAACAGCAAACCGTCACGTCTTGTCCGGTGGCGATTTTTTCGGTGGCATCACCACAACCCACAATAGCCGGAATTCCCATTTCACGAGCAATAATCGCCGCGTGGCAGGTCCGTCCCCCTTGGTTGGTGACGATGGCACTGGCTTGTTTCATGATGGGTTCCCAGTCGGGGTCTGTGCGGTTGGTGATCAGCACTTCGCCGGGTTTGAACTGGGTGATGTTGCTCACGTTATGGATGACTTGAGCTTTCCCTTGACCGATGGCCGCGCCAACACTGCGCCCTGTTACCAGCACTTTACTGTGTTCTTTGAGTTCATAGCTCACCAGCACGTTGGCGGATTTTTGCGATTGAACGGTTTCAGGACGGGCTTGAACGATGAACAGTTCTCCGGTAATCCCGTCTTTGGCCCACTCAATGTCCATTGGGGTGAATTGACCGCGTACTTCGGAGTAGTGTTCTTCGATTTGAACAGCCCATTTAGCCAGTTGCAGAATTTCATCGTCGCTGATGCAATATTTCTGCCGTTCAGTTAGGGGAACTTCAACGTTTTTGGTCAGTTTAGAACCGCCGACATCGTAAACCATTTTGATGGCTTTTTCACCGAGGCGTTTTTCTAAAATCGGACGGCAACCCTCTTTCAGGGTGGGTTTGAATACATAGTATTCATCGGGGTTCACGGCACCTTGTACTACATTTTCCCCTAAACCATAGGCGGCGGTGATTAACGCGGCATTTTTGAACCCAGTTTCAGTGTCGATGGAGAACATGACCCCAGAGGTGGAGAGGTCAGAACGTACCATTTTTTGAACACCGACGGAGAGGGCAACGGAGAAGTGATCAAATCCGTTGTGTTCCCGGTAGGAAATAGCGCGGTCGGTGAAGAGGGAGGCGAAGCATTTATGACAGGCTTCTAAAACGCCTTTGACCCCTTGGACGTTCAGATAGGTTTCTTGTTGTCCAGCAAAACTGGCTTCGGGTAAGTCTTCGGCGGTGGCACTGGAACGAACGGCTACGTCGGTGTCTTTGCTTTGCTCTTCACAAAGTTGACGGGCTTCCGGGTCGCTGAAACGATCACACAGTTCTGAGCTTGCACCGTAACGTTCACAAAGCCGTTTGTAAGCGGAGGCGATCGCCATTTGTAGGTCTTGGGGGAAGGGGGTATTTAATACCAGGGCCCGCGCTTGTTTGCCACGTTCTTGCAGGTTTTGAACGTTGTTAACATCCAAATCACTGAATAATTCCCGTAATTTGGCTTCTAGACCAGCTTCCTTGACGAAGTAGCGGAACGCATAAGCGGTTGTGGCAAAACCTGTTGGAACATTCACTCCTTTGGGTTGCAATAATTGGATCATTTCGCCCAATGAGGAGTTTTTACCGCCCACTAGACCGACATCATGTGTGCCTACTTCTTCAAACCAAAGAATTAAAGCTTTTTCTTTGGAAGCATCACTGGTTCGGTCAAGGCTTGTGCTAACCATAAATCTCGCTCCTGTGTATTTCAGTACGTTAAGAAACAATGCAAAGACTAAAGTTTCCTAGCGAGTCCTAGAGATTGGCTTTAAACAAACTAGGGATCATTGATTTTGTCCCCTCGGTATGTGATAATCTCTTAGACCAGCTTTTTGATTGTCAACGATCTCGAATGAGTATTACAGAATCCACCAGATCATTTAAGGATTAATACTCATCACCAAGACCTCGTTACACTCAACTCAAATCTGAACTTAAATTGGAAACTTAAATCAGAAATTGGACTTAACTTGATTTAACTCTCTTTAAGGGGCAAGTTATTTAAGGGGCAACTTAAATAAGACCAACTTAAAGCTTGAGTTAACTTAAGTTAAGTTTTTTGTCAGATTGCGGCAAAAGACCTTTGATTTTAAGGCGAATCTTGGAGATTGACCTTGGATTTTTGCCTCAATTTAAGTAACTGACATTAAGTTGAGGTTAAGCAAGACGAGAGTTTTCTGCAATCAACCGGGAGCTTTAGAGGGCTGGTTCAATGGGTTTTGATTGAACAGCGATTGGCGGTTTGCCTTACCTCTAGAGAGTTTCCGGGGTCACTCCTCTTAATTGAGGGTGTTTTTGAATTGCCTCTTTCCTTGGCTTACGTCTTCATTGTAAGACTTGGTTTTTGAAGCGTGGGAGTTCTTTTGGATTTATTTACTTTCACTTGCTTTTTTGCGAAGCTTTGTAAAAAAATATACCTGAATATTACGAAAATGATAGGAAGGAAGGATTTAGGCGTGAATTTGACTGATGATGTAACGTAAATTATCGTAGTCGTCTTTGAGCAGTTGACTGAGGGCGCGTCCGGCTTTAACGAGCCAAGGGCGATCGCACTGGCGTAGTTGATAAATCTGGCGGAGGCAGGCGGCGACGAGGGCTTCAACGGGAACGTTGTTGACTTGGAGTAGGGTGCGCAGGAAGTCTAGGTTTTCGGTAAAGGCGATGATTTCGTGGCGATCGCACTGATACACCCCTTGATGAATTTGAGGGGGGCGAGGGGGCAAATATTGGAACATCATGCCCAAGCCACCAGATAAGCCGTTATTGCCCCTAGGAGGCGTTTCAAAGCCCACTAAAGCCGCCCGAAATTCGGTTTTGAGCATCGCAAAGATTTGGGGCTGTTCAGATCGTAATTCTTCTAACGATAACCCGAGCGCTCGCGCCCGGTGAACCGAATCAATCGGGGACGTGGTGGCATAGGTGACAATGCCAAAGATTTTATTGCCGGATTCTTCGTCCCAAGTCTTTACCCAACTGCCAAAGGGGGGCATGAGGGGAAAATTTAATTCTTCGGGATCTAAACATTGCGCCAGAAACTCCGTTGTCGTCGTTTCGATCACTTCGGCAATATGTTCAGGAGGTCGGTCGTCGGTGGCAAATTGGGGGAGGGGAACACGCATAAATTGGGTAATGAGGAGGGGGGCAGGGGAGCGGG